>NZ_PSRR01000179.1 GCF_004296405.1 Bradyrhizobium sp. Leo170
ATGAGAAGTCGCCGCAGGGCAGATCCAGCACCGTTCTCACGCCCAGACTGCGCAGCAAATCCGACAATTCCTTGCGAAGCTTCTGCGTCGCGGTGATTTCAGAGCCGACGCCCGATACAGACGATTTTGCTCCCCAAAGATTGGTCTGATAGATCAGTTTGAAGCGCGCGGCGCGATCGAGGCCGATGAATTCCTGTCGTCGCTCCGCAAACCGCCTTTCGGCAAGTGCCGGACTACGTTCCCTACCAAGAAGGGTCACACAGGAACGAAGAAGCTCATATTGGCTCGCCGAGGTCTCGTTAAAGGCTTCGGCTCTGTTGCTGACGATATCGTCGTAGCCGATCGGACTAACGAATTGGCCCGCCGTAAAATCAACTCTGCGTCCATCGAGGCAATTGTAGAAATGCCACGCCCCATCAACGTCTGTCTTCAGGATATCTCCACCGAGCATTTCCTGAACCACCAAGGCGGTGACTGCGCATTGCCCTGCTGCCGGGTTGTCGCACTGCCATTTGCTGCTGGTCTCGGCAGACCATGATTGTTGCAGCCGTCTATAAAGATCAAGGTATGATGAACATCCGGCCGTCAAAGGTGGATCCCCGTTGTGGCGGGCACCACAGTAGCGGGTGAGGCCAGATCCGACAACCATTGGATGAGTGGCCGCCTTCACTCGAGCCGGGTTCGTCCCGGCTACCCGCACATTCGAGCTGCCTATCAGCACGTCGGCTACCGGGCCAATACCAGACTTGGCCGCTGCCATCACATGATCGATTTCGCCTTATGATGCACAGCGGACCAAGCCATCTGATTTGCTTGCGACACACGTGGCGTCAGCGGTGGTGCGACCTGACCCGAATTGTCGGGACGATCACAAAATCAGGGTTGGCAGCGCAGTAGGCCAAGCGGCCTGATGCGGTAGCCTGACATTGCTGGTAGCTGGTGAATCCACAATCGCCCGTGCCAGCAAACTCTTCGCCTTGGAGGCAGTACCGGTACTCGCTAGCTGCGACCGGGGTTACGCCAGTTGCGAGGACGGTCGCGGACGTCGCGAGAGCAAGAAGGAAGGTACGCATCTTTCTCTCCCACGTTGAAGTGCCCCACTCGACGCTGGGACCAAACGTGGGGGTTCGACGTGAACTGGCTCACATCACTGGATTAAAATTTTCGAGATCGACCGCGCAGATGATCGTAAGCAATGGTCCTTGGAGCTTAGGAGCGCCGAAAATGTTAACCTCTCCGCCTTCAGAATGCCGTCAGCCCTGACGGTACAGTCTTTTATGGACCGGCGGTGCGACACAGCCGCCACGACATCCTGGTAGACGTCCGTGAAAGACTGGCGCAATCTCATGCGTTGTGATCCGCACGAGGAGCAGTCAAATGAAGGCCATGTCAGCGCTCGCAGCACTGGTGCTTTTGCTCGCCCCGGCTTCCGGCGCACAGGCATCCACGTTCGGTCATTGGTGTGAGCGGGCGGTGAAACAGCGGATGCTGACGCCCTCAGCGTATCGCCGGGTCAATCTCATCGAATGGCAGCAGCCGGTCTTCTTCACCCCCTATTTTGCCTGGCCTCCGCAGCAGCCGCACAGCCGCCTCGAGGCGTTCGTAGAGTATGACATTCACAACAGGTTCGGCGTTCCGCTGCGGTCTATGGCCAAGTGCGTCTATGGTCGAGAAAGCGGTTGGCCTTGATATGCCCTGTACCGCGATTCAGGTGTGCGTCGGCCAGTGTCGCTCGCGGAACCAGGTGCGGTACTCCGACGACATCTTCGTGCGCTGCGCCTGCGGCGCATGCCGCTTGCAGGTGGATGCCTCCTCGCTGTTATCTGGCGCGCCCCACCTCACCTCGACGCAGTCGTTCGGGTTATAGGCCATCTCGAAGCTCGCGGCCCGGTCGAGGACCTCCTTGAGCGACAGCGTCCACTGCGAGCCATCGCTGCGGGTGTAGGATATTTTTCGCGAGGCGAGTTCGGACGCAAGCACCCCTTGCAGCTCGCTTTGCACGTCCGCGATGCTCCTGCCGTTCGGCATCGCGTAGCGCGCCCCACGCCGCACGACGCGGTCAGGATAACCCCGCACGACGTCCATCGCGATCAACAGGCGGAAATCGCGCGCCGGTGTGGAGTAATCCTCCCAGGCGCCCGAGGTCTCGAAGATCGAGGGGCCGTTGGGCATGGCCACCTCGCCGGCCTGCTTCTCCTGATATTTTCGTCCGTTTTCGACCGAGGTCACACGCGTCTTCACCTGCTCGTTCAGGCTAGCGATGGCGTCCGTCATGGCTTTCACGGGATCGAGAGGCTCGGGCGACATCACGTCATCCATGCGATCGTAAAAATCCTCGGCACTCATCTTTGACTGATCAAGCGAAAAATCGGCGTACTGCGGATTGTTGGTGATTTCGGCGTTGGCCAACCGCCGCAACGAACCGCCTTTGTCGCGCACGATCGGCCGGAAGTGCTTGAAGCCCGGGCTGCCGAGCGCAGGATCGTGCACGAACAGGAAATTGCCGCGCCAGAAACGCTTTCGCGTGATCGACCCGTCCGGCTCGGCATCGACGGCGAGGAAGACGCCCGGCTTGCCGTCCATCTCCGGCACGCGATGAACGAGCATCAACACGTGTCCATAGGGGTCGGCGTACACCGTGCCCGGGCGGAGCGTATCTTGCGCCAGCGGAACGGTGTAGAAATCGGTGTTCTCGTCGCTCGCGGCGACCCGCACGGCGCCGGTATGCACGACGTCGCCGACGTCCCGCAGATATTCACCGAACGTTGTCGGCGGCTTTGGCTGCGGCTTCTGCGGAGCCGCAGCCGGCGCTGGTGTCTGGGCCGACGGGGGCCCGCTGAACATGTTCAGGATCCTCGGCGTCTGCCCAGGCAGCGTGGCGTCGGCGATCGTCGCCGGTGCGATCTCCTGTTCGGGCGGCGCCGGCGGACGTGTCACCTCCGGATGCTCCATGTCGAACCACTGGTAGCATTTGGGCGCCCTGCCGCCGGTGCCGCGTGAGCAATTGGAATAGCCGAACGGCAGCCCCACCTTGTAGGCAAAATAGGCGCGCAGGAAATACACGAAGTCGGCGCAGTCGGGGCGTAGGCCGGTCTTCACACTGTCTTCACCGCGACCAAGATAGTTGAACAGGAAATTGCGTGACCGGTCGCGCAGGACTTCATGCCAGGCTTTCCAGGACAGATCCTGATCGGGAGGCGCGTCGAACAGTTTCTCGATCCACGCCGAGAACAAGGCTTCCGTCTCGTGATTCCAGCCGTTGTGCACCTTCCAGAAGCGGCCGGGGGGAATAGCCACAGGGGCCGGTTTGCGCGCGCTCACGGAGATGTCGTGAGTGATCGTGCTGCAATCCGCCGTCGGGTGGTCGAGCGCGAGCGTGGCGTGCCACGTCCCCGCGGCCGGCTCGGCAACCTCGGCGAACCAGGAGTACGGCGCACCGCCGTGCCGATCGGACGATTTGGCCGCGACGCTTCCGTCGGGCGCGACCAGCGACATCACACCCTCGAGCGGCTTTTCACTGACGATCATGACGCGCAGCGGCGCCCCCTTCCAAGGAGCGAACGGCGAGGGCAAGACCGAGATCTCGGCCGCCTCCCGGCACGGGCCCGACGCCGCGTGGGCCGGCGATCCCACTGTTGCGAAAATGAACGCGGCTGTTGCAGCAGAAAACCGGCTGGCGAGATGCATTTTGACAACCTTTCTGGAGGAAGCCGGAACCGCACTCGGCCCTTCCGATCCCCACCCGGACGTCCTGGCTCGGCCGCTGCTATTTTCACGCGCCGTCGCTGTCCCGGCTGAGGTCAGTTGCCACTCCAGCCGGCGAAGCTCTCAAAGCAGAAGCCGAGCATGCGAATAACCGAGGACCACGATTGTCAGGCGAAACGCCGTAGATATGGCGAAAACCGGCGCGGCGCGATTTTGTGAAGTGGTTGTGGCCGCGCTGCCACGCAGAGGTCAGTGATACTGACCAATGCGGGATGTCCCTGCGGGTCCAAAAAGCGGCGGTCGAGGCAGGCGCACAGCGATGTCCGCCCTGGTTCAGACAACCGACATGGTGAAAGCGCGCGCGGTTCAGCTCAGGGGCCAGCAGGCGACATTACCCCAAGTCATTCCGTCGACAGAGGTACACCGTTCGTCCGCCCGCCTGCGCATCGTTCGTCGCGTGTTCCAGCACGCTGAACCCAAAACGCTCGGTAAACATCTCGTATTCGGCAGGTGATAGGCTCGCGTGATACAGCGGATCGCCCCTGTATTCGCCAACGCTCTCACAGTGCTGCGGTCCGGTATTGAACATCAATATCGTTCCGACAGAGGCGTGGTCAGCAAAAACCGCAAACATTCTTCGCTGGTCGTCGTGATTGAGATGAAAGAAGCTGTCCCACGCGAGTATGCCGTCGAACCGCCGACCGAGCCACAATTGCCGCATATCCGCGACAATCCATTCTTGATCGGGCAGCCGATCACGGCAGAACGATATCATTGTCGGTGAGGAGTCGACGCCGGTCACGCGCAGTCCTCGTTCAATCATGTGCTGCGCAACCGGTTGCCCTGGACCACAGCCGAGATCAAGCACCGTGGCGTTCTTGGCGAGTCGGCCGATGAAGCGGTCGTGCCAGACCTTATCGTTCCAATGGGCGTTCTGACGATCGCGGTCCCACGCTGCTGCGTGCTTCTCGTAGTGAGGGATAATCTGGCTGGCGAGGTCAGATACGGTCGCACCCCTTACGGATCCAGCTCGGTGTCCCAGTACAGGTAGTCGAGCCAGCTATCGTGCAGATAGTTTGGCGGGAACAGGCGGCCGTTGCGGTGGAGCTGGTGCACGGTCGGTGCGAACGGCGTCTGCTTCGGAAACATCTTGGCCTGCTGCGTCGTCAGGTTGCCCTTCCTGAGGTTACAAGGCGAGCAGGCCGCGACGACATTCTCCCAAGTCGTCTGGCCGCCCTTGCTGCGCGGGATGATGTGATCGAAGGTGAGATCGTCAGGCGAATTGCAGTATTGGCAGGCGAAACGATCGCGCAGGAAAACGTTGAAACGCGTGAAGGCCGGATGCGTGGTCGGCTTGACGAAGGATTTCAGCGAGACGACGCTGGGAAGCTGGATTTCGAAGGAGGGGCTCCGCACCGCCCGGTCGTAATATTCGACGATATTTACGCGATCGAGGAAGACTGCCTTGATCGCATCCTGCCACGACCATAGCGACAGGGGGTAATAACTCAGCGGCCGAAAGTCCGCGTTCAGGACCAGTACCGGCCAACCGCCTTGCGAGACATGTGCGTTCAAGTAACGCTCCCGGCCTCCATATCGCTGCGAAGCAGCATGTACTGACATACTACATGCAGCGTGACGGGATTGTGAAGAGCGTTGAGCCGTTTATCGTATTCCACGCTGCCATGATCCCGCCGTGATTGCCACCCGCCTGCAGGGCCCGTAAACGAGGCCGCAGATACCTCCTGCGTCGGCGGCCTCTGCAATGCTCACCAAGTCCCGCTATCTCGAGGCTCCACGCCGGCTGCGCGCCTTCGTCCGCGCGCATGAAACGAGCTTGGTGGTCCTGGCGGTGCTGACGGGAACCATTGGCGGGCTGGTGGTCGCGGCCATGAGCGGCGCGGTCTCGGTCCTGCATGTCGCCCTGTTCGACCTGCCGTTCGGCGAGCGGCTCTCCAGCCAGATCAGCCTCGACCCGCTGCGCGCCGTGTTGGTTCCGAGCCTGGGTGGGCTACTCCTGGGCCTCGCCTTTCTCGCGCTGGCGCGCTGGCGGCCCAAGCGCGAGATCGATCCGATCGAGGCCAATGCCCTTTATGGCGGGCGGATGTCGTTCCGCGGCAGCGTGATCGTTGCGCTGCAGACGATCTGGTCCTCCGGCGTCGGCGCCTCGGTCGGGCTCGAGGCGGGTTATACGCAGCTCTCCAGCGGCATCGCAGCTTCGGTCGGCCGCGCCTTCCACCTGCGCCGTATCGACCAGCGCATCATGGTCGGATGCGGAGCGGCGGCGGCGATCGCCGGCGCCTTCGGCGCGCCGCTGGCCGGCGCCTTCTATGCTTTCGAACTTGTGATCGGCGGCTATACGCCCGCGAGCCTGGCGCCGGTCGGGGTTGCCGCGGTCGCCGGCTATTTTGTCGCCCATTCCTTCAGCGTGCTGACGCTGGGGGTAGGCGTCGACACCGTCGGCGATGTGCTGGGGCGCGACCTTGCCATCGCCGCGCTGCTCGGTGTGCTGGCGGCGCTGTTCGGCATCGCGATCATGCGCGGCGTCACGCTGTGCGAGACGCTGCTCGGAAAGACAGGGCTCTGGCCGCCATTGCGTACGGCGCTCGGCGGTTTCGCGGTCGGGCTGATGGCGCTGCTGACGCCGCAGGTGATGTCCTCGGGTCATGGCGCGCTGCATCTCGGCGGCATCGTGTCGATACCGTTCGCCTTCATGGCCGGCGTGCTGATCCTGAAAGCGATGGCCTCGATCGTCTCGCTCGGCAGCGGGTTTCGCGGCGGCCTGTTCTTCGCCACGCTGTTCATGGGCGCGCTGGGCGGCCGGCTGTTTGCCGCCGGTTGCGATATGCTGTGGCCGGGCCTCCAACTCGATCCCGACGTCTATGCGGTGATCGGCATGAGCGCGTTGTCGGCATCGGTGATCGGCGGACCGCTGACGATGTCCTTCATCGCGCTGGAATCGACCGGCAATCTCTGGCTCACCACGGCGGTGCTGGTCTCCGTCATCATCTCCACGATGATCACGCGGGAACTGTTCGGCTATTCATTTGCGACCTGGCGCTTGCATCTGCGCGGCGAGACCATCCGCAGCGCCGCCGATGTCGGCTGGATCCGCGATCTCACGGTGGACAAATTGATGCGCCGGGATATGACGACCGTGAATGCGGACGTGCCAATAGCGCAGTTCCGCAAGCAGTTCCCGCTCGGCTCCAAAACCCAGGTGGTTGCGGTCGATGGCGAGGGGCGTTACGCCGGGTTGGCATTGATCGCGGACGCGCATGCGGCCGATATCGATATGCACAACGGTCTCGTCGGCATCCTGCGCCACAGCGACGTGGTGCTGCATCCGTCCATGAACATCCAGGAAGCGATTGCGGTGTTCGATGCCGCGGAAGCGGAATCGCTCGCCGTGGTCGAGGAGGGCGCGGAGCGCTGCCCGATCGGCCTCCTCACCGAAGCGCACGCGATGCGGCGTTATGCCGAGGAATCCGAGCAGCGCCGGCGCGAGGTGATCGGCGAGGTTTGATCGCGGGAGCGGGCTATTCCGGAATCTTCTCCAGCTTCTGCAGGCAACGCGCCACCCTCACTTCGGCAGGCATCTCGGCATCGGGAAAGCTGGTCTTCCAGTCGGTGACGCCGACCTCGCCGACATAGATGTCGCCTTTGGAGTCGAGCGCGAGGCCGTGCGGCGCCAGGAACTTGCCGGTCTCGATACCGGGACCGCTTTCGCCGCCGAGCCGCGCGATGCGGTTGCCCTTGGCATCGACGATGGTCAGCCGGGGTCCAAGATTCGGCACCTTGCGGTTGACGGCCATGCCGGGACCGAGTTCGCCGATCACGAAGTTCGGTTGCCTGCCGCCGCAACAGCAGAGCGCGCAGGGACGGTGCAAATTGTTCCACTGCGTCTCGTATGTCCCGTTGCCGTCGAACACCTGCACGCGATGGTTCTCGCGGTCGGCGACATAGACAAAACCATCAGCATCGGTCGCGATGTTGTGAACGATGTTGAACTGTCCGGGATCGGTGCCGGGCTCGCCCCAGCTCTGCATCAGCTTGCCGTCGGGCGTGAATTTGTGGACGCGGGCGTTGCCGTAGCCGTCGGAGACGTAGATCTCGCCCTGCGGCGACAGCGCGGTGTGGGTGCAGCGGTTGAACGGCTCGCCGCTCATGAACGGCGCGGGCTTGCTCGGGATGCCGATCGTGAGCAGCACCTTGCCCTCGGCTGAGCATTTGCGCACGGTGTGGTCGCCGTCGTCGGTGCAATAGAGGTTGTCATCGGCATCGATGTGCAGGCCGTGGGCACGGGAGAACAGGCCTTCGCCCCAGCTCCGCAGGAAATTGCCGTCGCGGTCGAACACGACCATCGGGTGCGCGCCGCGGTTGAAGACATAGATGCGGTCCTTGCTGTCGACCCCGACGGAGGCGACGTCGGTGAGCTGCCAGCCGTCGGGCAGCTTGGCCCAGTTCTGAACCACGCGGTAGCGGTGCTCGCCGGAGCCGAGGATGGTCGGCATGTGATTTCCTCCCCAAGGTCGTTGTCATTCCGGGATGCGCCACAAGGCGCAGGCCCGGAATCCATACTCACGATGGTGGTTATGGATTCCGGGCTCGCGCTTCGCGCGCCCCGGAATGACGGTGTGAATCATGCAAACATCGCCCGCGGCCCGACGTCGCGCGGCAGCAGGCCTTCCTCGATCGCCTTGATCTGCAGCGCCAGATGCTTCGAGCCGATCCGGCATTGCGCCAGTCCGCCCGCGATCAGCCAGAGGCCCGCCTGGCGCGTGCGGGTGTACATGTTGCGGAGCTCCTGCTCCTCGCCAAAGCCCCAGATCGTGCCGACGCGGTCGGCGACATCGGCGCCGAACAGCTTCTTCACCAACTCCTCCTGGCGCTTGTAGCCGGTCGCGAGCACCACGAGGTCGGCAGCGGCCAGCTCGCCATCCTTCATCCTGGCCCCATCGGCCACAAACGTCGCGACGTCGGCAAACTGCTTCAACGCGATCTCGCCTTTCACGATCAGGTCGGAGCAGCCGACGTTGAAATAATAACCGCCGCCGCGGGTGAGATATTTGAACTGCCAGCCGGTGTTGTCCTCGCCGTAGTCGAGCCTGAAGCCGACACGCGCCAGGCCCTCGAGCAGGTCCTTGTCGAGCGCCTTCGATTTCTCCGTCACCATCGCGTGGCTCTTGCGCCCCAGCTTGAGCGGCATCGACATCGTGATCAGGTCATTGTCGTCGAGCGTCCCATCATTGTAGGGCGCGTAGACGAGCTGCGCCGACGGTTCGATGCTGACCACCAGCGTCGGGCTGCGCTGCACCAACGTCACGTTGGCGCCGCTGGAATAAAGGTCCTGCGCGATGTCGTGGCCGCTATTGCCGGTGCCGATCACGATGGCGCGTTTGCCTTTCCAGTTCTCGCCGTCGTCATAGCGGCTGGAATGCATGACCTTGCCGGAAAAATCCTTCAGGCCGGCAATATCAGGCACGTTCGGAATGCCGCTGACGCCGGTGGCGAGCACCACATGGTGCGGATGCATCTCGCGCCTCGCGCCATCGGCGCAGCGCAGCCTCACCGTCCAGCGGCCTTCGTTCTCGTCATATTGCCCGCCTTCGAACTCGGTGCTGGTCCAGAAGTTCAGCTCCATGGCGTCGACATAGGCTTCGAACCAGTTGGCGAGCTTGTCCTTCGGGATATAGGTCGGCCAGTTCGGCGGGAAGTGCATGTAGGGCAGGTGGTTGACCTGCACCTGGTTGTGCAGCGTCAGCGCGTGATAGCGCTTGCGCCAATTGTCGCCGATGCGCTCCTCGCGATCGACGATCAGCGTATCGACCTGCAACTGCTTCAGCCGTGCTGCGATGCAGAGCCCGCTCTGGCCGCCGCCGACAACGAGCACGGTCGGATCGCGGTCGGCATAGTCGGTCGACGCCTTGCGGAGGTCGAGCCAGTTCGGCCCGCGGAAATCACGCGAATAGGCATTGCCGCGCGGGCGGTTGACGCCGAGCTGCTCCTCAAAACCCTTGAGCTCGCCGAGCTCGGTCAGGAGCGTCCAGGCCTTCAGCGTGTTGCCGTCGGTAGGGTCAGGGATCAGGCGGACGATGCCGCTGCCGCGACCGATCGTGGTTTCGAACTTGAACATCGCCTCGATCGCATTGGTGCCGGCGCGCATCACCTTGCGCGGCGCGCGGCGGTCGGGATCGATCGTCAGGCGGCGTGGTGCCGCGCGGCCCGCATGCCGCTTCAGCTCGGCAATGATGGCGTCCGCGCCGTCGACGGTCTGGATGTTCCAGCTCAGCGCCAGTATGTCGCGCCAGAAACTATCGGGGAGAAACAGGAAATTGAGCGCGCCGTCGCCAGGCTTGCGAAGTGCGTCCTCGAATCGCGCGAGCCACGTGTCGGCGGCCACCGAGATGTCGTCGGTCTTGTCGAGCATGAGCGTTTCCCATCACGGCCGTCTCCGCGGCGTGTTCCCTCGCAGCCTATACCTATTCGGCAGGCCGCAGAAAGGCCGTGACGGGATGTCGGCTATTCCGAGAGCGACAGGATGTGTCCTAAATCCGGTGGCACACGGCCGTTGAGGGTATCAAAATAGGCCGCTTGCACGGCGGCAGGCCCGCGGCCTTCGGTCACCTTGAGCCATTGTTCGAGCTTTGGCGCGAAGCCGGACCAGGCTGGGCCGAAGCGGGTCTCGATTCCGCCCGGTCCCCACTCCTTGGCGCGCTTGCGGATCTGCTCGGGCGCGGAGAACCAGCTCGGCTTGGCGCCCGGCAGCTCCGGCTCGTTCTCCGATGAGCGACGATGCGTCAGCCCGACGCGCCCGGAATACTTCATCTGCGCTCCGAAATGCCGGTGCAGCGTTTCGCGCAAGCCGCTGTTGCCGGCCATGTCGATGAACGCCGCCGGCCGATCGGCAGCCAGCGATGCGACGCGATCATAGGTGATGACCTCGTCGTAGCAGCCGAGCGATTTCACGAAGCCGGTATTCGATGGAGAGGTCAGGCCGGTCACCTTGATGCCTCTGGTGTGCAAGAGATGCGCGAGCCCGAAGGCGGTCTTGCTGGAGGCGGAGGAGAGCATCACGCTCTCCGCGCCGAAAAATCCGTTCTCGGCGAGGAAGTCGTCGACCAGGAACGACAGCATGAACAGCGGCCGCAGCAAGGCCTGGTAGTCGCCCTGCCGCCCGGCAAAGGCGGCATTGCCGCTCACGCGCGCATAGGCGTTGTAGACCGGCGCCACGCCCTGCCGATGTGGGGCGCCGTCGCGCAGGCCGCGCTTGCTGACATCGGCGGCCTCGATCACAAGATGCGTCGCCATCGGAAAATAGCCGAACAGCCGTTCGCCTTCGGAAACGTTCGGATGGCGGGAGGCGATCACCTCGCCAAATCCCCACACCGGAATGTTGCCGAACCCTTCCGGTGCAGGGAAGAGCTGCCAGTATTTCAGCTCGTCGCCGAGCACCGCATAGGTGATGTTGTTGGCGGTCAGCGCAAAGCTCGTCACCTTGACCAACAGCGTCTCGCTTGGAAGCGCGGCGGCATCGGGCAGCGTCCGCTCGATGAACTTGCAATGCTTGAGATCGTTGCGGGCGACGACGAAGTCGGTCGATGTCATGGCGGCGGCTCCGGCTCGTGACGTGCCGCCATCTTTGCGTCGGGCGATGGAGGTTTTGCAACAGCAACATAGTTTAAAACGCTGTTCGCTTCCGGCGGCTGCGATGAAGCGGACGCCGGCCTGACAAGCCGTTTGAAATTGTGGGTCCGAGGAAGACGCGGCGCCGCCCTTCTTGCCCTGAACGCGGTCAGCATGAGCGCGATAGCAGTGCTAACGACATGAATCAGCATGGGCGTCCTCAGCGTTAAACGGAACGCGGCAGTGGAATGGCGGAAGAGAAGACGTTGTCGGGATCGTAGCGATGCTTGATCTCCATCAGCCGCCCGGCGTTGCCGCCGTAGCTCTGTCTCGCGCGATCGAGTTCATCCTTGCCGAGAAAGTTCGGATAACCGCCGGGCAGCGCTGAGGCGAAGCGCTCGCGCGTCGCGCGCGTCCAGTGCCGGTGCCGCGACACGTCGCTGGCGTCGGAGCGATCCGGGAAGCTTGCCAGGATTTCGACCAGCACGTGATCGCGACGCAGTCCGAACGCCGTCGCAGTCTCCGCGACACGGGACGCAGCGCCACGGAATTCGTGGGTGATGATCGCGCAGCCCGGAGAGACGGCGCTCTCCATTGCGTGGATGAACGCGTCGATAGCGTCGCGGTCGAGCGCCGGCAGCCAGCAACTGTCCATCACGGTCTGCAATCCGTTGGCGATGTAGGGATCGAACATGCCGAGCAGGGCCGCGTAGGATTTGCGCTCGGTACTGCCTGCGAGCAGCGTTCCCAGCCGGGCGAACGGCTGAAGTCTCGCTTCGCCGTCTTCGGGCCGGCCGCTCCAGGTTGGAACGATCAGGACCATCATCGTGCCGCTTGGATCGGCCATGAGCGTGTGCTGCACCGTCAATTCCTCCGGCGCCGACGCCATCAATGCGCTGCATCGTTCGAGCACCGCGCGGGCCTCGGAGAAGGGATAGACGAGCATGCCGGAATGGACGCTCGGCAGTTCATGGACGCGATGGCGCATCGCGGTCACCACGCCGAAATTGCCGCCGCCGCCACACAGCGCCCAGAACAGATCGGCGTTGGTCTCGCTGTCGGCATGCACGATGCGGCCGTCGGCCAGCACGATCTCGGCGGCGAGCATGTTGTCGATCGCCAGTCCGAAGCGTCCGATCAGCGGACCATAGCCGCCGCCGAGCGTGAGCCCGGCGATGCCGACGCTCGAAACCGATCCCGCCACCACGGCCAGTCCGTACGGATTGGTGACAGCAACGACGTCGCCGGCGCGGGCACCGCCTGCAATCGTGGCGCTGCGACGGTCGGCGCTCAGCACGACGTTGCGCATGCCGCTCAGGTCGATCACCGCGCCCTCGCAAAGCGCGCGGCCCGCCCAATCGTGTCCGCCGCCGCGAACCGACAGTGGCAACTCGCGCTCGCGCGCCGCCCGGATCGCATCCTGGACGTCCCTGGCGGTCCGGCAATGCACCACCGCGCCGGGCGTGACGCCGACCTGCTTGGCCCAGATGCTGGTCGCCGCCGCATAGCGGTCATCGCCAGGCAATGACACCAGCCCAAGCAAGTCCTCGCTCAGGCCGCAACAGGCGGCATCGATCGTAGCAGACATGGCTTCACTCTCCTGTGATCGGCGCGAGCGGAATGCTCGGCGTTATCTGCCGATTTACGGAGAAGCGGGCCGTGCGTTCGTGAAGATTCCTGCGGTTTTGCTGGTTACGCTCAGGCGAACTCGGAGGGCGCGACGCCGTACACGCGCCGGACCCATCGCGACAAATGGCTCTGATCCGCAAACCCGGTGTCAACAGCGATTTCGGCGAGGCCCATTCGTCCTTCGCGCATATGCCGCGCCGCTGCCTGCAGGCGGAGATGGACGACGTAGCGATAGGGCGTCATGCCGACCGAGCGGGTGAATACGCGCGAAAAATGGAACGAGCTGCGGCCGGCGAGTGCGGCGAGATCAGCGACTTCGATCGGCTCGGCGAGATTGGTGAGCACATAGTCTCTGATCCGCCGCAGCGCGCATTGACCGAGCCGGCCGCGAAATGGGCGTCGCGGCGTCGACGTATAGTCGGACACCAGGCGTCCGATGAAGCGGCTCGCGGCTTCGCTCCAGAACAGCGGACCGTTGGGATAGCCTTGCGCACCCTCTGCTGCCAGCGACTGCGCCGCCTGCTGAAGCGTTTGATCATATCCCGACAGCCGCTCCGGAAGCTCGGCTTCGAGCGCGGAATCCTCCGCCGCCGCAAGCGCAAGCTGGGTCGGCTTGACCGCGACCAGCAGCATATCGGCCGTGCCGTCGGCGTCGGCGGACGAGTCCATGCCGGCCGGACAGATCGCGAGCGCGCCCTGAACCGTTTCGTGGCGCAGCCGCCGTCCAGCCATTCGGCAATCGAGCCGCAGATGGGGTGACATCTGAACGAAGACGAGGTGCTGCCCCGGTGTGGCGCTGAAATGCGCCCCGCCGTCGAATAGCGCCCGGAACACGCGCACGCCGCTTTCGCCCGCCGGACCGTCCGCTTGGGACGTCGTCGGGGGGCTGCCATCCTTCTGAGCCCAACGCACCTGACCGAACTTCGCCACGCCGATCGCGCTCCGCCGGCAATGCATGAAACAAGCCTGCTAGATTGGGCGCGGATGGAGGCCGCGAAAGGGCGGCGAAGCCGCCCCTAACGCACACGTGAAAAGGCGTGAGAGCGCATTTGCCTCGGCCGTGTCAAACGGATGCGCGGAGCGTGCCTGCGCGATGCAGATCGCGCAGCTTGCGCTTGAAGATCTTGCCGGTGGCTTCGCGCGGCAGCGCATCCATGAACTGGATGTCCTTCGGCACCTTGAAGTTGGCAAGCTTGCTGCGCAGGAAATCCTGCACGGCGGTGACCGACAGCGTGGCGCCCGGTTCGGGTTCGATGCAGGCGAACAGCCGCTCGCCATATTCGTCGTCGGCGACGCCGAACACCGCGCAGTCGCGGACGCCTTCCATGCCGATCAGCGCGTTCTCGATCTCGGCGGGATAGATGTTGACGCCGCCCGAGATCACCATGTCGCGCTTGCGGTCGCACATGAACACATAGCCGTCCTCATCGAGATAGCCGACGTCGCCGACGCTGATGAGGCCCTCACGCCCGGCCTCGGCGCGGGCCTTGGCGTTGCCGTGATAGTCGAAATCCGGGATAGCGGTCTGCCGCATGAAGATCTCGCCGGGCTCGTTGACGTCGCATTCGGTCCCGTCGGGGCGGAAGATCTTCACGATGCCGCCCTCGATCACGCGGCCGACGGTGCCGGGCTTTGCCAGCGCCTCCGCCGCCGAATGCCAGATCGGGATTCCGGTCTCGGTGGAGCCCAGATATTCGTTCACCACCAGTCCCCACCAGTCGATCATCGCGCGCTTCACATCCTGCGGACATGGCGCGGCGCCGTGAATGACGAAGCGCAGCGAGGAGACGTCGTAGCGTCGCCTCGTTTCCTCCGGCAGCCGCAGCAGCCGCACGAACATCGTCGGCACCATGTGCATGTGGGTGACACGGTAGCGCTCGATGAGCTGCAGCAGATCCTCAGGATCGAAGCGCGGCTCGAGCACGATGGTGCAGCCGCAGCGGAACGCCAGCATGCCGTAGCTGTGCGGCGCGGAATGATACATCGGCCCGTTCATCAGGACGATCTGGTTGTCGTTCGGCTTGATGCCGTAGGCGATCGCGCTGACGCGGGCGGCCGCGGCCTGCAGTTCCGGCGGCATCGGCTTGCGCCGCACGCCCTTGGGCTGGCCTGTGGTGCCCGAGGTGTAGAACATCGGCGAAGCGCCGATCGGGGCATCGGCCAGGGCCGGATGCGTGTCGCGCCAGTGGTCCCAGTCGGTCAGGCCGTCGGGCACCTGGGTCAGCGCTGGCGAGACGCCATAGGCCGCGGCGATCTCGGGCGGCGTCGCCACGACCAGCAGCTTGAGCCCGGCGGGCAGCCCATCGCGTATCTGCGGCAGCAGATCGGCGTGACAGATCAGGACGTCCGCGCCGCTATCCGAAAGAATGTAGGCGACTTCCTCGGCCTTCAGGTGCCAGTTGATCGGCACGATCGGGCTGCCGAGCGCGGCGGACGCAGCCACCGCCTCGAACAGCGCGAAATCGTTCCGCAGCATCATCGCGACCGGCTGGCCATCGCGCACGCCGAGCGCGCGTAACCCGGATGCCGCGCGGGCGATGCGCTCGTTGATCTCGCCATAGCCGATCCGGCGTTCACCGCTGATGATCATCTCGCGCTCCCGATCGTTTCTGTCATCATGCTCAGCGGTCATCGAGAATCTCGCCAAAGCTCACCCAGCTCTTGCCGTTGAATCGCCGCAACTGCAACTGCTGGAACGGCAGATAGTCATCCGGACCGGTCGATACGGTCATTCCCGGTAACAATAACGGCAGCTTGACCTCGCGCAGCGACGTCGCCTGGCGCAGGATGTTCTCGCGGCTGAAATCATCCTTGCATGCCCTGAGCGCGGCCATCAGAAGTGTCGCATAATGGTAGCCGGCGGCGTAGTTCGAATTGTTCAGGTCGGCATTCGGCAGATACTGCTTCATGAACGCAAAATATTCTTTCACGCCTGCGTCATCGGCCCACTGCACGTCCATCGTGTCCTTTTGATTGCTCGAAGAGATCAGGCCGACTGCATTCGCCAGTCCCGCCGGCTCCAGGAACGAGATCGAGGAAGCTGAGGTGGGCACGAAGAACAGCTCGGGCTTCCAGCCGAGTTCGGCGACGCCCTTGATCGACTGCGAGGTGAATTTCCCGAGCACCACGGCGAACAGCACGTTGGCGCCGGAGGCCTTCAATGTCGCCAACTGCGAACTGATGGTCGGCGCGCTGGTCTCGTAGCTTGCCTCCGCGACGATCATGCTGGCGGCCTTGGGTCCGAGCGCGCGCTTGAAGCCAGCGACATAGTCGCGGCCGAAATCGTCGTTCTGGGAGAGGATCGCGATCCTGGCGTCGGGCTTGGCCTGCAGCACATATTTGGCATAGACGACGCCTTCGGATTCGTAGGCGGCCATGCCGGGCATGGTCCAGGGGAAGTTCTTCGGGTCGGCCCATTTGGTCGCGCCGCTCAAAAGGAACAGTTGCGGGACCTTCTTGCCGTTGAGGTAGCGGTGCACGGCGCTGTTGGTCGCGGTGCCGAGCGAGCCGAACATCATCAGCACGTCCTCCTGTTCGACCAGCTTGCGGGTCTGCTCCACCGTCTTGGGCGGCGAATAGGCGTCGTCCAGCGTGATGAACTTCACCTTGCGGCCGTTGATGCCGCCTTCGGCATTGATCCTGGCAAAGAAGGCCTCCTGCGTCCGCCCGATGGTGCCGAAGCCGGACGCCGGCCCGCTATAGGGCAGGGTCTGGCCGATGCGGATGTCGTCCTTGTCGTCGGCGAAGGCCGCCGTGATCACACCCAGCGTAAACAGAACGGCCAATGCGTGCCGCAGCTTCATGGTCTCTCTCCCGATGATCAAAAAGCGTCTTATTAGTTTTGGAGCGGCCGATGCCGCCTCTCCCTCTCCCCGTTCTTACGGGGAGAGGGTTGGGGTGAGGGGCTGCCTCCGCAAACACGGTGGCAGATGGACTCGCGGAGGTGCCCCTCACCCGAAATTCAAGCTGCGCTTGAATTTCGAC
>NZ_PSRR01000180.1 GCF_004296405.1 Bradyrhizobium sp. Leo170
CTAGCGCGGTCGAGACTGGGCCTGAGTTGTGTTTTTAGCGAGTTTCGCGCGCACGGTGCGGGAAACGGTGCGCGCGCGACCGCTCGGATATGGAGGTGTGGAATGGCGCCCCTGGTCACGGAGTGGGTCAACGTTAGCGGCAATATTTCGATCATCGCGCGCGAGTCGGGAGAGGTCTGGTTTCATCTCCCGGGCGGCACAAAGGAATACACAGATCCGTTTGCGACGCCGATGACGGGCGTCGGCGCCAGGGGCAGCACGATCGGGCTGCTCGACGGCGCGATCAATCTCGGATTTTCCAGAATTGAAGGGCGCCTCGCCAGCCCGGCGCCGACGCTCGTCGGCTACATCGTCGCCATCGTGGGCGCCTACCACACGTCTGTCCACACGCCGCGAAATCTCCAGCGCGCCGCCAGGCGATTCAACGAACTGGGGAGGCCGGAAGTGGCAGCCTATCTCGAAGAACGCGCGCGCGAGGAGACCGGTCACGACCGGCTCGCGCTCAAGGATCTTCGCGCGCTGGGCCTGCCCGCCGAGCGACTGGTCGCCAACTTCATCCCCGAGGGCATCAAGCCGCTCTGCGAGCGGTTCGATGAGCTCTGCGTCGAGGACTACCCGATCGGCTGCATCGGCTATTCCTATTGTCTGGAACGCATCGCCGCGCTCAAGCAGAAGACCGATATCGAGAAAGTGCAGGCACTATGCCCTGACGGCATCGATGCGACCCGCTTTCTCCGAAGTCACAGTTGCCTTGGGAGCGAGGTTGCCCACGTGGAAGAGACGATCGAGTTTGTCGCGTCCCTTCCCCCGAGCGATCGCATCAGGGTCGTCCAGGAGACGTATGAATCGGCATTGATCATGGCGGAGGGATATAATCACGAGCTGCTCAAATCCGAGGCGGAGATGCTCGACGAGCTTCAGCAGGCGGTCGGAGAGGCGCTTCCGTATCCTCTGAGTAGAGCCTTCGTACAGTAGGAGGCGCGGTGCTCGGCCCTCGGCGTGAGCAGAACGGCACGACAGTCGTCGCAGTCTGGCGTGCCTCGAGCGACAAGAGACGAGGGCCTCTGCAATGGCGAGGACAACGACCGAGGTTCGCGACTGGCTGTGTGGACACGGCCTGGGCCAGTACGCCCAAACCTTCGCAGACAACAATATCGAATACTCCGTCCTTCCGGATCTGACCGAGAATGATCTCAGGAAGCTTGGCGTTATTTCCTTAGGTCATCGCAAGAAGCTGCTGAAGGCCATCGAAGCATTGACGGCAGCGAAGTTCGGCGTGGCGTCCATCCCGGTCGCGCCGCAGCGCGAGGCCGAATTCCGTCAGATCACGGTGATGTTCAGTGATCTGGTCGGGTCCACGCAGCTTTCGGAGGCGCTGGATCCGGAGGATCTGCAAAAACTCATTGACGCGTATCGGGGGGAATGCAGCACCGCGATCCGGCGCTACGGAGGCGAGGTCGCGCGCTACTTCGGCGACGGCGCGATGGCGTTCTTCGGTTGGCCCTATGCGCATGAGGATGACGCCGTTCGTGCCACTCATGCGGCACTGGAGATCGTTTCCAGAGTTACGAAGATTGCGGGGCCGGTTACCCTGACGTGCCGGGTGGGTGTCTGCTCCGGCCCCGTTGTGGTCGGCGAAACCGGAGACAGTGGCACGTGGTCGATGGACGCGGTAGGAGAGACGCCGAATATCGCCGCGCGTCTGCAGACTCTCGCCGCTGCCAACACGGTGGTCGTTTCGGAATCGACCAGACGGCTTGTATCAGCTGCGTTTGATTTTCAGGACCTCGGTCTCCAGGAGCTCAAAGGTGTAACTGAATCCGTTCACGTCTATCGCGTGCTCTCGGCAAAGCACACCACGAGCCGCTTCGAGGCGGCGCATGCGGGTTCTCTTACGCCGCTGATCGGGCGCTCGAGCGAGCTCAGCCTGCTGCTCGACAGGTGGCAGAAAGCCAAGGAGGGCGACGGCCAGGTCATATTTCTTTCGGGAATTCCCGGAGTCGGGAAATCGAGGCTTCTCCACGAACTGAAATCGCGTGTCGAGGATGAGCCGCACATCCTGCTTCACCATCAGTGCTCGCCCTATCACAGTCAGAGCGCGTTCTTTCCTGTGATCGAGCAGATCGAACAGGCCGCCCAACTGACGGCACGCGAGCCCGATGCGGACAAGCTTGCGAAGCTCAAGGTCTACCTTCCGCGCCCGATTGACGGCTTGGCGGAGCCGGTCGCCCTGATCGCAAAACTGTTGTCGATCCCGCTGGAAGATGACCTCGAACTGTCAGGACTTACGCCGCGGCAAGTGAAAAACAGGACGATCTCTACGCTTGTCGACATCCTGTTGGCATTTTCCGCTCAACGCCCGACGCTCTGCATCTTCGAGGATGCGCATTGGCTTGACGCGTCGACCCTTGAGCTGCTCGAACTGGTCACCAGCCGCATCGACCGCGCCCGCGTGCTGCTTATCGTATCCTGTCGGCCAGAATTTCGCCCCGCGTGGATCACTCATGCGAACACCACCATGCACTCGCTCACGCGGCTGTCGCACAGCGAGGTCAGGGCGATGATCCGGGAGCTCCTGAGCGGCGCGAGCATGCCCCAGCCGTTGCTCGACCAGATCATCGAAAAGGCCGATGGCGTCCCGCTATTCATCGAGGAACTGACAAACAGCACGTTGAGCGCCCCTTTGCGAAGCCGAGGCGCCGTCGAGCGCAAGGCGCAGCCGGCCTTGCTCCGCGTTCCGGACACGCTAAGCGACGCCTTGATGGAACGGCTCGACCGGGTCGCACCAAGCCGCCGGCTTGCGCAGATCGCGGCCGTGATCGGACGGGAATTCTCCTATGACCTCTTGTCGGCTGCATCGCAGGTTGACGAGGAGGATATGCTGTCGGCGCTCTCATTGCTCGAACGCGCCGATATCATTTACCGGGTCGACGTTTCGCCGTTCGTCCGTTTCGCCTTCAAGCACGTCCTGCTGCGCGATGCGATCTACGACTCCCTGCTCAAGAGCAAGCGGCTGCAGTTTCACGCCGACATCGCGACGATCCTGGAGCATGATTTCCCGGAGCTTGCCGAAAATCAGCCCGAGGTTCTCGCCTATCACCATCAGGAGGCAGGCAATCATCCACTTGCCATTCGCTGCTGGTTCAAGTCCGGGCAACGCGCGCTAGCGCATTCGGCCAATGTCGAGGCCATCGCCAATTTTCGAAAGGCCCTTCAGCTTCTGAGCGCCCTGCCGGACACGCTCGAGCGGACCAGGCAGGAGACTGACATTCAACTGGCGTTGGGCATACCGCTCATCGCGGTGCAGGGCTACGCCTCCGCCGATACCCGCGAAGCTTTTTCGCAGGCGCGGGCCCTCTGCCTGCGGCTTGGCAACATTCCCGAATATTTCCAGGCGCTGTTCGGGTTGTGGGGGAATGCCTGGATGTCCGGCAAGAATGATGAAGCGCTCGGCATGGCCGATGAGTTCATGTCGCGGGCTCAGGCGTTGCCGGACGCCGTGCCGCGAATGGTCGCCCACAGAATGATGGGCAGCACGCTATTGACGATCGGGGACTTTCGATCGTCGGTGGACCATTTCGAGGAGTCGATCAAGCTTTCGATGAACAAGGGAAGGCCGCCGCTATACCATCTCTATATGGTCGAGCCGTAGGCGGCGTCGCTGCTGCTGCTGTCCTGGGATTTGTGGTTCCTCGGCTATCCCGACCAGGCGCTCGCGCGCGTCTCGGAGGCGCTTGCCTTGGCGCGGGATCTTCGCCACCCCTACACCATAGCGTTCGCGCATTACATGACCTCGGTCGTGCACCTGTTGCGCGGGGAGGCCGATCTCGCCTTCGAGAACGCCGAGAAGAGCTTTGAGGTGTCGCGGGAGCAGCGGTTTTCGCTCTATGCGATCCTGTCGCGAATTTCGCGCGGCCGGGCCGTCGGCGACCTCGGCCGGATCGAAGAGGCCCGCGGCGAGATCGCCCGCGGGCTCGACGAGGCCCGGCAGAACAACGTCGGCTTCATGCTGCCGATGATGGAGAGCTGGCTTGCGGAGATGCACGCCAAGGCAGGAGAAAATGAGTACGCGCTATGGATCGTCGAGCAGACCCTGACCAATCTCGATGACGTGACAGGCAGGTCATGGGAATCGGAATTGCATCGGCAGAAAGCGCAGCTTCTTCTGGCGCTCGATCCGTCCAGCATTTCAGACGCCGAATCATGCCTGAAGAAGTCCATCGACGTGGCCTGCGGTCAAAGCGCCAAATCCCTGGAGCTGCGCGCCTCGACGGACCTTGCCGAACTCTGGCGCAAGCAAGGAAGGCTCGAGGCGGCGCGCGCGCTATTGGAGCCAATCTGCCGCTGGTTCGATGAGGGAGCCGAGACCGCCGACCTCAGGCGGGCGCGCGACGCTCAAGCCGCGGCGCTCTGATCCTCACCTGCGGCGGTCGCGGCCGCACTCATCCGCGGTCACGGCAAGGTGCTGACGCACCGGCAACTGCTTCTGGACATTTGGGGGCCGGGCTATGCCGAGCGCGCTCACTACATCCGCATCTACATGGCCCAGCTTCGCCAGAAGCTCGGGGACGATCCCTCGCAACCGGTCTATCTGATCACGGAGTTGCGGGTCGGCTACCGCCTTTCCCGGCTGGAGATCCGAGAGGATAGCTAGACGTGGGGAATGGAGGATTTGTAGGATACTGATTGCACCGATGTCGCGCCCCATTGAGGGGAGCAAGGCAAAATGGCAAGGGAGAGGAACAGATCGACTTTCACGGTAGGGGCTTCTTGGCGGTATGTTCGGTTCTCTTGTCCTGCTCGCGCATGGCATCATCTATTTCATTCTCATGGGGAGCATTTTCAGAGCAAGGCAGAGCATTGGAGTTGGCGTTTTTTTCTGCCTCCTCGGCACGATGCACTTCCTCGAGACCTATTTGGCGGCCACCTTCTTCATCGAACTGCCCTTCGGTCTGATCTCGCCAGGGTCCACCGTGATGTTCGCGGGCAAGCTCTGCTTTTTCCTGCTGCTTTACATCAAGGAAGACGCCGAGGTGATGCGGCAGCCGATCTACGGCCTCCTGAGCGGCAACATTCTGATGATCGCACTAGGGCTTATCCTGCGCCTCTACAGCAATCCGGCGAGCTTGCCAGGGTACAATCCGGATCTGCGCTTCATCGACCAAATGGGCTTGCTCATGGTCTGGGGCAGCCTATTGCTGTTCATCGATCTGATCGCCCTTGTCATCATTTATGAACGGCTTGGAAAAATGGTGACGAATACCGTCCCCGGGCGGATGTTCATCAGCTTGGCGCTTGTGTTGAGCTTCGATCAGGTCTTCTTCTACCTGGGGCTGCATCTCCTTACAGGCGTACCAGAATCGGCATTGTACGGCGGGTGGATCGCCAAGATCGCCGCGGCTGCCTTCTTCAGCCTCATGATGACCGCATATCTTCGCATCGTTGAACGGGAGACTCTTCCCGTGCAATCGCGTCGCGCCGCGGATGTGTTCGATCGCCTGACTTACCGGCATCGCTACGAGAAGCTTGCTGAGCGGGTTGGCAAGGATGCGCTGACGGGACTTCAGGATCGCGGGCAGTTCGATGCCAAAGGGGCGGCAATGCTGCAGGCAGCTTCTCAATCGGGCCTGTCGCTTAGTCTCATGATGATCGACATCGATCACTTCAAGTCGATCAACGACAGCCGCGGCCACGTCGTTGGCGATGGCGTGATCCGCAAGGTGGCCGAGACGATTGTCGCCTCAAAGCGTGAGGGTGACGAGCTGTTTCGATATGGCGGGGAAGAGTTCGCATTGCTGTGCCCGCAGACGCCCCCCAGGCGCCATGGCGCTGGCAGAACGCATTCGGGCGGCTGTGGCCGACAGCAATCATCCAGAACTGGAGCGGGCGGTGACGGTGAGCATTGGCATCGCCACCTTTCCAACGCATGCCAGGGCTTTTCGGGAGCTGCTCGAAAAGGCGGATGCTGCCCTTTATCGGGCGAAGGCGTCAGGCAGGAACGGAGTTATCGGCGCGGACGCCTAAATGTTTGGTGGCGGCGGCGATATCCAGCCGTGTCGCATCGACCTCGCCCTGCACGAGCAGTGGCTCCGGTCGCAAGAGGTAGAACACGGAAAGCGCGACGACGACAGCTGCGACGACACCGACGATGATGGAAGGAGTGTCGCGCTGCGTGCATTCTCCTCCGGGGTAAGCTCGCCATCTTCGTGCCCCGGCGCGATCGTGGGGTCGACGCCAGGCGCATTCCCAACATGCCGAAATTTCCCGGAGCAGGTGGGGAACTTTTCGCTTGTGTGCACTTTGTACCTTATTGGCCCGTGTCCGCGGGCGGTTGACGTAGATGTTGTGCCCTTCGTTGGTCGGACACCAGACCGGGGTATGAGGCAGGCATCGATACTCCTTTTGAAGACGAAGCGGTCATTCGGAGGATGCTTGTCCAAATGACTTCAATGTTGAAGCTCAGCTCGAAGTTCACTGCATGCGCTGTCGTGCTGGCCTTCGCGATGGTTCTGTCGGTCGCGGCGTATGCCAGAGGTGGCGGTGGCCATGGTGGGGGTGGTGGCCATGGCGGCGGCTTTCACGGCGGTGGCTTCCATGGTGGAGGCTTTCGTGGTGGCGGCTCCCACTTCGGCGGAAGAAACTTCGGTGGCGGCCGTGCAATCGTCGCGAGACCTCATTTTGCCCCGCGGATAGGCCGTTCGTTTGCGCGGCCGAGCTTCCATGGCGGCCGTTCGTTCAGCCAGCGATCGTTCGCGCCGCACAACAGAGCCGCGGCGGTCGGCGCCTCCGCGCTTGCGGCGAGGCACGTCAACGTGGCGCGGAACGCCAACGCCGTGCGGCGTTCACTGAACGCGCGCCCCATCAACCGAGCGCTGAACAGCACCGTCGCGTTGCGCGATCCGCGCACCCGCGCGTTCATCACTGCGAGCTTAGCCACGGCGGCGTGGCACGGTGGCAACTGGTCGTGGTGGCGCCACCGCGATGGCGGTTTTGGGTGGGTCGGCCCCTTGTTCTGGCCGTTCGCTTTCTATGACATTTATGACTACACCTTCTGGGGCTATCCCTATGATGATGCGTTCTGGGGCTATGGCTACCCGGACCTCTACGCCGGCATCTTCGGCCTTTATGGCTATGACGACCTGATGGGCTATGCGGGCTACCTGCCGCGCTATGCTGGCCGGCGCGGAGGCAACTTCGACACCTATGCCTATGCGCCGTCGAACGGCCGGACCAACCTCGCGCAAATGTGCGGCGACGATAGCCGCGTGATTGCCGGGCTACCGATCGAGGCATTCCAGAATGCAATCCAGCCGAACGAGGCACAGCGCGCCGCGCTCGAAGAACTCGCCAACGCTTCGGAAAAGGCGGCTGCAGCCCTCAAGACCTCCTGCCCCACCGACGTTGCGCTCACGGCGCCGGGCCGGCTTGCAGCGATGCAGCAGCGCATCGAAGCGATGATCGTCGCGGTGCAGACGGTGCAAGGGCCGCTCGAGAAGTTCTACGGCCTCCTGAGCGATGAGCAGAAGGCGCAGATCAATGCACTTTCGACGACACGCCAGCGTCCGGGCCGAACCGCGGCGAGAGCCGGCCCGACCGGACCAGCCTGCGATGTGACGCAACCGGCGCTGAGCGAGTGGCCGACCGCCACAATCGATCAATCGGTCAGGCCGACCGACCAGCAGCGCCAATATCTTGACGCGCTTCAGGGCGCCGCTGCCCAGGCCGCGGACACGCTGAAGGCATCGTGTCAGATCCGGCCGGAGGACGCGCTGACGCCGCCGGCACGCCTTGCAGCCGTCGCCCGGCGGCTCGACACGATGCTGCAGGCGGTGAAGACCGTGCGCACGGCGATGGATGACTTCTATGGATCGCTGACCGACGAGCAGAAAGCGGCCTTCGATGCGATCGGTCCGCAGCAGGCTGGCGGGCGTCGATACGTCCGCGGGCGTGCGTGATCCGGCGTTCGCCAGCTGCTTACATCTGCCGCTCGACCAGCTTCAGCTTGAGCTCGGCGATCGCTTCCGAGGGGTTGAGGCCCTTGGGGCAGGCCTTGGCGCAATTCATGATGGTGTGGCAGCGATAGAGCCGGAACGGGTCCTCGAGATTGTCGAGCCGTTCGCCGGTGGCTTCATCGCGGCTGTCGGTGACCCAACGGGTTGCTTGCAGCAGCGCGGCAGGGCCGAGGAAGCGCTCGCTGTTCCACCAATAGCTCGGGCACGAGGTCGAGCAGCAGGCGCAGAGGATGCACTCATAGAGGCCGTCGAGCTTCTCGCGGTCCTCGTGGCTCTGCTTCCATTCCTTCTGCGGCGTCGGCGTGACCGTCTTCAGCCACGGCTCGATCGAGGCATATTGCGCGTAGAAATTGGTGAGGTCGGGGACGAGGTCTTTCACCACCGGCTGGTGCGGCAGCGGGTTGACCTTCACCGCGCCGTCTTTCACGTCGTGCATCGACTTGGTGCAGGCGAGCGTGTTCTGGCCGTCGATGTTCATGGCGCAGGAGCCGCAGACGCCCTCGCGGCAGGAGCGGCGGAAGGTCAGCGTCGGATCGATGTGGTTCTTGATCCAGATCAGGCCGTCCAAGACCATCGGTCCGCAATCGTTGGTGTCGACATAATAGGTGTCGACGCTCGGATTCTTGCCGTCGTCCGGATTCCAGCGATAGATCTTGAACTCGCGCGTCTCGGTCGCGCCGGCCGGCTTCGGCCAGGTCTTGCCGCCTGAGATCTTCGAGTTCTTCGGAAGCGCGAATTCAACCATGCTTGCAAGCCTTCGCTGTCGTCATCAATACACGCGCGCCTTGGGCGGGATGTACTGCACGTCGTTGGTCATCGTGTAATCGTGCACCGGGCGGAACTCGATCGTGGTGTTGCCCTTCTGATCGAGCCAAGCCAGCGTGTGCTTCATCCAGTTCTTGTCGTCACGATCAGGGAAATCCTCGCGGGCATGCGCGCCGCGGCTCTCGGTGCGGTTGGCCGCCGAATCCATGGTGACGACGGCCTGCACGATCAGATTGTCGAATTCCAGCGTCTCGATCAGATCGGAATTCCACACCAGCGAGCGGTCGGAGACCGAGATGTCGCCAATGCCGCCATGCACCTTGTGGATCAGGTTCTTGCCTTCCTGCAGCACTTCGCCGGTGCGGAACACCGCGCAATTGGTCTGCATCACATGCTGCATGCTGTCGCGCAGCTTGGCGGTCGGCGTGCCGCCCGAAGCATTTCGGAAATGGTCGAGCCGGCCCAGCGCCAGCTCGGCGGAATCCCTCGGCAATTCCGGCTGCTTGCCGTTGGCCGTCAGTTTCTCGGCGCAGCGCAGCGCAGCAGCCCGGCCGAACACCACGAGGTCGATCAGCGAGTTGGAGCCGAGCCGGTTGGCGCCATGCACGGAGACGCAGGCCGCTTCCCCGATCGCCATCAGGCCGGGCACCACTGCATTGTCGTCGCCGTCCCGCTTCGTCAGCACTTCGGCGTGGAAGTTGGTGGGGATGCCGCCCATGTTGTAGTGCACCGTCGGCACGATCGGGATCGGCTCGCGGGTGACGTCGACATTGGCGAAGATGCGCGCCGATTCGGAGATGCCAGGCAGCCGCTCCTGCAGCACCTTCGGATCGAGATGATCGAGGTGCAGGTAGATGTGGTCCTTCTTCTTGCCGACGCCGCGGCCTTCGCGGATCTCGATGGTCATCGCGCGTGAGACCACGTCGCGCGAGGCGAGGTCCTTGGCGGAAGGCGCATAGCGCTCCATGAAGCGCTCGCCTTCGGAATTGACGAGATAGCCGCCTTCGCCGCGGGCGCCCTCGGTGACGAGGCAGCCGGCGCCGTAGATGCCGGTCGGGTGGAATTGCACGAACTCCATGTCCTGCAGCGGCAGGCCGGCGCGCAGCACCATGCCGCCGCCGTCGCCGGTGCAGGTATGCGCCGAGGTGCAGGAGGCGTAGGCGCGGCCATAGCCGCCGGTGGCGAGAATCGTGGTCTGGGCGCGGAAGCGGTGCAGCGTGCCGTCGTCGAGCTTGATCGCGATCACGCCGCGGCAGACGCCCTGGTCGTCCATGATCAGGTCGATGGCGAAGAACTCGATGAAGAACTCCGCCGCGTGCCGCAGCGATTGGCCGTACATCGTGTGCAGCATCGCGTGGCCGGTGCGGTCGGCGGCGGCGCAGGTGCGCTGCGCCTGGCCCTTGCCGAAGTCGATCGTCATGCCGCCGAACGGGCGCTGGTAGATCTTGCCGTCCTCGGTGCGTGAGAACGGCACGCCCCAATGCTCGAGCTCGTAGACCGCCTCCGGCGCGTTACGCACCATGTATTCAATCGCGTCCTGGTCGCCGAGCCAGTCCGACCCCTTGACGGTGTCGTACATGTGCCAGCGCCAGTCGTCCTGATGCATGTTGCCGAGCGAGGCCGAGATGCCGCCTTGTGCTGCGACCGTGTGCGAGCGGGTCGGAAACACCTTGGTGATGCAGGCTGTGCGGAGGCCCGCTTCCGAGCAGCCGACCACCGCGCGCAGGCCGGCGCCGCCGGCGCCGACGACGACGACGTCGTAGGTGTGGTCTTCGATCGGATAGGCTTTGCCGTTCGTGGCCGGGCCACTGCCATTGGTGGCCTTGCCGTTACCTTCAGCGGCCATAGGTCATACTCCCGAGGATAATTTAAGGAGCGCGTAGATCGAGGCCAAGGCCACCGCAGCGCAGAAGAAATTGTTGGCCATGATGCTGGCGAGCTTCAGCTTCTCGTTATGCACATAGTCCTCGATCACGACCTGCATGCCGATCTTCATGTGCCAGGTGCTGGCGACGATGAACAGCAAGAGGATGATCGCGATCGGCAGCGAGCCGAGGATCTGTGCCGCGCCCGCGTGGTTGCGGCCGACCAGCGTCAGGATCACGAACAGCACCGGCACGATCAGCAGCGTCATCGCCATCGCGGTGAGGCGCTGGCGCCAGAAATCGGTGGTGCCGGAATGGGAGGCGCCGAGATTGCGGACGCGGCCGAGCGGCGTGCGCATCGAGGAACGAGAGTCGCTCATCGTCCGCCTCCGATCGCGTAAGCGATGATCCAGATCAGCACGGTGAGCACGATGCCGCCGATCAGCGCGGCCCAGGTCAGGGCTTCCCGTTCATTGGCCTTGAAGCCGTAGCCCAGGTCCCAGACGAAGTGCCTGATGCCGCTGAGCAGATGGTGCATCAGCGCCCATGTGTAGCCAAACACGATCAGCTTGCCGATGAAGCTGCCGGTGAAAGCCTGCAGATTGGCGTAGGCGCTGGGGCCGGAAGCCGCCGCGATCAGCCACCAGGCGAGCAGCAGCGTGCCGACATAAAGCGCTATTCCCGTGGCGCGGTGGACGATGGAAAGCGCCATCGTCAGGGTCCAGCGATAGGTCTGTATATGGGGCGAGAGCGGTCGTTCGATCCTGGCGGTCATCAGCGGCTTTGAGTTTGGTGGGACCGCGGCCGGCCCATCGGGGAACGCGGTAGATAAATTCTATTTACGGAGTCGAACCTTACAGCGCAACGGCCAAATGCCTGCAAAACGAACGGGTATTCATTGCTACATCATTGATGAAGCAAGCCGATCAGAGGCTTGGTATACCAGGGCGGTCGGCCCAGACCAAGAAGCGAATTCTGATTCGATTATAAGGTTGCGGCGGCATGCGCGCCGAACGGATCGACGGCTCGCCATCGTTCGACGAGATAATCGACAAATGCCCGGGTCTTTGGCGACGCAAGCCGCGATGGCTGAAACACCAGGTGCAATGGCGTCGGCGGCGGCTCGTAGTTCGCGAGGATGCGCCGCAAGCTGCCGGCCCTGATATCGGCGTCGACCTGCCATGACGGCACGCGCACAATGCCCGCGCCTTCCTTTGCCGCCGCGGCAAGCGCATCGAGGCTATTCATCCAGAGCCGACCGGATATGCGGATTTTGCGGTCTGCCTTCATGCTCTCCGCGAAACGCCACTCGGCGCTGCCGGGCGCATCGGAGAATACGAGACAGTCATGACCAGCGAGGTCGCGCGGCGTCTGCGGCGCGCCGCGGCGCGCGAGGTACGTGGGTGAGGCGCATACGATCATCCTGAGATCGGCGAATTTGCGTGCCACCAGTTGCGAATCCCGCAAGCGGCCGACGCGGATCGCCAGATGG
Organism: Bradyrhizobium sp. Leo170; assembly: GCF_004296405.1. Classification (GTDB taxonomy): domain Bacteria; phylum Pseudomonadota; class Alphaproteobacteria; order Rhizobiales; family Xanthobacteraceae; genus Bradyrhizobium. Next base: position 12,135 of record NZ_PSRR01000180.1, read on the forward strand.
ATGTCTTCCTCGACCATGTCGACGGCGCGATCGACCAGCAGCAGATCGACTGACAGCAACGGATAGCGGCGCAGGAATTCGGCGAGCAGCGGCGCGATCACGAGCCGACCCATCAGGCTGGGACAGCTCACGCGAATCCGGCCCGAGGGCTGGTGACGGTCGCGTGACAACGCGGCTTCGATTTCCTTGACCTCGCCGAGGATCGATTTCGCGCGCTCATAGAAAATCCGGCCATCATCGGTCAGCGCGAGCTGCCGCGTGGTGCGGAGCAGCAGCCTGGTGCCGAAATGCTCCTCCAGCGCGGAGATCTGGCGGCTGACCGAGGTCAGCGAGCTCGGAAGCGACCGTGCCGCCGCCGAGAGGCTGCCCGTCTCCACCGCGCGGACAAAGGTCGCCATGGCCGAAAGCTGGTCCATTCGATCCTTCCGAAACTCGCAAGGCTTCCCACCAAGCAGGCTAGATACTCCCGCCTTCGACAAGGGTCTAGGCTCCGAGAAGCCGTCATACGGAGGAATTTATACGGAGGAATTTGAGATGGGATGGAGTACCGGCTTCGTATCGCATCCCAGGACGACGCGTCTGATTCGCAATCGATCGGCCGACGGCCTGATCGGTCCTGTTGTTTTCTCGGTTACGGGGCTGTTGCTCGATGGGGCCGCGATGCTGGCTCAGGCCGGCGATCGATACCCCTCGGCCTTCGGGTTGGGCGTGATCCTCGTGGCGCCAGCCGTGGCGGCTGTGGCGGCCTTGCGCGTGCAAGGCCGCAGAGACTAAACGCTGACGCAAGGGACATCATGGCTGGCCTCGATCTCACCGAACTCGTTGAACTCGCATTGCTGCTGATCGCGGTTGGCGCCTTGTCCGGCTTTCTCGCCGGCCTGTTCGGCATCGGCGGCGGCGCGATCCTGGTGCCGGTGTTCTATGAATGCTTCCGCCTGGCCGGCGTGCCGGTGGAGGTGCGGATGCCGCTCTGCATCGGCACCTCGCTCGCCGTCATCATCCCGACCTCGATCAGCTCGTTTCGCGCCCATTACCGGCGCGGCGCCGTTGACATGGAGGTGCTGAAGCGCTGGTGGATCCCGATCATGCTCGGCGTCCTCGCCGGCAGCGTCACCGCGCGGTTTGCGCCGGAGCGGCTGTTCAAGATCGTGTTCGTGATGGTGGCGTGGTCGGCGGCCGCGCGCCTGCTATTGGCGCGCGAAGGCTGGAAGTTCGGCGACGAATTGCCCAAGGGTTTCTTGATGCGCGTCTACGGCTTCTTCGTCGGCCTGCTCTCGACCTTGATGGGCATCGGCGGCGGCCTGTTCGCCAATCTCCTGATGACCTTCTACGGCCGTCCGATCCACCAGGCAGTCGCGACCTCCTCGGCGCTGGCGGTGCTGATCTCGATCCCCGGCGCGCTCGGCTATGTCTATGCCGGCTGGCCGGCCGCGGCGCACTTTCCCGATGTCCTGGCGCTGCAGGTGCCGTTCGCGCTCGGCTATGTCTCGCTGATCGGCGCCATCCTGGTGATGCCGACCACGCTGGCCACCGCCCCGCTCGGCGTGAAGGTCGCGCACGCGCTGTCAAAGCGAGCGCTGGAGATGGCGTTCGGTGCCTACCTCTTCATCGTCGGCGGCCGGTTCGTGATCAGTCTCGTGAGCGGGCAGTAGTCCCGTAGCCCGGGTGGAGCGCAGCGCAACCCGGGGATACCGAGTCAGCATCTGCCGACGGTCCCGGGTTACGCTGGCGCTCCACCCGGGCTACGGCGCTAGTCCTTCAATCGCACTTCGCTGTAGCGCCACATGCGGATATCGCCGACACCTTCGATGCGATTCGAATCGGCGAGGACTTTCAATCGTGCAGCGATCGCCTCATGGCTGATCGGCACGCTAAGCTCCTGGCAGCGCCCTTCGACCAGAATGATCATCCTTGCGGTCTTCTCCACTGTGGCTTCAACAACGAGAATATGATGCTGTCGAAATCCGCTTCGGTCAGGGACGGCGGGAGACGCACCTGGCTCCACTCGAGCCTGCTGTCCACGGTGGGGATTTCTTCATCAACTACCGGCGGCTCCAAGTCCGGATACTGATCATAGATCGGTGCAAGCAGCTTCTGTTGCAAAGCTGCGACAACCTCTTGAAGCAAGTCCTCGAGCTTTAGTCGCTCATCTTTGCCGAGACCGGCAATGGCCATCCTTGCGTCGTCCATCGCCTGATAGGCATCGAGTAAGTGTTCGTTAATTCGGACGGCTTGTTTGCGGTTCATTATTTCAACGCGACGTTCTTGCGCCCCTACTTCTTCGTATAGATATCCTTATACGTATCCCGCAGAATGTTCTTCTGCACTTTGCCCATGGTGTTACGCGGCAGTTCGTTGACGATGAACACCCGCTTCGGCATCTTGAATTTTGCCAACCGCCCCTCGAGGCCGTTCAGCACCGCGGATTCATCGACCGTGGCGCCGGGCTGGCGCACCACGACGGCGGTGACGCCTTCGCCGAAATCGGCGTGCGGCACGCCGATCACGGCGGATTCGACCACGCCGGGCATGCCGTCGATCTCGGTCTCGATTTCCTTGGGATAGACGTTGAAGCCCCCCGAGATCACGAGGTCCTTGCCGCGGCCGAGGATGTGCACATAGCCCTTGGCGTCGATCTTGCCGAGATCGCCGGTGATGAAGAAGCCGTCGTCGCGGAATTCGGCCTTGGTCTTTTCCGGCATCCGCCAATAGCCCTTGAACACGTTCGGCCCCTTGACCTCGATCACGCCGATGGTCTCGGGCGGCAGCACCTTGCCGGTCTCAGGGTCGGTGACGCGCGCGGAGACGCCGGGCAGGGGGAAGCCGACCGCGCCGGGCACGCGCTCGCCGTCATAGGGGTTGGAGGTGTTCATGTTGGTCTCGGTCATGCCGTAGCGCTCGAGCACGGCATGACCGGTGCGGGCGGACCATTCGCGGTGGGTGTCGGCCAAAAGCGGCGCCGAGCCCGAAACGAACAGCCGCATATGCCCGGTGTTCTCCTTGTTCAGCGCGGGATTTTGCAGGAGACGCGTATAGAAGGTCGGCACGCCCATCAGCACGGTGGCGCGCGCCATCAGCTTGATGATCAGGCCCGGATCGAACTTCGGCAGGAAAATCATCGCGGCGCGTGCGAACAGCGTCACGTTGCTGGCCACGAACAGGCCGTGGGTATGATAGATCGGCAGCGCGTGGATCAGCACGTCGTCCCTGGTGAAGCGCCAGTAGTCGACCAGCGACAGCGAGTTCGAGGCGAGATTGTCGTGGCTCAGCATCGCGCCCTTGGAGCGGCCGGTAGTGCCTGACGTGTAGAGGATCGCGGCGAGATCATCATTGCCGCGTTCCACCGTCTTGAACTCCGGGCTCGCTTTGTCGGCCGCGTCCATCAGCGAGCCCTTGCCGTCGGCGCCGAGCGTCTCGACCTTGGCGCCGACTTTCGCGGCGATCGCGCCGATGCCTTCAGCCTTGGAGGGGTCGCACACCACCAGCGACGGCTCGGCGTCAGTGATGAAGTAGTCGAGCTCGTTCAGCGTATAGGCGGTGTTGAGCGGCAGATAGATCGCGCCGGCGCGCACGGTCGCGAGATAGAGCACGAGGCCCTGCACCGATTTTTCGGTTTGCGCCGCAACGCGGTCGCCGACCTTGACGCCGCGTGAAACCAGCACGTTCGCCATCCGCCCGGTGCGCGCGATCAGGTCCGCATAGCTGATCTTCGTGCCGTCTAGCTGCTCGATCGCAAGCCGGCTTGGATCGTCGAGACCGTCGAACAGGCGGGAAAACAGGTTGGCGTTGGCGGCGGTGTTCATGCAACATCCCCTGCAGGGCAAGAAGGCCGGGCTGGCTTAGCAAAAACGCCCTTTGGAAAGCAACGGAGACAGTTTGCATGACAAATAATGGGAAACGCGTGGCCTGGGTGACGGGCGGCGGCACCGGCATCGGCGAGTCCGGGGCGGAATTCCTGGCGGCCGACGGCTGGACGGTGGTGGTCTCGGGCCGCCGCAAGGAGGAGCTGGACCGGGTGGTCGCCAACATCGCCAAGAAAGGCGGCAAGGCCGAGGCCATTGCGCTCGACGTCAGCAACAAGGACGACGTGAACAAGGCCGCCGAGCAGATCCTCAGCCGCCACGGCCGCATCGACCTCCTGGTCAACAGCGCTGGCATCAACGTGCCGAAGCGGAGCTGGGCTGACATGGAGCTTCAGGGCTGGGACAGACTGGTCGAGATCAACCTCAACGGCGTGCTCTATTGCATGCATGCGGTGCTGCCGGCGATGCGCAAGCAGCAGGACGGCTGCATCATCAACGTCGCCTCCTGGGCCGGACGCCATGTCTCGAAGATGCCGGGGCCCGCCTATACCACGACCAAGCATGCGGTGCTGGCGCTGACCCATTCCTTCAACATGGATGAATGCGCCAACGGCCTGCGCGCCTGCTGTCTCTCGCCCGGCGAGGTCGCGACGCCGATCCTGAAACTGCGGCCCGTGGTGCCGAGCGAAGCCGAGCAGGCCAGGATGCTGCAGCCCGAGGATGTCGGCCGCACCATCGCCTTCGTCGCCAGCATGCCGCCGCGTGTCTGCGTCAACGAAATCCTGATCAGCCCGACCCACAACCGCGGCTTCATCCAGACCCCCGCAAGCCGGGATTAGGCGCTGGTCCCCTGTAGCCCGGATGGAGCGCAGCGCAATCCGGGATAGGTGCATTGG
>NZ_PSRR01000181.1 GCF_004296405.1 Bradyrhizobium sp. Leo170
CGCCGGCTGCACTTTCTGCTCCGGTGGCGCCACCACCTCCGGCTTTTCCTGCGGCGGGGGTCGGCGGGATCAGCTCTTCCACCGCCTGCTGCGGCGCCGGTTCGGGCGGCGAAGCGTCAGCGGCCTGCATCTCGGGGCCCGGCGCGAGATCCAGCGGCGTCGATTGCGGCGCCGACGTCGCCGGCGCCATGTCGACCATGATCGCAGGCAAGGAGACACCAGGCAGCGGCTGCTCGCGATACCATTTCATGCCGGCCGCGATCAGCGCCGCATGGGTGGCGAGGATCGCGAGTGCCGAGATGCTCCAGCGCCGCAACGCGGTCTGGTCGGTGACGTCATGCAGCGCGAACGCGTTCATTTGAGCGTCAGCTTCGGCCGTCGAGGCCGACCAACGCGATCTTGAGATAGCCCGCGTTGCGCAGCAGGTTCATCACCTCCATCAATTCGCCGTAGCTCACCGCCTTGTCGGCGCGCACGAAAATACGTTCGTCCTTGCGGCCCTTGGTGGCGCCGTCCAGCGTTGTAGCGAGCGCGTCACGCGCGACGATGTCCTCGCCGACGGCGACCGAGAGATCGGGTTTCACCGTGACGAACACCGGCTTGTCGGGGCGCGGCTGCGGCTCGGCGGTGCTCGCGGGCAGGTCGACGCCGAGGTCGACGGTGGCAAGCGGTGCCGCGACCATGAAGATGATGAGCAGCACCAGCATAACGTCGATGAAGGGGGTGACGTTGATCTCATGCGCCTCGACGAGATCGTCCTCGGCCCGAAACCGCCCGCCCCCTGCACTGCCCGCCCCGAGCTTGACGCCCATCATTCACTCCGCGGCGCGGGCGAGGCGAAACAGGCCACGGTCGCCCTCGCGGCTGACCAGGAGCAGCACCATCGCGCAGGCATCTCCAAGCAGCGCGCGATGGGCGGCGATCGACCGCGTCAGATGATTGTAGATCACGACCGCGGGAATCGCCGCGACCAGCCCCAGCGCGGTCGCAAGCAACGCTTCGGCAATGCCGGGCGCGACCACCGCGAGGTTGGTCGTATGCGCCTCGGAGATGCCGATGAAGGAATTCATGATGCCCCAGACCGTGCCGAACAGGCCGACAAAGGGCGCGGTGGCGCCAATGGTCGCGAGCACACCGGTGCCGCGCGCGATCTGCCGTGCCATCGCGGCCTCCACCCGCTCCAACCTGAGCGCGGTACGCTCCTTGAAGCCGTCATCGAACACGCCGCCGGAAAGGCTCGCCTCGCGCGCCGCCGACTGGATGATCTGCGCCACCGCGTCGTCGCCGCCGCGGCTCGCCTGCTCCGCCTCAGCCAGCAGCGTATCCTTCTCGAGCAGGCGCAGCCGCTGTTTCGCCAGTGCCGTCTTGCGGCGGATCTCGATGGTTTTCGCCAGCCAGATCGTCCACGTCGCCAGCGAGGCGAAGGCCAAGCCGATCATGACCGCCTTCACCACGATGTCGGCGCTCTGGAACATGCCCCAGGGCGAGAGGTTGCGCGGCAATAGCGCGTTATCGTCGGCGGCGAAGCAAGCAGCCGGCCACAGCATTGCGCTGGAAGCGATCAGCGCCGTGACGATCGGACGCCGGCAAAGTCTATCGAGCCATGCTTGCATGATCGCCTCCCGCCGTTGCTTCCTCAGGCCGCGCCCCTAGAGCTTCGGTTCTGATTGAATCAGAACCGAAGCTCTAGATTCTTGTCTTGACGCGTTTTCTTCATGCGAACCGGTGTCCACTTCGCTCGAAAACGCTCTAGGCGCGATCCGCTCCGCGAGGGCACGGAAGCGCTGGAGCTGGTCGCCGCGCAGCGCGCGGGTATCGTCGCGGCCGACGAACACCTTGAACATGATGCCGCCGTCGACATTAATGAAGGCGATGAAGGCCGACGACTTGCCCATGAAGGGGCGCTCGACAAACGCGATCGCCCCGCAACGCTCGTGGCGGAGATGGCCGTGCAAGCCCTTCGGCTGCATCAGGTTGAAATAGCCGCGGCCGATCTCGCCACCCGGTATTGCGCCGGTGAACTCGAAGATCGCATCGTCGGTGTGGACGATCAGCGTCACCTCGCCCCAACCAGCAATGTCCTGCATGGCGGCGGCGAATTCGCCGCCTGCACCGATCCGCACCATCTCGCCCGGCAGCGCCTCGATCACCGCCAGCGGCGAAACTTTTCGCTCACGCGCGACGTCCTCGATCACGGCGCCGGGATTGTCGGCCATGTAGGCCCTGAGATCGGCAAGCTCCGTACTCGACATGGCGGTCTCCTTACGCGGCAGCGCTCGCCTTGCGTTCGGTCTGGATCACTTCAAAGCCCTCGAACTTGGGATGACCGAGATAGAGGCTCTCGCCGGTCTTGTTGTCGGCACGGGCATGCGCGCGGCGGAATTCTTCCGAGCGCGTCCAGGCTTCGAACGCCGCCTTGTCGACCCAGGTGGTGTGCGACGAATACAGCGTGTGGTCCTCGGCCTCAGGCCCCTTGAGCAGATGGAATTCGACGAAGCCCGGCAGGTTGCCGAGATAGGATTCCCGGGTAGCCCAGACGGTCTCGAACGCCTGCTCCGAGCCCTTCTTCACCTGGAAGCGGTTCATGGCGATAAACATTGTCGAATTCTCCTTCTGGGTTTGCGGCGCTGGCCGCTTGTTGGGTTTTCGGCGCTGCGCCGCTTGCGCAGCCTGCCGGTTAAGTTGGTTGAAAACAAGAACGCGCCGAGCCGCGCTGGCATCAGCGCGGCCGGCGGCACGGATGAAGGGGACGGCCCTCCCGTCAGGGCTCCCGGTTCCTCGATCAGGTCCCTCCGAAGTGATATCTGAGGCCGCCCTTGAAGACGATCCCCGGCCCCGCGCTGGCCCATTTGACGTCGTTCTGGGTGTCGCCGGTGGAGCCGACCGGAATGGCGTAGGGACGGTAGTATTGATCCAGGAGGTTCTCGACCGAGAAGTTGAGCACCAGATCGCGCGTCGGCGTGTAGGCCACGTAGAGATTCACGAGATCGTAGGACGTCGCCGGCGTGAAGGTCGGGGGAATATTGTTATTGGCCAGCGCCGACGTCCACATCGCGGAGATCACCAGCGTGTTGTCGAGCAGGCGCACGCCGGCCGTGGTGGTGATCTTCTGCGGCGGGATGCTGTAGAGCCCGAGGCCGGTCTGGAGGTTCTTGCCCTGCATGTAGCTCCCGGCAATGCCGACGAACCAGGTTCTGGCATCATACATGGTCTCAGCTTCGAAACCCTCGATGCGGGCCTCGGCGATGTTCTGGTACTGCACGAAGGGCAACACGGTGATGCGCGGTGCGGGCGGCGGACCGGTCGGAACCACCAGCGGAGGACCATAGGAAACCAGATCGATGTAGTTCTCGATGTCGTTGCGGAAGAAGTTGAACTTGCCGCGGATGCTGTCGCCCGGCACGAACAGGTCGTTCTTCTTCAGGTTGAAGCCGATCTCCTTGTTCTTGCCGATCTCGGGCTTCAGGTTCGGATTGGGGACGAAGCAGAATGTCGAGTCGGCGCCGGGCCCCGGCGTGCCCGACGGACAACGGAAGAACGAATCGTTGATGGTGGCGCCGGAATGCGGGCCGTTGACGAGCGTCTCGGTGATCGACGGCGCGCGGTAGCCTTCGGCATAGCTGACATAGGGCGTCAGCATCGCGGCAGGCATCAGTCCGACCGTGATCTTCGGCGAAAGGCGGTCGCCGCTGGAGGACGTCGTCCCCGATTCCAACTGGTAATTGTCGTAACGCAGCGCCGAGATGGTTTCGACCAGGTTCTGGTAATTGGCCTTCCACTGCACGAAGCCGCCGGACACCGTGCGACGGCCGCCTGGCGTCGTCACCTCGGACGTGCCGCTCCTGTCGTTCGTGCTCACCTGGTCCTGGAACGCATCAAGACCGTAGGTGATGGCATTGTGCCAATCCAACAAATCGAAACGTGAGGTGTTGTGGATATCGACGCCGTAGGTATCCAGGAGATAGCCGCGATTGCTGCCGATACAGCCGGAGACGGCGTTGCCGGGCACGCCGCCGCAGAAGGCGGACGGCGTGGTGCTGGTATGCGCGGTCTTGATCTGGTCGTTCTCGGTGCGATTCCAGTAGACCTTCGCATCCCAGTCGAACAACCGGTCATCGGGCTGCGAATAGGTCCAGCCGAGCGTCGTCGTGTAGTTCTTCACGTTGCTCGCGTAGACCGACGTGCCGGAGAGATTGTTGGTTCCGTTCGCATTGGTCGAGTTGGGGTCGCCCGCACGCCGCGCCGGCTGACCGACGCTGTAGATATCTTCCTGGAAGATGGTGCCGAGCTTGACTTCGTGCCCATCGGCCGGGCGCACCGTCAGCTTGGCGATGCCGCTGGAGAGCCGGTTGCCGGTATTGGCGACTTCGAACCCGGTGCCGTCCTTGTAGTTCTCCTGCGTGCTGTAGGTGCCGCCCGCGAACACGTCCACATTGGGATTGACGCGAACGCCGCCGAAAGCCGAGGTGAGCCAGCGTCCCTCATTGCTGCCGAACACGTTGTTGACGTCGACGCCCCAGCGCTCGCCGGCGCGCACCACGTCCTCGATGTCCTTGGTGCGGAACGAGGCGACGCCGCCGATCGCGCCGGAGCCGTAGATGTTGGCCGTCGGGCCGCGCACGATGTCGATGCTGCTGATCAGCTCCGGATTGAGGAAGAAGGAGCCGTTCGCGAAGTGGCCGGTGCGCTGGTAGTTCTGCCGGGCGCCGTCGACCACGACCGCGACGCGGCCGAAATCCTGCAGGCCGCGGATGTTGATCGACGTTGACGGCTCGTCGCCGCGATTCTGCACCCAAACGCCGGGCAGATTATAAAGGAGATCGCCGACCGTGTTGGGCAGGCGGCCCTGGATCTGCTCGAGCGTGACGACGCTGACCGGGGCAAGCGCGTCGATCGCGCGCTCCTCCGTCTTCGATGCGGCAACGGTGATGGTATCGAGCGATTGCACCGTCACGGCACCGATCTGCGCGCGCGCGTTCATCACAGGCGCCGCCGCCTGCTGTTCGACTTTCGGCTTCGCCGGCTTGCGCTTCGCCTGCTTGGCGCGCTCCGACGCACGACCAGCCGGCTGCGCGTCCGCGGTCTGGGCGAACCCGGACTCGGAAAGCAGCAACCCGATTGAAACCACTGATGCGCCCAAAATGAGGGCGCGCGAAATCCTAGCCCCGTCAGCCATATTGCCCCAATCCAAAGATCTGCTTTTTGGGTCTGGCTGGCGTGCGCTCGCGAAATGATGCGAGCGGCTTGCTGGCTACCAAAATATACAGTGCGGGCCACCCGCCCGCGCCACGTTCACATTCGTTACGTCGCGGTAACAAAGTGGTCAACAACGGCACGGCACAGTTTATATCGATTGTAAACTGCAATGATTGGATTGCGGTGCGGGCGACCTGTACAAACAGCCATCCAGAGAACGTTCGGGGCGCAGCAAAGAGGATATGGCGGCAACTTCCGGAGACGATACCGAAGGCGCCGGGGCGCGCACAGCAAATGCCTCACCCGCCGTGAGAAACCTCTCCATGACCGGCAACCGGATCGACAGCCGCGAGCTGTTCCAGAGCGAACGGGAGATCATGATCGCGCATGGCGACGAGATGTACCGGTTGCGTCTGACCTCGCAGAACAAGCTGATCCTGACCAAGTGATCCCTCGATGGCAATTTGTCGCACGCTCGCAGTCCTGCTGATCGCCAGCCTCTTGCCCGTTGAGGCGGCACCCGCCGCAAACACCACCGTGCATGATGCGCGCGACCGCGACGTCATCATCGACAACCCTTCGCGGATCGTCTCGATCGGCGGGGCGATCACCGAAATCCTCTATGCGCTCGGTTTCGAGGACCGCGTCGCCGGCGTCGATGCGACCAGCCTCTATCCGGCGGCGGCGCTGCGCGACAAACCCAATGTCGGCTATATGCGCCAGCTCTCGCCCGAAGGCGTGCTGGGACTCAACCCGTCGCTGGTGCTGGCGGTACAGGGCTCGGGGCCGAAGGAAACCATGGACGTGCTGGAAGCGGCCAAGGTGCCGCTGGTGCTGGTGCCCGAGACCTTCTCCGAGCAGGGATTGCTCGACAAGATCAAGCTGGTCGGCCACGCCATGGATGCCGATCCGCGCGCCGCATGCCTGACCACCGCCGTCGCCCATGATCTCGCGCAATTGCGCGAGTTGCGCGCCAAGGTGACGAAGCCGGTGCGGGTGATGTTCGTGATGTCGCTGCTCAACGGCCGCGCCATGGCGGCGGGCCAGAAGACGGCGGCAAACGAGATCATCCAGCTCGCCGGCGGCGTCAATGCGGTCCAAGGCTATGACGGCTACAAGATCGTCAGCGACGAGGCGATCGTGGCCGCCAAGCCCGACGTCGTGCTGTCGATCCAACGCGGCAAGGATTCGCTGGAAGCCGAGGCGATCTATGCGCATCCGGCCTTCGCGCTGACGCCGGTCGCTGCGAACAAGAGCTTCATCTCGATGGAAGGGCTCTATCTGCTCGGTTTCGGCCCGCGCACCGCCGCCGCCGCGCGCGACCTTTCGACAAAACTATATCCGGCGCTGGCGCCGCAGGCGGAGAAGTTCGTGCCCGCGGCGCTCACGGCGAATTGCCGGCAATGAGCGCCTTGGCGGACGCGCGTGGCAATACTGCCGATCCTCGCACCAAGCGCTTGTTGCGCCCGCCCGCATCGCTGACACTGCTTTGCCTTTGCGCCGCGCTTGTCGGCGTTGCGCTCATTGCAGTGACGCTGGGTGCGGCTGGAATTCCCCTCGCCCGCCTGCCTGCCGCGCTCGGCCTATGGAATGACAGCGCGGCCAATCCGCTGGTTGCGCGCGACCAACTCGTGCTGTGGTCGATCCGGATTCCGCGGATCGTCGCCGCCGCGATGGTCGGCGGCCTCCTGGCGGCATCCGGCGCGATCATGCAGGGGCTGTTCCGCAATCCTCTCGCCGATCCCGCGCTCGTCGGCGTCTCCAGCGGCGGCGCCTTTGCTGCAGCAGCCGCGATCGTCTTCACGGACAGCCACATCGACGAGAGCGTCCGCTTCATGCAGCACCAATTGCTGCCGCTGGCGGCATTCGCCGGCTCGCTCGTGACGACGATCATCCTCTACAGCATCGCGAGCCGCGCCGGGCGGACGTCGATTGCGATCTTCCTGCTGGCAGGAATTGCGATCGCCGCGATCGCCAATGCCGGCATCGGGCTCCTGGTCTTCGTCGCCGACGACCGCCAGCTCCGCGACATCACTTTCTGGATGCTGGGCTCGATGAGCGGCGCGACCTGGAGCAAGATCGCGACGCTGGCGCCGGTGCTCACTGTTGCGCTTGTCGCGTGCCTGTCGATCGCGCGCGGGCTCGATGTCCTCGTGCTCGGCGAAGCCGAGGCCTTTCACAGCGGCGTCGATGTCGAGCGGTTGAAACGGATCTCCATCATCCTGGTCTCGGCCATGACCGGGGTCGCCGTCTCCGTGTGCGGCGTCGTCGGCTTTGTCGGCATCGTGGTGCCGCATCTGTTGCGGCTCGCGATCGGGCCGGCGCACCGACTGCTGCTGCCGGCCTCCGTGCTGCTCGGGGCCGTGCTCCTGGTCGGCGCCGACACGATGGCCCGCACCATCGTATCGCCAGCGGAAATACCGATCGGCATCCTGACGGCGGCGGTCGGCGCGCCGTTCTTCCTCGCCATCCTGCTGCGGCAGCGCAGCCTGGTTTCGCTATGATTCCGATGCTGCAGGCGAGCTCGGTCTCGGTGGTGGTCAGCGGCGCCACGCTGGTCGATGCCGTCGACCTCAGCGTCAATCCGGGCGAGATGATCGCAATCGTCGGGCCGAACGGCGCCGGCAAGTCGACGCTCCTGCGCATGCTGTCCGGCGACATCACGCCGACCCGCGGCACGGTCGAACTGAAGCAGCGCGCGCTCCGCGCCTATCGGCCGCGCGAATTGGCGCGGCATCGCGCCATGCTGTCGCAGCATGTCAACGTCACCTTCCCGTTCACGGTGGAGGAAATCGTCTATATGGGCGCGGGCGACAGTTCGCGCGCGACGGCGGCGCCGCTGGTCGAGTCCGCCCTGGATGAGGTCGGGCTGAGGGGCTTCCGTCATCGCCAATTGCCGACACTGTCGGGCGGCGAACAGCAGCGTGCGCATTTCGCCCGCGTGCTGGTGCAGCTCGCCTGCGGCGAAGCGCAGAACGGTCCCGGCCTGTTGCTCCTGGACGAGCCGACCTCGAGCCTCGACCTCAGGCACCAGATCGACCTGGTCGAGACCGCGCGCCGTCGCGCGCAGAGCGGCACCGCGGTGATCGCGATCCTGCACGACCTCAACCTCGCGATGCGCTTTGCCGACCGCCTCGTTCTCCTGCATCGTGGCCGGCTCGCCGTCGACGGCGGCCGCAGCGAGGCGATGACCGCGGAGACGATCCGCACCATCTTCGAGGTCGATGCCACGATCGACTATACCGACCGCGGCATTCCCTTCCTGCTGCCGCAAACGATGCGACCGGTGACGTAACGCCGCAGGCATATCCAGCGGCAATCGTTAGAGCGTTTTCGAGCGAAGTGGACACCGGTTCGCGTGAAGAAAACGCGTCAAGACAAGAATCTAGAGCTTCGGTTCTGATTCCGTCAGAACCGAATATGCTCTAGCCGTCACGAAACTGTCAGCGGCGTGTAACACGCGCCTCCCAGAACTCCGCCGCGTTCATCTTCAGGGGAGATCAACATGCGCAAATCACTGCTCTGCTCCGTCGCGTCCATCGTGCTACTCTCGGGAGCAGCCTTCGCGCAGGGCGAAGGCGAATATCCGGCGACCCTCAAGGGCCACGCCGTGCTTCCGGCGGAAAGCTTCATCGATGCGCCCGCCGATGCACCCAACGATCTCAAGACCTCCGGCAAATACACCACCGGCCGCCGCGTCGACGCAGTCGGCACCGTGATGGGCAAGTCCTACGAGCGGCCGACCGGCGTCTCGCTTCCGTTCAAGGGCCAACCGCTGCAGGGCCATTCCGGCATCAAGGTGATGGCGGACGGCACCTTCTGGGTGCTCACCGACAACGGCATGGGCTCGCGCTACAACTCGCCGGATTCGATGCTGTACCTGAACCGGCACAAGATCGACTGGGCGAGCGGCAAGATCGAGCGTCAGGAAACCGTGTTCCTGCACGATCCCGACAAGAAGGTGCCGTTCCGCATCGTGCATGAGGACACCGCCAAGCGCTATCTCACCGGCGCCGATTTCGACACCGAAGGCTTCCAGATCATCGGCGACACCTTCTGGATCGGCGACGAGTTCGGGCCCTACGTGATCAAGGCCGACAAGACCGGCAAGGTGCTGGCCGTGTTCGAGAGCGTTGCTGACGGCAAGCCGGTGCGCTCGCCCGATCACTGGTCGGTGCAGTCGCCGGGCGCGCCGGGCGCGAGCTACACCACCGTCAACCTGCGCCGCTCGAAGGGATATGAGGGCTTTGCGTCCTCGAAGGACGGCAAGTTCCTGTACGGCCTGCTCGAGGGCCCGCTGTGGGATGCCGAGAAGAAGGACTGGGAGAAGGTCGACGGCAAGGAAGCCTCGCGCATCCTCGAGTTCGACGTCGCGAACGAGAAATTCACCGGCCGCTACTGGCAGTATGTGTTCGAGCAGAACGGCAATGCCATCGGCGACTTCAACATGATCGACGGCACCGCCGGCCTGATCATCGAGCGCGACAATGGCGAAGGCACCGCGGACAAGGCCTGCCCGCAGGGACAACGCGGCGAGAACTGCTTCCCGGACCTGGCGAAGTTCAAGCGCGTCTACAAGATCGAGCTCTCGGACGCCAATGTCGGCAAGCCCGTGCGCAAGGTCGGCTATATCGACCTGATGAAGATCCGCGATCCCGACAAGAAGGCGAAGAAGCCGCTCAATGACGGCGTGCTGACCTTCCCGTTCTTCACCATCGAGAACGTCGATAAGGTCGACGACACCCATATCATCGTCGGCAACGACAACAACCTGCCGTTCTCCTCGAGCCGCGATCCCAACAAGGCCGACGACAACGAATTCGTGCTGCTGGAAGTCGGCGACTTCCTGAAGGCGAAGTGAGCTCTGCTCCCTCTCCCCGTTCTTCACGGGGAGAGGGTCGGGGTGAGGGGCTCTCTCCACGATCACGGTGACAGACGTGTTCGCGGAGAGAGCCCCTCACCCGGATTGCTTCGCAATCCGACCTCTCCCCGCAAGAGCGGGGCGAGGTAAGAACCGCTCATCCCGCCGGCGTCATGACGACGCCCTTGTCCTTGGGCCAGCGGATGCGCCAGGCGAAGTTGATGTCCTTGAGCTCGCCGGGCTTCGCATCGAATGTCCATTGCAGCACGCCGCGCTTGTCGCGCAGATTGTTCGCGGTCGGCGGCGTGGTCTGCGGCAGCATCTCGACCACGATCTCCTCGTTCTCGCTGACCGGGAGCTGATCCTCGATCGCGACACGGATCGGGAAATCATGGCCGTTGCGCACGCTGGTCTTAAACGAGCGTTCGTCGGTCTTCGACGTCGTCACGATCAGGCCCGCCGAGCCCTCATTGCGCTTCACCACCGAGCGCTCGATCTTGACCTTGTCGTCGGCGCCGAAGCCGAGCCGCACGGTTTCATCCTTGCCGGCGGAAGCGATCTTGCCGCGGCCGACGAACACGCCATCACGATAGATCGCAACGCGGCCGGGCAGCAGCGGCGCGTCTTCGGCCGGCTTGAAGCTTGCCTCCAGGAACGCCGTCGGATCGAGCACCGGCACGGCGCGGATCGTCAGCTCGGGCGCGATCACGTTGCTGGCAATGCGCAGGCTCTTAGCCCCTTCGCTGGCACCGAGGCTGACGCGGCCGGGGATCTTGAAGGTGGCCTGGAAGTCGCCGATCTCGGCCACCGCCTGCTGCTCGTCCGCGCGCTCACGCGCATCGAGTGCGTCGGCGGCTTTTGGAGCGGGCGCCGCGCGCAGTGCGGGCGCCGGCCGTGCCAGCTCCGGCACGGCGCTTGACAGCGGCACCGGGCGCAGCGGCTGAGGATACTGCACGAGCAGCGAGTTCAATTCGGGCGCGCTGCCGCCGCGGGCAATGCGCACGGTGGAGACGCCGAGCGCGACATTCGACCAGTCCTCGCCGGTCGACTGCGTGATCTCGGCGCGGCGCACCAGCTCCAGCGAGGGTTTTCGGTCCTTGGCGCCGGTATCGAGGCGTGCGTCATAGATCGGCGCCCAGCGCGCATTGCGCACCGAATAGGTGACGCGAAGGGTGGCTTTCGTGGCAGTCGCGGCGGCGAGGTCGATACGGACCTCGAGCTTGCTCGGCGGCTTGGCGGCGCGATCGGATTCCAGCCGCGCGATCTCGCGGTCGAGGTCGCGCTGCTTGCGCTCGGCTTCACGGGTCGCGGTATCGGCGATCGCGATCTCCTCGGAAACGGCGGCAAAAGCGGCGCGCCATTCGGACAGCGGCCGCGCCTCGCCCTTTTCGCCGATGCCGACCGGGGCGGCCTCCGCAAAACGCTCGGCGAACTGGCGGCGCGCCTTGGCGGCGTCGATCGCCCCTTGGAGATTGGCGCGCTCATCCTTCAACGCCTCGATCCGCTTGTCGAGCTCAGGCAGGTTCACCGGCGGCGCCGCCCGCGGCTGCCGCGTGTCGATCGAGCCGATCGTCAGCTTGCTGTCCGCGTCGCCTTCGACACGCAGTGAGGATGGGTCGAGCGACAGCGGGAAATCCTTGGCGACCAGCGTGCTGTCGCCGGACGGCAGATCGAGCGTGACGACGCGGGTGACGCTCGCGCCATCAGGATAGACGGTCACCGCATCCACCATCGAAGCGGCATCGACGTCAGCCGCCCGCGCCGGCAAAGCGGCAAGCGCGGTGACCAGCACCAGGCTGGTAGTGACAAGACAATTGGCAATCAAACGCATTGGATCCCTTTCCTGCATTGCGCGCAGACTTCACCCGATCCGGCACCGCCGGACAGTGGCTGATGTCACACCCCCATCGGTGGTGAGACGCAGCGAGAAAAGAACCGGTTCGATTGGGGGTGCCACAAAGATGCAGACCACAAACCTGCGGTATCCAGTTGCGCGCCAATCCCTCCCCGTCATTGCGAGCGCAGCGAAGCAATCCATCCCTCCGCGTTCGAGGCTGGCAATGGATTGCTTCGCTGCGCTCGCAATGACGGGAGGAGAGAGCGTGAGCAAAATAAGAAAAGCACGGCGCTTGGGGCGCCGTGCTTTGGTTCACGTGGCGTTCAGCCGAAGCCGTTCTCAGCTATAGATCTCGAAGAGGCCCGCGCCGCCCTGACCGCCGCCGATGCACATGGTAACGACGCCCCACTTGGCCTTGCGGCGGCGGCCCTCCTGCAGGAGGTGGCCGGTGAGGCGCGCGCCGGTCATGCCGAAGGGGTGGCCAATCGCGATCGAGCCGCCGTTGACGTTGTACTTCTCGGGATCGATGCCGAGCTGGTCGCGGCAATACAGGCACTGGCTGGCGAAGGCTTCGTTGAGCTCCCAGAGATCGATATCGTCGATCTTCAGGCCGTGGCGCTTCAACAGCTTCGGCACCGCGAAGACCGGGCCGATGCCCATCTCGTCCGGCTCGCAACCGGCGGTCGCCCAGGCGACGAAGCGGCCCAGCGGCTCCAGGCCGCGCTTCTCGGCATCCTTGGCTTCCATCAGCACCACGGCCGCGGCGCCGTCGGAGAGCTGGCTGGCATTGCCGGCGGTGATGAACTTGCCGGCGCCCCTCACCGGCTCGAGCTTGGCAAGACCCTCAATCGTCGTCTCGGGACGGTTGCACTCGTCGCGGTCGACGACATAGTCCTTGATGCTCTCTTCCTTCGTCACCTTGTCGACCACTTTCATCTTGGTCTTCATCGGGACGATCTCGTCCTTGAACTTGTTGGCCTGCTGCGCGGCCGCCATGCGGCGCTGCGACTCCAGCGAAAACTCGTCCTGGTATTCGCGGCTCAGCTTGTAGCGCTCGGCGACGATGTCGGCGGTGTCGATCATCGCCATGAAGATGTCGGGCGCGGTCTCGAGCAGCTCGGGATCGACCGATTCCTTCGGCGTGCCGCCGCCGGGAATCGAGATGCTCTCGACGCCGCCGGCAACGATGCATTCAGCGCCATCGGAACGGATCGAGTTGGCGGCCATCGCGATGGTCTGAAGCCCCGAGGAGCAGAAACGGTTCACCGAGACGCCGGCGGTCGACTTCGGCAGACCGGCGAGCAGCGCGGCCTGGCGGCCGATATTGGGCGCGCCATGGGCGCAATTGCCGAGATAGCAGTCCTCGACATACTCCTTGTCGACGCCTGCGCGCTCGACGGCATGCTTGATGGCGTGCGCCGCCAGCGACATCGGCGGAGTGATGTTGAACCCGCCGCGGGCGGACTTCGCCAGGCCCGTGCGTGCATAGGAAACGATAACGGCTTCACGCATTGTGTTTTCTCCCTTGTTAGGACGGCCTGATATGACCGGTCTTGGCCCATTCGTACACAGATTTTGTCGGTCGCCAAACGACAAACGCCGCCTCCGATGCCGGAGGCGGCGTTGTTGTTCCGCAGGTCGGAATATGTGGGTCGAACGACGCGGCCGCCTTCCCTTCTCCCCTTGTGGGAGAAGGTGGCGCGAAGCGCCGGTTGAGGGGTTGTCTCCGAGGATGACAGCGCTCGTGGAGACAACCCCTCACCCGAATGAGTCCGGTACTGACGGCGGAGCTGCCCTCTCCCACAAGGGGCGAGGGCGCACCAATTGGCACCTCCCGCGTTAGAACGCGAGCACCTTGGCTTGCTTGACCTGCGGCAGCGCGTGCACCTTGGCGAGCACGTCAGCCGGCACCGGGCCATCGACCTCGACCAGCGCGATCGCGTCGCCGCCTTGCGCGACGCGGCCGAGATGGAAGGTCGCGATGTTGATCTTGGCATCGCCGAGCAGGCTTGCGAACTTGCCGATGAAGCCCGGCTTGTCCTCGTTGGTCACATAGATCATCGATTTGCCGAACTCGGCGTCGACGCGGATGCCCTTGATGTCGACCAGCCGCGGCTTGCCGTCGTGATAGACGGTGCCGGAAACCGAGCGTTCCTGCCGCTCCGTCGTCACGGTCACGGTGATCAGGCTCTCATAGTCGCTCTGTGCGGCGCGCGTCACCTCGTCGACCACCATGCCGCGCTCCTTGGCGACGACAGGCGCGGAGACGACGTTGACGTCGCCCAGCATCGGCCGCAGCAGACCGGACAGCACCGCCGAGGTCAGCGCCTTGATCTTCATCTCGGCGACATGGCCCTCATAGGTGATCTGGGTCTTGATGATGCCGCTCTCGGTGAGCTGGCCGGCGAACGAGCCGAGCTTCTCGGCGAGCTCGATGAACGGCTTCAGCTTCGGCGCCTCCTCGGCCGTGATCGAGGGGAAGTTGATGGCGTTGGAGATGGCGCCGGTGAGCAGATAGTCGGACATCTGCTCGGCGACCTGCAGCGCGACATTCTCCTGCGCTTCCGTGGTGGACGCGCCGAGATGCGGGGTGCAGATCACGTTGGGATGGCCGAACAGGATGTTCGAGGTCGCCGGCTCCTCAGAGAACACGTCGAAGGCCGCGCCCGCGACATGCTTGGAATTGAGCGCGTCAACCAGCGCCTGCTCGTCGACCAGGCCGCCGCGGGCGCAATTGACGATGCGCACGCCCTTCTTCATCTTCGCAAGCGCCGCGGCATCGATGATGTTGCGGGTCTTGTCCGTGAGCGGCGTGTGCAGGGTGATGAAATCGGCGCGCTTGAACAGCTCGTCGAGCTCGACCTTCTCGACCCCGATGTCCTTGGCGCGCTCCGGCGACAGGAACGGGTCGAAGGCGATCACCTTCATGCGCAGGCCGAGCGCGCGGTCGCAGACGATCGATCCGATATTGCCGCAGCCGACCACGCCCAAAGTCTTGTTGGTGATCTCGACCCCCATGAAGCGGTTCTTTTCCCACTTGCCGGCCTGCGTCGAGGCATCGGCCTGCGGGATTTCGCGGGCGAGCGCCAGCATCAGGGTGATGGCGTGCTCGGCGGTCGTGATCGAATTGCCGAACGGCGTGTTCATCACGATGATGCCCTTGGCCGTCGCCGCAGGAATCTCGACATTGTCGACGCCGATGCCGGCGCGTCCGATCACCTTCAGCCGGGTGGCCTTCTCGATGATCTTGGCGGTTGCCTTGGTCGCCGAGCGGATCGCGAGGCCGTCATAGTTGCCGATGATCTCGGCGAGCTTTTCCTTGTCCTTGCCGAGATTGGGCTGGAAGTCGACCTCCACGCCGCGGTCTTTGAAGATCTGCACGGCGGCGGGAGACAGGGCGTCGGAAATGAGAACTTTGGGTTTGCTCATGGAAATGGTTCCTTGGGAGTGGTCCCTTGATGGACGATGCACTGATGGCGCCACCCGCGAACTTGCCCCGCGAGTCCATCCTCGTTTCGTGATGGATGGCCGGGTCAAGCCCGGCCATGACGACGATGAGGTGACGTTACTTACGCAGCCTTCGAAAGCTGCGCCTTGGTCTCGGCGAAGGCCCAGTCGATCCACTGTGTCAGCAGCTCGACGTCCTTGGCTTCGACAGTGGCGCCGCACCAGATGCGCAGGCCTGCCGGCGCATCGCGGTAATGCGCGAAGTCGAAGCCCGCATTCTCCTTCTCGACCAGGGCGACCAGCTTCTTGCAGAAGGCGGCCTGCAAGTCCGGCGTAAGCGAGGTGATCGCGGGATCCGTGATCTTCAGGCACACCGAGGTGTTGGAGCGGATCGCGGGATCCTTGGCCAGGAAATCGATCCACGGCGTCTTCGCCTTCCAGTCGGCAAGCGCCTTGGTGCTGGCGTCGGCGCGCGCGATCAGCGCCTTCAGGCCGCCGATCGATTTCGCCCAGTCGAGCGCGTCGAGATAGTCCTCCACGCAGAGCATCGACGGCGTGTTGATGGTCTCGCCTTCGAAGATACCCTGGTTGAGCTTGCCGCCTTTGGTCATGCGGAAGATCTTCGGCAGCGGCCAGGCCGGCTTGTAGGTCTCGAGCCGCTCCACCGCGCGCGGCGAGAGGATCAGCATGCCATGCGCCGCCTCGCCGCCGAGCGCCTTCTGCCAGGAGAAGGTGATGACGTCGAGCTTCGGCCAGTCGAGCGGCTGTGCGAACGCCGCCGAGGTCGCGTCGCAGATGGTGAGGCCTTCGCGGGTCGCGCTGATCCAGTCGGCGTTCGGCACGCGCACGCCCGAGGTGGTGCCGTTCCAGGTGAAGACGACGTCACTTGCCGGATCGACCTTGGAGAGATCGGGGATCTCGCCATAGCCGGCATTGAGCTTGGTGACGTCCTTCAGCTTCAATTCCTTGACGATGTCGCTGACCCAGCCCTCGCCGAAGGATTCCCAGGCCAACGTGGTGACGGGCCGCGCTCCGAGCAGCGACCACAGCGCCATCTCGACCGCGCCGGTGTCGGAAGCCGGCACGATGCCGATCTTGTAGTCGGTCGGCACCTCCAGCACTTCGCGCGTCAGCTCAATGGCTTGCTTGAGTTTGGCCTTGCCGATCTTCGCGCGATGCGAGCGGCCGAGCGCGGCGTCCTTGAGATTTTGGGGATTCCAGCCGGGGCGCTTGGCGCAGGGGCCGGAGGAGAAATGCGGCACGTTCGGCCGCGAAGCGGGCTTCGCTGCAGTCATGATCTACCCTTCCAGATAGCTGCCTCTCGGTGGGGAGAGGTTTCCCGCTGTCGGAGATAGTGGAAGGGTAAAGACTCGTCAAGGAACTTCAGGACGATCACAGGCGATTGATGGAGGCTCGCCCGGCGAC
>NZ_PSRR01000182.1 GCF_004296405.1 Bradyrhizobium sp. Leo170
CGCAAACTTGGTGCCCAGCGCCGGCTGAGCGACGCCCTGCGGCGATGGCTGGACCAGGTTGGCCCGCTGCGCCGCGGCAGGCGGCAACGATGGCGCAATCGCCGGCCGAGCTGCGCCACCACTGAACTTCGTTCCGAGCGCGCCGAGCTGCGCCGGAGTTGGGTTCGGATTGTTGATGACGTTGTTGATGATCGTCTGGTTGTGGATGTTGGCGAACACGATGTTGTTCGGCGGCGGCGCAACATAGATCGGCGGCCGGACAAAGACCGGGATCGGCACGAACAGCGGAACGGGTAGCACGAAGACATCCACTGGAGGCGGCGGTGGCGCCAGCACCACGAAATCCGGCGGCGGTGGCGGCAGGAAGAACACGGGCGGCGGTGGCGGCGGCGCAAAGGCGAACACCGGATCATCGAAGTAGAGGACCGGGCGATCCTCGACATATATGAACTCATCGGGCGGCGGCGGCCCAACGTCGTAGTCGATCGGCGCAAAGGACGGCGGCGGCTCCAGCGCCGCCGACAGGATTGTAAGCCGCCGCCGCGCATCGGCCGCATGAGGGCCGCGCGGATAGCGATGGAGATAGGACCAATAGGCATCCGGCGAATCGGTGCGATAGCTCCGCCCCCAGGTGATCGCCTCGCGCCGCGCGGCGACGATCGCCCTCACCCGCTTCGCAAGCGGATCATTCGGAAACGCCTGCAGGAAATCTTCGTAGCCCTGCAGCGTGTCGCGCTCCAGCGCGGCGGCATAGGCGTCCTTGGCGTCGAAGTCGCGGATCGGCTTGTCGCGGGCGCTGGCATCGACCTGGGTCGGCGGCGCGTCCTGCTGCCGTTCGAAGAACATGAAGGGCGTATCGATCTTCTGCGCGTTCCAGGGAATCTGCGCGCCCTTGGTCATCTCGCTGACGCGCAGGCGGACGCGGTCGAACAGTTCAGGCAGCGGCAGGCCGCCGGCGCGGATCATCTCGGCAAGCGCCTGCGCGTAGGGGCCGTAAGGCGGCTGACCTTCAGGCGCGATCGTGCCGGGTGCGGCATTGAACGCCAGGAGCATCTTCGCATCGGGCTCGACCAGCGCCAGGCCGCCGGCGAGCGGCTGCCCCTCCTTGGCGAAGGAATTCGCGCGCGCGCCATCGAGGACGATGATGTTGGCCTTCACCGGCAGCGCCGAGAGCTGGCGCATGTAGTCCGACAGCCGCAGGCCTTCGACCGGCACGTCGATGTCGCGGGCGATCTTCGCATCGACCGGAATGAAATAGTTCTCACCCGTAAGCTGCACGCCGTAGCCGGCGAGATAGACAAAGGCGACCGTGTTCGATCCCGCCTCCTGCACCTTCTGCACGAACTCACGGAACGACTTGCGCAGCGTCTCGCCGTCGAGGTCGCGCGCACCGACGACGTCAAAGCCCGCGGCCTGCAGCGTCTGCGCCACGAGGCCTGCATCGTTGGCCGCCGTCGGCAGCGCACCGGTCGCGTAGGCGCCATTGCCGATCACCAGCGCGAGCCGCTTCTCCTGCTCCTGCGCCTGTGCAGGCAGCGCGATCGATGACACCAGGCCAATGAACAATGCCAACAGAATGCGTGTCATGATCATTCCCCTATCGGATGCCACTCGATTGGATTCCTCGACGGGTGAACCAGCGCTGAACAGGAATTACGCCAATTATGGCAATCCTTGGCCTCCCCTGTACGTTCCACGGGCTTTTCGTCGCGGCCCATTCGACGCGGTCAGTGAATGGAACCGCGGCTACGGTCGCCCGCACTTGAAGCCGTCAGCGCTCAGCATGATTCCAGCTCTCGGGTTCGGATTTCGGAGCCAGCGCATTTTCATGCGGACAAAGACCGCCTTGATCTAACTTAAGCGTTCTTGCGCCTGATCAGGATTGTCTCTCGTCTCAAGCTCGGATTCCGACCTCTGCTCGTTCAAACGCGGGATCAGGTCCCATGCGCGACTTTCGCAGTGCAATTGCATCCAGCCTGATAGCGTTCGCCGCCTGGACGGCAACGACCAGTCCGTCGCCGGCAGACACCGGCAGCGTGCATGTCCTCTTCTCCAAGGCCGGAATCATCGCCGCCGTCGGCAATGGTACAGGCGTGCTGACATTCCACGGCAAAAAATATCCCTTCGACATTTCGGGCGCGAGTTTTGGCGCCACGCTTGCGCTTTCAATTGATGAGTTCGTCGGGCAGGCCCAGAACCTGCGCAATCCCGGCGATCTGGCAGGGACCTACACCGCGGTCGGAGCCGCCGGCGCTCTCGTCGCCGGAGCCGGCGCCGTGCGCTTGCAGAATGCGAATGGCGTCGTCCTGGTGCTCAGCGGACCCAGGTTGGGCGTGGAGCTCTCGGCCAGCCTGGCTCGCATCACCATTACGATGAAGTGACTAGCGTATCCATAAACCGGATTCTGTGGACGCCGCCAGTTGATGTCCGCCTCGCTCTAAAAGCGACCGAATTGCTGCGCCGCCACGAAATGACGCGATGGTCCAATAGCGAACTTGAAGGCCAAGCTTAATCTGCGCCGGCAGCAATGGCGGAGGACAGATGTTGCTCGATCAACGATTGTTTAACCGCAATCAGCATTACGGTTGCATTGTTCGATAAGAACAATTGTCGATTGCATCAACTTCGGGCATGAGCGCTTTCTCGGCCCGGAGAAGCAAATGAAAATTGGCTTGGCACAGCGGAGAGTCCTGCGCGGAATTGCTTTCCTGTCCGTGCTGTGGCCAATCTGTTCTGCGGTGATTGCGTCCGACGCCCAGACTTACCAGACGGCTGCTGCCGTTGCCGTAAGCAAGCTGGACTTTGAGCGCGCCATCCAAATTTACTCCAAAGGGCTCGAGCAGCAATTCAGTCCTAAAGACCGGGCAGAGCTGCTGCTGATGAGGGGTGTTACCGCTCAGCTGGCAAAAAGCTGGGATCAAGCCGAAGCCGATTTCAATGCGGTCGTTGAAATGGTCGGCTCTACCGATCGACGCGCTTATAGCGAGCGCGGCTTTTTCTATCACCACCAAAGTCGCTTTGAGCTTGCATTGGCCGACTACACCGCCGGGGCAAAGTTGTTTTCTGATGACGGGACTTTCCCCAATGGCCAGGGACTGGCGCTTATGGAACTGGGCCAATCCGAGGAAGCAATCCATCGGTTTGACGAAGCAATAAAGCTTGATCCGACATCGGGCGTGTTCATGCTTGGACGTGCCGAGGCCTATAATCGTTCGCACCGACCGCAAACCGCGCTGGAGGATTACGATAAGGCGCTGGCACTCGGGCATCTCACGCAAAACGATACGTATCGACTTCGGGTGGGCGTCGGAGCCGCACATCTCACACTGAAGAATGAGAAGGCCGCGATCGAAAGCTTGGATAAAGCTGTCGAACTCCGCCCCAACTCCACTACGGCCCTGAGATATCGAGGGCTAGCCTACGAACGGGCAGGCGAGCTTGATCGTGCGTATCGCGACTACGAGGCCGTCTTAAGACTGAAGCCTGGCGACGAATTCGCCGTGAAGCGGCTGCAGAGGCTCCGCTTGAAGTAGGGATCAACGGTCGCCGCGTATACAGCTGTTACTATCGAATACGGCTGCTCGAGGGACCTCAGAAAAGGCATCAGGTCTGCTGCGGGCCAAAAGCACATGTTGAGGCTCTGACATCTCGCGTTGCTATTGATCTCCTGCATCCGCGCGCCATGCACGAGCCTTAGCTGTTGTCTCCTCGACGAAAACATTTTTGCCGGTTCTATAGGCCTCTATGTTGTCTTTTGACGAAGCAGCGAGGGCCCGCTTAATGTCGGCATAGGCGCGGGCTGCGTCAGGGTGTGTGCGAAGATAGTCGCGAAACACCAGTAATGCCTCCCAACGAGGATGGGACGGCTCCATCAAATGCACATGGTGGGTCCACGGCCCCGGAGGCCCCTTACGGAAGAACAGCTCGCCGGGGATCCATGACGCGTACTCCGGTACGCAAATGTAGCCAAGCACCTCAATCGGCTCGATGCATCGTTCCTTTGCCTCTTCAAGGCTAGGTACACCAACTAACAGGTCAATGATGGGCTTCGAAGGGAGACCTGGAACTGCCGTGCTGCCCATATGCTCAATAGCCAAAGCGAACGAGCCGAGAGCATTCTTAATCCTAGTGCGCTCCTGCGCGAACAACGTCGGCCATTTCGGGTCATAGTCGGAAACAACAATCGACCCGGCTCCGTATTTCTCCACGTTCACCCCCTGACTGCCTTTCATTGAACTGTATCACGCGGTAGCGACCGACACATACTACTGAGCAATCGTGCCGCTATTGTGAGTCCGCTTCGGGGCAATCCAGACCTTTGCTCTCGGGCGTACGAATCGCCGCCGATATCGAGGCGTTGAAGGTCGGAATCGCCCAGCGAAAGCGAGAGCGAGAGGCCGGGCGCGCTGAAAACAAGGCCGAGAGACTTGAGTGGGAGGCGGGGTTCGCGATTGATTATGCCGTCGCGTCGATCGAGCAGGCGGAGCTGGCGGTACTCGATGCCATCGCCGGCTGCATTGACGCCGAGGAGACCAAGAGAGCCGTGTAACAAGAGAGCCATGTAAGCTGACGCTCGGCCGCGACACGGCACTGAGCTGCTCCGAACTTCTGCAGGACGAAAGCTCTACTTTCGTCGCGGACTTCCGCGAAGAAGCCGTGCTTGGATTGAGTCTTGTCGAGTAGGACCCAAAGCCGCAGCGGCTCAGCGACGGTATCGGACTGGATCAACGCCATCAGAACATTCGGGCGGATGATGAGGATGACAGGCTTTGTACCGACTCCGACAGATATTCGCCCAGGTAAGTTGCCGCCTCGTTGCGCGACGATCCTTTGAAGAGCGCTATTTCAGTCTCAGGGAGATCCGGCAAACCTTCTGCCGCGCCGAGGGCTACAAAATCGAGAAGAACGGTGCTTTGGGCCAACGCCGCGATGCCGATGCCTGCCGATACAGCGGCTTGCACGCCGGCAAGGCTGGTGCTCGTGTACACGATCTCCCAAGGTCGCGGACAGGAGCGCATGCGCCGTAATACTTCCGGGCGATAGACGCAGCCGTGGGGAAACATCACGAGGGGAAGAGGGTCGACGACAAAACTCTGACCGCGGGCGCCGACCCAGACAAGCGGCTCCCGCCAAAGAACATATCCCTCCGTCGCCTCAGATTCGCGGCGGGCCAGCACGATGTCGAGATCGCCGTTCCCCAGGTCGCGCATCAGTTCGGCTGTCAACGCACTCCTGACTTCCAGACGGATCGCTGGATGACTTGCTGTAAAGCGTCGCAGCGCCATCGGCAGATGGCGGGTGGCGAAATCCTCCGGCAGTCCAAGCCGAACCGTGCCCGTCAGCGGTGGGCGGCGCAGCTTCAGCAACGCCTCGTCATTTAGATCAACCAGCGCCTCGGCATAGGTTCGAAGGACCTCGCCTTGTTCTGTCAGCGCGACACCGCGGCCCTGACGTTCGAAAAGCGGTCGGCCGACGATCTCCTCAAGCCGACGAATATGGAGGCTGATGGTTGATTGCGTCTTATGCAGCCGACCCGCCGCACGGGTGAAGCCGCCTTGCTCGATGATCGCAAGGAAGGTGCGCACGAGTTCCAGTTCGAGGTTCATAGCACAACCCATCGAGTTATTCGATCGAATTCCATCGAAACAACTCGTTTTACTAATGATTTTGCAAAAAATAGCGTTTGGTCAGCCTTTTAACAAGGTCGGCGATCTTTTATTCGCGATCCATGAGAATTTTCGATGGCGTACCGTTTTGCAGTGTCACCCCAGCGCGCGCAGCAGGAAGCACAGCGGCTTTCTGCATTTCCTCGCGTAGAGCTTGTCCACGCGCCAACTCGGCTTGAGCGGCTCGACCGGCTTTCGGCCAAGCTGAACGGACCAACCATCTGGGTCAAACGGGACGACTGCACAGGCCTGGCCGGTGGCGGCAACAAGATCCGAAAGCTCGAGTTTCTGATCGGCGCTGCCCGAGAGGAGCGCGCGGATACAGTCATTACGGCGGGCGCCGTCCAGTCCAATCATGCGCGTCAGGTCGCAGCGGCGGCGGTTCGTTGCGATCTGCGGCCGATTCTGGTTCTGACCGACTCCGTTGGAGGGCGCGGCGACCTTTATCGCACCAGCGGCAATGTCCTCATCGATCGTCTGCTCGGCGCCGACATTCGTCTTGTCGGGGACGTCGAGAGCGGCCCGATGATGGAAGAGATTGCCGGACAGGAGCGCGAGCGCGGCCGGCGGCCTTACATCATTCCGGTGGGCGGTTCGAACGCGGTCGGCGTCCTCGGTTATGTCGCCGGCTATTTCGAACTGCTCACGCAACTGCATGAACGCGCAATCGCCATCGACAGTATCATCCTGCCGACCGGCAGCGGTGGCACTCAGGCGGGCTATATCCTCGGCGCCCATCTCACCGGGCTGGAGGCCTCTATTCTTGGCATCTCCGTCGGGGCGCCGCTCGAGAGCCAGCGCGCGAAGGTGGCGCAGCACCTGCGATCCGCTGCGCTTCTGCTCAGCATCGAAGATGTCGCCGCTTTCAAGGCTCCTCTGATCGACGATGGCTTCGTCGGCCCCGGGTACGGCCAGCCGGCATCGCAAACCATCGACGCCATCCAACTCGCGGCCGAGACCGAAGGATTGCTGCTCGATCCTGTTTACACCGGCAAGGCAATGGCGGGGCTGATCGCGCTGATCCAGAGCGGAAAATTCCGGCGGGGCGAGAACATCCTGTTTCTGCACACCGGCGGAAGCCAGGCGCTTGGCGCCTACGCCGACGCTTTCACTTCATAAGACTTCACATCACGCAAAGGGGGAACACCACCATGGTCACTGTGGCCGAAATCGATGCTGCGCAAGCAGACACCACAAAGTCGCGCCGACTGGTCATCACGGCCGCATCGCTCGGCACCATCTTCGAGTGGTACGACTTCTACATCTACGGAACGCTCGCTGCGTTCTTCGGCGCACTGTTCTTTCCTCCCGGCAACGAGACTGCAGCATTCCTGGCCAGCCTCGCCACATTCGGAGCGGGATTCGCCGTGCGTCCGCTGGGAGCGCTTGTATTCGGCCGTCTCGGCGACATGGTCGGACGCAAATACACGTTCCTCATAACGATCCTGATCATGGGGCTATCCACTGCGGCTGTTGGCCTGTTGCCGACCTATGCCCAGATCGGGATGCTGGCGCCGGTGCTGCTGGTTGGACTTCGCCTGCTGCAAGGACTGGCCATCGGCGGCGAGTATGGTGGCGCCGCGATCTATGTCGCCGAGCACGCACCGGACCGGCAGCGCGGACTTCACACCAGTTGGATTCAAACCACGTCGACGGTGGGCCTGTTGCTGTCACTTGGTGTCATTCTGGCCTGCCGGCAGTCAATGGACGCGGCTGTGTTCGCGAGCTGGGGCTGGCGAATTCCATTCCTCGTCTCGATCGCACTGCTCGGGATGTCCGTCTACATCCGCCTGCGACTGGAGGAATCTCCCGTCTTCGCCGAGATGAAGCGGGCTGGTGCCACGTCCCGCGCGCCATTTCGCGACAGTTTCGGCAATTGGGCCAATCTGCGCCTCGTGCTGATCGCGCTGTTCGGCGCCACCGCCGGACAGGCCGTCGTCTGGTACACCGGACAGTTCTATGCACTCTACTTCCTCACGGCCACTCTCAAGCTTGACTACGTGAGTGCCTATGTCCTGATCGCGATTGCGCTGCTGGCAGGCACGCCGCTGTACATCGCGTTCGGCGCGCTGTCGGATCGGATTGGCCGCAAGCCGCTGATCGTCGGAGGCTTTCTGCTGGCCGCCGTGACCTATTTCCCGACCTTTCACGCCCTCACCTGGGCGGTGAATCCCGCACTCGCGGCCGCGCAGAGCAACAGCCCGGTCCAGGTCGCGGCCAAGGACTGCAATTTCAACATGTTCGCCAAGCCTGCAACGCCCTGCGACATGGCCAGGGACTATTTGTCAAAGGCCGGCGTCACTTACGCGTCCGCCGAAACGGCTGATACAGCGGGCGTCGTCGTCCATATCGGATCGACTGTTATCAAGGGTTTTGACAGCGCCACCTACGCTGCAGCACTCGCTGCCGCCGGCTATCCGAAGACGGCCGATCCCGCGCAGGTCAAATGGCTTCCCGCCGCGCTGCTGTTGATCCTGATGATGGTGTGGGCAACGATGGTCTATGGCCCGATGGCCGCGTTCCTGGTCGAATTGTTCCCAGCGCGCATCCGCTACACGTCCCTCTCGCTGCCGTTCCATGTCGGGAATGGCCTGTTCGGAGGCTTCCTTCCATTCGTCGCGTTCGCCGTGGTGACGGTGACCGGGAATCCCTATGCCGGCCTTTGGTATCCGGTCGGCGTGGCGTCGCTGAGCTTTGTGATCGGCCTATTGTTCATGCGCAACCGAACTGGAAGCCGCATCGCGGACTGACACCGCGGCGCGGATGAAGGCAATCGCTCGCCCTGCCGCGCCGAGCCATCATGCTTTGGAGAGAAAAGATATGCGCAAAGATCCGAAAAATGTGCTGCCAGGCCAGCCGCACACCGACCGCACCGGCACGATCAATCACTTGCGGCTCACCGTCACGGACGTCACGCGAGCCAGGGATTTTTACCAACCCGTTATGGAGCGGCTTGGCTATTTGCTGGTGGAGGAAAGCGTCACGCGCCTCGCCTGGGCGAGCTGGGCGCCACATGGTACGCTGCATTGGTTTATCATGAGCGTCGCGAATCCGGACAGCCCGAACAGGACTCACGACCGCTATTCGCCGGGCTTCCATCACCTCGCCTGGAATGTCGGTTCTCGAGACGAAGTCGACGCCTTCTATCGGTTTCTAAAGGATAGGAACGTGCCGATCCTCGATCCCCCGGCCGAGTACGACTATGAGCCCGGCTACTACGCGTTCTTCTTCTCCGATCCGGACGATCTCAAACTCGAGATCATGCATGTCGATGTTGCCGGGAGTCTTTCCTACTGGAAGCGTTTCTCGGAAGCAGGCGCCCCGCTGAAGCCACTCGAGATCGCAGAACCCCTCTTCGTGCGAGCAGCGTTGAAGAGCGATGGTTAAGGGAGGCGCGCAGAACAATTCTGCCGAGGGCCGCGTTCAGTGAGCGGTAAACCCGCCATCCACGACGAGCGCATGCCCAATGACGAAACTAGCGCCGGGGCTGCACAGCCAGAGGACGGCGGACGCGATCTCATCCGGGCGACCAAGGCGACCGATCGGTTGGTTGCGCAGGATTTCCTTCATCGCTTCCGGCTCTTTGGAGAGCATCTCGGAAACCATGGGAGTATCGATGGTGCCCGGGCACACCGCGTTGATGCGGATACCGCGCGCTGCATATTCGAGCGCAGCACTCCTGGTCAGCCCAATCACTCCATGTTTGGCGGCGTGGTAAGCCGCACGCCCTGGCAGACCTATCAAGCCGCCAATGGACGAGCAATTGACGATAGCGCCGCTGCCCTGCTCTCGCATGTGGTTGAGCTCATGCTTCATACAGGTCCAGACGCCGCGCAGATTGATGGCATTGACCCGATCGAATTCTTCGCCCGTAACGTCGGCAGTCTCGATCGCAGGCGACTGCACGCCGGCATTGTTGAACGCGGCATCCACCCGCCCGAATTCGGATACGGTCCGTTCGACCGCTGCGGCGACGTCGCCTTCATCGGCGACGTTGCACTGAATCCCGATCGCCTTATGGCCGGCCGCCGCCAGCTCTTCGGCGGCTCGGCGTACGGCGTCCTCCCGGACATCGACGAGCGCGACGGCCGCGCCGGCGTCCGCGAAAGCTCTGGCGGTGGCCAAACCCATGCCGGATGCAGCGCCCGTGACCAGCGCGACCTGGTTCTTGAAAGGCAAATACACTGAACTCGCTCCTTTAGTGTTGTGGAGGACGGACGGCCCGTTCAAGGCCGATTGAGATGCAGGTCCTTGGATCATTCATTCTGCAATTTGTAACGCAGCCACATGACTCCGCCCTCGAGCACCTGATGGCTCTCGAGGGTCATCGATCGGACGGGCGCCGACCGTCCGTGCTCGTTCTCCAGCGAGTCGAACACGGCCGGCGCTCCCTTCGCTCCGTCCACTGACGGAAACAGGATCAGGCTCACTTCGTCGACCAGCCCTGCCCGCAGGAAGGCACCATTGGTGACGCCGCCGCCTTCCAGCAACAGGCGTTTCACACCGAGTTCGCGGTTCAGGGCGTCCAATGTCAGCGGCAGGTCGAGCTGTTTCTTCCCGCCGAAGACGTAGGAAATTCCTTCGCTGCGAAGTCCCGCCAGGTGTGCATCCGAGACGTCGTCCGTCAGCACGACGACGATGGGATCATTGCCGATGTCCGAGCGGCCCCACACGATCTTTCCGCGCGCGTCCAGCACGACGCCGTAGGCCTTCGCGTCGCGACGCGCAAACCAGGGCTCGCGCAGGAAGACATCCTTCGTGGACGAGGGATACTCGCTGCCCTTGGCATATTCCTGACCGGTTGTGCGTCCGACCAGCCAGGCGTCGCCTCCGATCTCTTCGTGCAATCGGTCGAACAGCCCTGGCGACACGCTCGCCTGCGGACTCCAGCGGCTGAACAGCGTGCGACCATCGATGCTCGCCGCCATGTGGCAGATGACGTAGGGCTTCATTCGATCTCTCCATTCAATCGCGGCTCCGTCACTTGCGGTATTGCTCGTCGCTGACCTTCTCCATCCAGTCGACATTCTTGCCGTCGAGCGATTCCTGGATGGCGATGTGGGTCATTGCGGTGGTCGGCGTCGCTCCGTGCCAGTGCCTGAGGCCTGGCGGGAACCACACCACGTCGCCCGGCCGCACCTCTTCGATCGCTCCGCCGTCGCGCCGCACCCACCCCAATCCCGAGGTGATGATCAACGTCTGGCCGAGCGGATGGGTGTGCCAGGCGGTCCGGGCGCCGGGCTCAAAGGTGACCTGTCCGGCGCCGACCCGCGCCGGATCAGGCGCCTGAAACAACGGGTCGACGCGGACCGAACCGGTGAACCAGTCCGGCGAGCCCTTGGCAGAGGGCCGCGAACCATTTCGCTTGATCTCGATATCCATGTCTCCACTCCTTCGCTTGGTGGTCGACTTTTCCGCCGCGGCCCCGCCGATCACGGTCAAGGCGAATCCGGCTCCGGTGCCAGCGATCAATCGTCGACGCGAGTACATCCTGATCACTACGGAGGCCGTTTCTCGATCACGTCCTTGACGACCGGCGCCGCGGAAAACGCGTTGGGCCAGCCGGCATAGAAGGCCAGATGGCCGAGCACCTCTCCGGCCTCTTCCCGCGTCAATCCGTTATCCATCGCCCGGTTCAGGTGGTAGGTGATTTGAGCGACCTGTCCGGTCGCGACGAGGGCGCTCACGGTGACGAGGCTGCGGTCCCGAGGGGCGAGGCCCGGTCGCAGCCAGAGGTCGCGGAACAGCACGTCGGTCGTGTACTGCACGAGGCTCGGCGTGATCTGACCGAACTGCTGTCCAACACGCGTCGCCCGCTGCGTCTCCGCAGCCTCGTCGAGGGGGAGCCGCGGTCCGGACGCCGGCGGAAGCTCATCGGCTCCGATGTTGCGGCTCCTGAAGACTTCCTGCGCCGCCGGGAGCGCGTCCATTGCATTCGCCCAGCCGGTGTAGAACGCCAGATGCGTGATGATCTCCGAAAGTTCCGACGGCTTCACGCCACTGTCGATCGCGAGATTGAGATAGTATGGCAGCTCGACCGTCTGAGCCCGGGCGATGAGGGCGGCGACGGTCACGATGCTGCGATCACGCGCCGAGAGGCCGGGTCGCTTCCAGAGATCGCCAAGCACAACGCCTTGCGCGTAATTTTCGAGGGCGGGCGCGACCGCCCGAATGTCTTGGGGCGTGGGCATCGTATTTGCTCCCTTGGTTGCGGGCGTCTGGGCCGAAGCCTGAGCCATCAGACAGAGTGAGACGGCGGCGGCTGCGAGCACTCTCATGGAGAACTCTCCTCGGTAGCGAATGGCTGGGCCAGCGATCGCATGCGAACGTAGCGCTTTGGGCATCCAGGTATTAGATGATAAAATCCGATCAGATTTATCGGAGCTACCTATAAATGGACCGCGAGAACGCGAGCGATCTACTTGCCTTTCTGGCGGTGGCGCGGGAGCGGAGCTTCACCAGGGCGGCGGCAAAGCTCGGGATCTCCCAACCGACGCTCAGTGAGATCGTCCGCGGCCTGGAAGAGCGGTTGGGTGTCAGGTTGCTGAACCGCACGACCCGGAGCGTCACACCAACTCAGGCCGGCGAACGGCTGTTCCTGAAGATCGGGCCCAAGTTCGACGAGATGGACGTCGAGCTGGCGGCCTTGGGCGAACTGCGCGAGAAGCCGGCAGGCACGATCCGGATCACCGCCACGGAACATGCCGCGGATGCGATCCTGATGCCTGCCTTGGCTAACATCTTGCCGCACTATCCGGATATAAAGGTCGAAGTCCTGATCGACTACGGTCTCACCAACATCGTCGCGGCCCAGTACGACGCCGGGATTCGTCCGGGCGAATTGGTGGCAAAGGACATGATCGCCGTGCGTGTGGGTCCGGACCTGCGCATGGCGGTCGTGGGCGCGCCCTCCTACTTCTCCAACCGGAAGCGGCCGCGGACGCCGCAGGATCTGACCCATCACAACTGCATCAACCTGCGCCTGCCTACGCATGGCGGCAGCCTCTATGCCTGGGAATTCGAGAAGAACGCGCGTGAAGTGAATGTGCGCGTCGAGGGCCAGCTTGTCTTCAATGGCGCCGGCGCACTGCTCAGCGCCGCCTTGAAAGGCTTCGGGCTCGCCTATCTGACCGAGGGGCATGTGCAGCCGTACCTGTCGAGCGGCCAGCTTGTGCGCGTCCTGTCGGACTGGTGCCCGCCGTTCTCCGGCTATCACCTCTATTATCCGAGCCGCCGGCAGCCATCGCCGGCGTTCTCGCTGCTGGTCGATGCGCTTCGCTACCGCCGCAAATGATCGCTGCTTGAGTTTTGTCGAGAACAACCCAAAGCCGCAGCGTTCAGCCGCGGTCCCGGACTGAATCAAGTGTACTCTCAGTCCTAGCCCTCTGGCATGTCCGTTTCACGCCTTCGGCGTTCAAGAGACGAGAGGATGTCGTTCAAGGAAGTCCTTGATGGCTGCGTTCACGGGGCCTGGGTTGGTCATGTTGACGGAGTGACCGCCCGCAATCACGATCAGTTCCGCATTGGGGATTGCTGCCTTCATGGCTTGCGCCCTGGCGAGTGGAATGGCGGCATCGGCATCGCCATGGATGACCAGTGTGGGGACGCGGATCGAGGAAA
The DNA here is from genome assembly GCF_004296405.1 of Bradyrhizobium sp. Leo170. Taxonomy (GTDB): domain Bacteria; phylum Pseudomonadota; class Alphaproteobacteria; order Rhizobiales; family Xanthobacteraceae; genus Bradyrhizobium. The sequence goes on from NZ_PSRR01000182.1 coordinate 13,287, forward strand.
TCTTGTCGCTGATATCGTCTCGGCGCGCGAGCGTGTCGAGAGCGCTCAAGAGATTTGGCGCTGTCATGGCGCGCCATTTTTCCCTCCATGCGGAGGCGCCAGGCCAGTTGGGACCGAAAATGATGTGCTCGACCGTGGTGGCGATTTCGTCCGGCAGCTTGCCTGCGATCCATGCGCCCAGCAGCGCACGATAGCTCGCAAGTGTTTTCGAGTCGTCTACGCCTGCCTGCGTTGCGATCAAGACCAGGGCACGGACGCGCTCAGGATGCATCCGGGCGCATCTCATACTCAGGAAGGAGCCCTGAGACACGCCGACGAGAATGGCGCTCTCGATACCGAGAAACGCAAGGAGTGCGTCGAGATCGTTTGCGGAATCGTAGTAAGAAAAGGTCGGCAATGTTTCCGTGGCAGTCTTCCCGTGCCCGCGCTCGTCCCACACGATGCAGCGGTACCTTTCCCGGAACGCCATCATCTGCGGCGAGAACATGGTGCCGTCAAGCAACAGTCCGTGCGAGAAGACAATCGCCGGGCCGGATCCGCTGGTGTCCTCGTAATAGAGCCGCTGACCGTTAACGTCCGCGTAGGGCACTTGCTTCTCCTGCTTGTTATCCTGCGTCGTCCAAGCATGCGCCATCGGTCCGACGAAGGCGATGGAATTTGGACTACAGCGGTAACAGAGCGGCTCATCATTGGCGCGCCGGACGAATCCTCACAGTGAGTTCAGCCGAGCGCGCAACTGAATGTCGGTCCCCGAAGCAAGTTCGAGCAGGCCGCGATAGGGATCGCCGTCTATCCCAAGGACGGCTGCGAAGGCGGGCTCTGTCTTGATCCCCAGCGACCTTTGCTGAAGGACAGCCTTCCGGAGGCGTCCGTCATCGAGAGCCAGCAATCTTCTTTCGATCTCGAAATGCAACCAGCCGTGCTGCTGCCCCACCGGCCGAGAGTCCCCGAACACCTCGAAGGGCCATCCGCTCCATTCGAAGCGAGCGACCACCGGCCGTCCCGAGGAGGTCCACTGATAGAGACGAAAGCCGTCGCAGGCTTGGAATTGTCTCCAGATCGCCTCGGCAAAGGCCATCGGGTCGAATGCGTGGCAGATGATGTCGATATCGCTTCCCGGCACGGAGAGCGCCAGGGGAAGAGTCCCGACCACGCGCGGATCGAAGGCGCGGAGCGCTTCCAACACACCTGAGCTACCTATCGCGGCTTCGTATTCCATTGTTGCTTGCCAAGATACTAGCCGCCACTTTCGGCTCTCAGCCCTTCTGAGATCAGGGTTCGCAGTACCACATTTGACTCGATCTTCCATCATCGCTCCCGAGAGTTGCTGGATGCAACGGCTCGTGAGATATTTGCGCACCCTGTTGGCGAGCCGTCCCAGTCGTCAATCCGGAACTGCTCGCCTTCGTCAAACGCTGAGGGAGAGTGTCATGAAGATCATCGTCATCGGCGGCACCGGACTGATCGGATCGAAGCTGGTTGCAAAGCTCAGCCAACAGGGACACGAGGCCGTGCCGGCCTCTCCGCGGTCGGGCGTGAACGCGGTGACGGGAGAAGGGCTCGCGGCAGCACTCACCGGCGCGCAGGTCGTGGTGGACGTTTCCAATTCGCCATCCTGGGAACCCGCCGCAGTGCTCGATTTCTTCGAGCGTTCTACCCGCAATCTCGTTGCTGCGGAAACCGCAGCCGGCGTGACGCATCACGTCGCGCTATCGATTGTCGGGACCGACCGCTCGCCGGATATTGCCTATTTTCGTGCCAAGGTCGCGCAGGAGACATTGGTCAAATCGTCCGGCGTTCCCTACTCCATCGTCCGCGCGACCCAGTTCTTCGAATTCCTGAGCGCCATCGCCGAAACCGGAGCGATCGGGAACAGGATTGTCGTTCCGTCAGCCCTGTTCCAGCCGATCGCGGCCGACGATGTCGTTGACTGCCTGGCGGAGGTTGCGATCGGGCAGCCGCTGAACGCCACGATCGACATTGCTGGCCCAGAGAAGGCGCCCTTCAATGAATTCGTTGCGCGCCGCCTGAAGGCATCAGGCGACAGCCGGCTCGTTTTCGGCGATCCAACCGCAGAGTATTATGGCGCGCCGATCGACGATGCCTCGCTGACGCCCAGCGGCACAGCCCGGCTTGGACCAACCCGCCTGGAGGCTTGGCTCGCGAGACTTTAACGTCGGTCGATGCAGTGACGGCGATCCATGATGCATCAATTGCCGATCATGGATCAACGGCCTGACCTTCTTGATTTGCCAGCGGCGTTCGTCAGTTCGTGCTCGCCCTGCATCAGCAGTCGAACCAGTTCGGCCTGCCTGTGCACGCCGGTCTTCTCGAAGATATGGCTTAGATGTGCCCTGACCGTTGTGGCCGCGATGCCGAGCCTAGCAGCGGATGCGGCGCGCCCGTCGCCCTTGAGAATCTCAAAGGCGACGTCCGCCTCCGCCGAGGTGAGCCCGAACCGACGACGTAAGTGCTCCTTTCGCATACGCCGCTCTCGTTCGGGATCGGTGACGATGAGGATCGCCACAGGCAGCGCGGTGCCGAACCAGGCCGTATCGATCTGCTCCGCGTTCACTCGAAACGGCGCGACGACAACGTGCAGGGGCCTGCACCCCTCACCACGTGGGAGCTCAATGCTTCCGCCGGGTTCGCCATTGATCGTCGTGGCGTCCGCGCAACTTGCGATCAGACGATGCAAGACGCGGGTTATGTTGCGGCTGCACGCGCGGACGCCGTCTCGATCGACGCCGAGGCCGTCATTGCCGGAGAGAATCGCTTCCGCGCTCCGATTCGCGAACAGAATTCTCGCCGCAGCATCGACCAGGATGACACTGACCTCCAATCGATCGAGCGCAGCCCGCGCTCCAGCCGCACGCAGTTCGGCCGCGGCCAACTTGTGGGCCACGTTTAGCGCGGTCACGAGATGCGGCACCAGCGTCCGCAGTGCTGCGATATCGTCGGCGTCAAAATCCTGACGTCCCAGCCGGCGGCCGGTGGAGAGATGGACAAACCGTTGTGGCGTGCGCAGCGGCGAGACCAGCAGGCCGTGAAATGCGCCCAACGGCCGGACGCCTTCGTTATAGAAGGTTGTCCGGGCGTACTCGCGGTCGGGTAGAAGCGCGGAGGTCGGCGCCACGGACCCGACCGGCAGCGCACGGATGACCTCCCAGAACGCGGAGCCGGGGCCGGCCGCTGCGGTAAAGCCTGCGGTCTGCTCGGAGCTCATCCCGAAGCCGACAACGAACTCGGCCGCACGGCTCGCGTCCTGGGCCAGGAAAATGCTGTGCTCGCTGCGCAAGGCGCTCGCTATTGACGGCAACGCACACGTCCAGCCGTCGGGGGTGAGCGGCGCTTCGTGGATTCGCTGGACCGCTGCAAGAATCGCATCCGCTCGCGCCATCACCGATCACCCGTAAAAGTTGTATAAAAAATGAAACTCAACGCATACAACCGAAAGGTGAATAGCATAAGT
>NZ_PSRR01000183.1 GCF_004296405.1 Bradyrhizobium sp. Leo170
GATATTACCTTCCAAGAAGATGCGGACGAGATGATCAACATGATCAACGCTGTGAAGGCGTTTCTAAAAAAGAAAGAGGCCGCCAACTGAAGCGGCCTTAACCCATGTTAGGAACTCCGTTCACGGCCGGAGAACTACGGGCCTTCACCCGGAGCGCGGTGCAGTCGCTCCGGGTTAGCCTGTGAAGGCATGCGGGTGCACCACGACCGCACATCGAAGGTCCTACGCTAAAGCCGCTTAACGTCCAATTAGGACACTCCGAAATTCAGCTTAGGACACTGGGGGTTAATTACGGACACCACCCGAGTTCAAAAAAGAACATATTGCGAACATGGAACAAAGGTGGTACAGAATTTCCGACGCAATAAACCATCGATTTCTTATCGCGCCCCGTTTGTCCCGCTAGCGAATCCCCGTCATAAGGAGCACATCCCATGTCCGTCACTACGCTGCGTATTGTCGAAGGATCCTCCATGGATAAGTCCAAAGCTCTGTCTGCTGCGCTGTCCCAGATCGAGCGCCAGTTCGGCAAGGGCTCGGTGATGAAGCTCGGCAAGAGCGACCGCTCGATGGATATCGAGACGGTATCGTCGGGGTCGCTCGGGCTCGACATCGCGCTGGGCGTCGGCGGCCTGCCGAAGGGACGCGTCGTCGAGATCTACGGGCCGGAATCCTCGGGGAAAACCACGCTGGCGCTGCACACGGTGGCTGAAGCCCAGAAGAAGGGCGGCATCTGTGCCTTCATCGACGCCGAACACGCGCTCGACCCGGTCTATGCGCGCAAGCTCGGCGTCAATATCGACGAACTCCTGATCTCGCAGCCCGATACCGGCGAGCAGGCGCTTGAAATCTGCGACACCTTGGTGCGCTCCGGCGCGGTCGACGTTCTGGTGGTGGACTCGGTGGCGGCGCTGGTGCCAAAGGCCGAGCTCGAAGGCGAGATGGGCGATGCGCTGCCGGGCCTGCAGGCGCGGTTGATGAGCCAGGCGCTGCGCAAGCTCACCGCCTCCATCAACAAGTCCCACACGATGGTGATCTTCATCAACCAGATCCGCATGAAGATCGGCGTGATGTACGGCTCGCCGGAGACGACGACCGGCGGCAATGCGCTGAAGTTTTATGCCTCCGTCCGCCTCGACATCCGCCGCATTGGTGCGATCAAGGAGCGCGACGAGGTGGTCGGCAACACCACGCGCGTGAAGGTGGTGAAGAACAAGCTGGCGCCGCCCTTCAAGCAGGTCGAGTTCGACATCATGTATGGCGAGGGCGTCTCCAAGATGGGCGAGATCCTTGACCTCGGCGTCAAGGCCGGCATCGTCGAAAAGTCCGGCGCCTGGTTCTCCTATGACAGCCAGCGGCTCGGCCAAGGCCGCGAGAACTCCAAGGCGTTCCTTAGGTCCAACCCCGATATCACCAGCAAGATCGAGCTTGCAATCCGGCAGAACTCCGGTCTGATCGCCGAGCAGATCCTCGCCGGCACCCCCGAGCGTGACGCCGACGGCGATGAGCCGGCGGAAGAGTAAGTTTCAAGATATCCGATTTCTTCGCGGGAAGCGGGCGCTGAGGACGTTGAGTTGCCGACGTCTTCGGCGCCCGTTTTGTTTGGGTGATTGCCGAGGGGGCCATGAAGCGCCTGATCCTGACCAGCTCGTCCGGCTACTGCCTCATGCGCATGGATCTAGCTGAAGCCGTCATTCCTTTCACCACTCGTCTTGTATGGGGTCCATTGCCGTTTCCTGACAGTTTCGCCACCTATGTCGCCGCGCGTTCTGAGCAGCACGGTCCGGGATCTCATTGGTCGGACCTCGTCGGCGAGTTTCGAAACAACAGCGAAGCTCGCAAGGACCTCGCCTTGGTCGACTTCTGCGAGCCATGCAAAACTGTCGAGCTATGGTTTGATCCAGGGCCGGATGATCAGTTGCAATTGATCTCGCTGCTCGATTTCTTTCGCTCCCACCCGGAAACAGTGGCCAAGTTGAGGTTGCTCATTGTCGACTTCGATCTGCTCATGATGGACCACGAGGGACCCGCCGCGACGGACGTACGCAAAGTCGACGTCACCGAGGCGAAGCTTGAAACGGGAAGCATGAGCTGGCAGGCGTATCGGGCGCCGACGCCGGAAGCCTGCTTCAACCTCCTCGGCAAGGATTTGAGCGCACTACCGCTGCTGAGGACAGCTCTGATTGACCTTCTCGAAGAGCTTCCCTCCAGCACAACTGGACTCGGCGCGACGGAGATGCGCCTGCTGGAGCTGATTGCCGCAGGATACCGGGATACGAATTCGCTGTTCCATCTTCGCGGCCTTCGCCAGCGTCGTGTGTTCAAGGAGTGGGAGATCGGGTCTCTGCTGGAGGGGCTGGCGCACGGTCCGACGCCCGCCGTGGCTGGTCTCGATGATGAACTCCGTACCCTCAGGAGAGATAACTACCGCGGCCGCGGCGCGGCATACAAGCGAAGCCGACTGTTGCTCACCAAGTTTGGCAAGGCGGTGCTTGCTCACAAGGAAGATTTCAGCCGTCACAACCCAATCGACCGCTGGTGGGGCGGCACGCATTTGACCAACGATAACCTCTGGCGCTGGAATCCGGGGATAGTCGCGTCCTGACGATCCCGTAGGATGGGTAGAGCGCAGCGAAACCCATCATTTGCTACCAAAGCACGCAGGTGCGATGGGTTTCGCTGCGCTCTAGCCATCCTACAACTCTGCAACTTCGAGATTCCGGGGCGCTCTGTTGCACGCCCCGGAATGACGGCGTCATCTCACTCCGCAGCTTCCGCGTAATCGCTCAGCGGCGGGCAGGAGCACACCAGGTTGCGGTCGCCGTAGACATTGTCGACGCGGCCGACAGGGCTCCAATATTTGTCTGACCGGGAGACGCCGTCCGGGAAGCAGCCCTCGGCGCGGCTGTAGGCGCGATTCCATGCATCGTCCGCGATGTCGTGCACGGTGTGCGGCGCGTTCCGGAGCGGCGAGGCCTCGACCTTGAAGCGGCCGCTCTCGATCTCGGCGATCTCCTGGCGGATCGCGATCATGGCATCACAAAAACGATCCAGCTCAGCCTTGGATTCGGATTCCGTCGGCTCGATCATCAGCGTGCCCGGCACCGGGAAGCTCATGGTCGGCGCGTGGAAGCCGTAGTCGATCAGGCGTTTTGCAATGTCGTCGACGGTGACGCCCGCCGAGGTCTTCAGCGGCCGCGGATCGACGATGCATTCATGCGCGACGCGGCCCTTCGCGTTCCGGTACAGCACCGGGAAATGCGCCTGCAGGCGTGCCGCGATGTAGTTGGCATTGAGGATCGCGATCTCGGTGGCGCGCGTCAGTCCTTCGCCGCCCATCATCAGGATGTAGATGTAGGAGATGGTCAGGATCGACGCCGAGCCGAACGGCGCGGCCGACACCGGCCCGACCGGGTGCGGGGTGCCGCCATCGGTTGCGGGATGGCCGGGCAAATACGGCGCCAGATGCGCCAGCACGCCGATCGGGCCCATGCCGGGGCCGCCGCCGCCATGCGGGATGCAGAACGTCTTGTGCAGATTGAGATGGCTGACGTCGGCGCCATAGTCGCCGGGCCGCGACAGCCCGACCTGCGCGTTCAAATTGGCGCCATCGAGATAGACCTGTCCGCCATGCTCATGCACGATGTCGCAGATCTCGCTGATGTGCTCCTCGAACACGCCATGCGTCGAGGGATAGGTGATCATCACTGCCGCGAGGTCAGCCGAATGCTTCTCCGCCTTGGCGCGGAGATCATCGACATCGACGTCGCCGCGCGCATCACAGGCGACCACCACGACGTCCATGCCGGCCATCGCGGCGGAAGCCGGATTGGTGCCGTGGGCGGAGGAGGGGATCAGGCAGATCCTGCGATGGTCCTCGCCGCGCGCGGCATGATAGCCGCGGATCGCGAGCAGGCCGGCATATTCGCCCTGCGCCCCGGAATTCGGTTGCAGCGACACCGCGTCATAGCCGGTGATGTCGCACAGCCATTTTTCCAATCGCGCAAACAATGCGTGATAGCCCTTGGCCTGATCTGCCGGCGCGAACGGATGCAGGCTGCCGAACGCCGGCCAGGTCAGCGGCACCATCTCCGTGGTCGCGTTCAGCTTCATGGTGCAGGAGCCGAGCGGGATCATCGCGCGATCGAGCGCGAGGTCGCGATCTGAGAGCTTGCGCATGTAGCGCAGCAGCTCGGTCTCGGAGCGATGCGCATGGAACACCGGATGGGTCAGGAACGCGGTGGTGCGCTTCAATTCCGCCGGCAGCGCCTCGCGCGCGCCGGTCTCGACGTCGGCATAGGCGAGCGTACCGCCGAATGCGCGCCACACCGCCTCGACGGTCTCTGATGTCGTGGTCTCATCGACGGCGATGCCGAGCGTGCCTTGGCTGATCCCTTGGCCGATCCCTTGGCCGACGCGCAGATTGATCCTCTCCGCGAGCGCACGGGCCACGATCTCGCTTTGCTTGGCGCCAACCTCGACGGTCAGCGTGTCGAAGAACGCCTCGCTCGTGGGCGCAAAGCCGAGCTTGCGCAATCCCGCTGCCAGCACGGCGGCGCGGCGATGCACATTGCGCGCGATATGAGTGAGGCCTTCGGGGCCGTGATAGACCGCATACATCGAGGCGATCACGGCGAGCAGCACCTGCGCGGTGCAGATGTTGGAGGTCGCCTTCTCGCGGCGGATATGCTGCTCGCGGGTCTGCAACGCCAGCCGATAGGCCGGCATCCCGCGCGAATCCACTGATAGCCCGACGAGGCGGCCGGGCAGCGAGCGCTTCAGCGCATCGCGCACCGCCATGTAGGCGGCATGCGGGCCGCCATAGCCCATCGGCACGCCAAAGCGCTGCGCCGAGCCGATCGCGATGTCCGCGCCGAGCTCGCCCGGCGACGCAAGGACCGCCAGTGCCAAAAGGTCGGCGGCGACGATCGCGAGCGCGCCCTTGGCACGCAGCGCCGCGATCGCGGGCCGCAGGTCGCGGACTGCGCCCGAGGTGCCCGGATATTGCAGGAGGGCGCCGAGCACGTCGGCCTTGTCGAGATCGGTGAGGGGATCGCCGACGATCAGGCTCCAGCCGAGCGGCTCGGCACGGGTGCGCAGCACCGCGAGCGTCTGCGGATGGACTTCGTGATCGACGAAGAATGCTTTCGCCTTCACCTGCGAGTGCCGCTCGGCGAGCGCCATCGCTTCGGCGGCCGCGGTTGCTTCGTCGAGCAGCGAGGCGTTGGCGACGTCGAGCCCGGTCAGGTCGCAGATCATGGTCTGGAAGTTGAACAGTGCTTCCAGCCGGCCCTGGCTGATCTCGGGCTGATAGGGCGTGTAGGCCGTGTACCAGGCCGGATTTTCCAGGATGTTGCGCTGGATCACCGCAGGCAAAATCGTGCCGGAATAGCCTTGACCGATCAGCGAGGTGAACACTTGGTTCTGCGCCGCCAGCTCGTTCATATGGGCCAGCGCCTCGGTCTCGCTCAGCGCGCGGCCGAGATCGAGCGGGGCCTTCTGCCGGATCGATGAGGGCAGCGTCTCGCCCATCAGCGCGGCGAGGCTGGTGGCGCCGACGGTTTGCAGCATCGCATCGACGTCGCGCGGCGAGGGGCCGATGTGGCGGCGCACGAAGGTGGCCGCGGCTTCACTGGTCGGTTTGAACGGCGCGTTCATGTGTTCCTCTCTCATTCCCCGTCATGCCCCGCGCAGGCGGGGCATCCAGTAATCACCGGCTTCAGCGATCGAGCCGAAACGTCACGGCGTACTGGATCGTCCGCCTTCGCGGACGATGACGGCGAGTATGTTGCGAAGGGCGTCATCATCTCAGGCTGTGCAAGTCAGGCGGTGTGGGCTTTGTAGGCGGCTTCGTCCATCAGGCCGCCGAGCTCGCTCTTGTCGGCGATCTTCATCTTGAAGAACCAGGCCTTGCCGGCGGCATCCGAATTGACCAGCGCCGGCTCGGCGGCGAGCGCGTCATTGACCTCGAGCACGTCGCCCGAGATCGGCGCGTAGACGTCGGAGGCCGCTTTCACGGATTCCACGACGGCGGCGGCTTCCGCTTTCTTCAGCGTGCGCCCGACCTTCGGCAGTTCGACGAACACGACGTCGCCGAGCTGCTGCTGCGCGTAGTCGGTGATCCCGATCGTGGCGACATCGCCCTCGATGTGGAGCCATTCGTGGTCGGACGTGTAGAGCGTCGTCATGAAAAGTGTCCTCTAGCGTTTATAGGTGTTGGGAACGAAAGGCGTGGCGGCGACCGCAAGCGGCAGGCGCTGGCCGCGCACCTCCGCGAAAACGGTGGTGCCGATGCCGGAGAGCGCGGTGGGCAGGTAACCCATCGCCACCGGTGCATTGAGGCTCGGGCCAAAGCCGCCGGACGTGACCTTGCCGATCGCCTCGCCCGTATCAGCATCAGCGAACAGCGCCGCGCCTTCGCGCACCGGCGCGCGTCCCTGCGCCTTCAGGCCGACCCGGCGGCGCGGCGCGCCACGCTCGAACTGATCGAGGATCTTTTCCGCACCCGGAAAACCGCCGGTGCGGGCGCCGCCCTTGCGGCGGCTTTTCTGGACCGACCATTCCAGCGCGGCTTCGACCGGCGTCGTCGTGGTGTCGATGTCATGGCCGTAGAGGCAGAGCCCGGCTTCGAGCCGGAGGCTGTCGCGCGCGCCGAGCCCGATCGGCAGCACATCCGGATTATCCAGGAGTTGGGTCACCAGCGCTTCGGCGTGCTCGGCCGGAACGGAGATTTCAAAACCGTCCTCGCCGGTATAGCCGGAGCGGGAGACGAAGCAGTCGAACCCGGCGACGCGGCGCGGGCCGGCATCCATGAATTTCATCGACGGCGCATCTGCACAAATTTTCGCCAGCGCCGATTCGGCCTTCGGCCCCTGCAGTGCGATCAGCGCGCGGTCCGCTAGCGAATCGATGTCGCAGGCATCGGATAAATGTTTCCGTAAATGCGCCTCGTCCTCGGCCTTGCAGGCCGCGTTCACCACCAGGAACAGGTGATCGCCGAAATTCGCGACCATGAGGTCGTCCAGGATGCCGCCATCGGCATTGGTGAACTGGGCGTAGCGCTGCCGTCCCGGCGCGACGCCGAGGATGTCCTGCGGCACCAGCCGCTCCAGCGCCAGCGCTGCGTCGGAGACCTTGCCGGATTTCGGCCGCAGCGCGATCTGGCCCATATGGGAGACGTCGAACAGCCCGGCGTGGCTGCGCGTATGAAGGTGCTCTTTCAGCACGCCCGCAGGGTACTGCACGGGCATCTCATAGCCCGCGAACGGCACCATCTTGCCTCCGCGGGCGAGGTGCAGCGCGTGAAGGGGAGTGCGTTTGAGGTCGGATTCGTCTCGCGCAAGCATTGCAGGGCCCTCGCGGTTCCCCTGGGGACCATCCCCTGGAAACCCAAAAGCCCCATCTGTCGCTTTGCCTGAGAGTATTATCCCGTCGGCGGCGCGCCCGGCTTGAAGCCTCACGCACCTCTTTCCAGATGTCAGTGGTCACGCGGTCCTTTTGCCTGAGAGTTTCCGGGGCGGTTGCTCCTTCGGCGCCGGCGCAAGGCCGGTCTCTCCCGACGTGACTGAGAGTAGATAGGAGGGAAACACGGCGCGGCCAAGGCTGTCAACGCGGCCGCGGCAACTATCAACGGCCCTTTACGCGATCGCGGCAAGCCTATGATGTGCTTGCACAGTTTCTGGACACCGCCGTGCGCCTTGTCTAAAAGCGTTCGGCCGGAAGATTAACCCTTTTGTGGCGGATTCCGGGCCCCTTTTCCGGTTGGATGGCTATGAGCAGCGTCAACGACATCAGGTCGACCTTTCTGAATTTCTTCGCGAAGAACGGCCACGAGATCGTGCCGTCGTCGCCGCTGGTTCCGCGCAACGACCCGACCTTGATGTTCACCAATGCCGGCATGGTGCAGTTCAAGAACGTCTTCACCGGCGTCGAGAAGCGGCCCTATGTCCGCGCCACCACCTCGCAGAAATGCGTGCGCGCCGGCGGCAAGCACAACGACCTCGACAATGTCGGCTACACCGCGCGCCATCACACCTTCTTCGAGATGCTCGGCAACTTCTCCTTCGGCGATTACTTCAAGGATCGCGCGATCGAGCTGGCCTGGAACCTGGTCACCAAGGAATTCGGGCTCCCGAAGGACAAGCTGACGGCGACCGTCTATATCGACGACGACGAAGCCTATGATCTCTGGAAGAAGATCGCAGGCCTGCCGGACTCGCGCATCATCCGCATCGCCGGCTCCGACAATTTCTGGCAGATGGGCGACACCGGCCCCTGCGGCCCGTGCTCGGAAATCTTCTACGACCATGGCGACAAGGTCTGGGGCGGCCCGCCCGGTTCGGCGGAGCAGGACGGCGACCGCTTCATCGAGATCTGGAATCTCGTGTTCATGCAGTTCGAGCAGCTCGAGGGCGGCGTGCGCAATCCGCTGCCGAAGCCCTCGATCGACACCGGCGCGGGGCTGGAGCGCGTCGCCGCCGTGCTGCAGGGCGTGCACGACAATTACGACATCGACCTGTTTGTCTCGCTGATCCGGGCGATCGCCGATCTCACCGGCGCCGATCCCAGGGGCGAGCACAAGGCCTCGCTGCGCGTGATCGCCGATCATCTGCGCGCGTCCTCGTTCCTGATCTCCGACGGCGTGCTGCCCTCCAATGAAGGTCGCGGCTACGTGCTGCGCCGGATCATGCGCCGTGCAATGCGCCATGCGCAGCTCCTCGGCGCACGCGAGCCGCTGATGCATCGCCTGGTCTGGGCGCTGGTGCGCGAGATGGGCCAGGCCTATCCGGAACTGGTGCGTGCCGAGAAACTGATTGAAGAAACGCTGCGGCTGGAAGAGACCCGCTTCCGCAAGACCTTGGAGCGCGGCCTTGCCATTCTGGATGAGAAGAGCGCCGGCCTGAAAAAGGGCGACATGTTCGACGGCGACACCGCCTTCACGCTCTACGACACCTATGGTTTCCCGCTCGACCTCACCCAGGACGCGCTGAAGTCGCGCGGCATCAGCGTCGACCAGGCGTCCTTCACCGACGCGATGGATCGCCAGCGCGAGAAGGCGCGTGCGGCCTGGGCGGGCTCGGGCGAGGCTGCGACCGAGAGCGTCTGGTTCCCGCTGCGCGAGAAGCTCGGCGCGACCGAATTCCTGGGCTACGAGACCGAGCGCGCCGAGGGCGTGGTCGCGGCGCTGGTGAAGGATGGCCAGGAGGTCGACGGGTTGAAGGCCGGCGAGAGCGGCGCGGTCGTTCTCAACCAGACGCCGTTCTATGCGGAGTCCGGCGGCCAGGTCGGCGACACCGGCGTTTTGACCGGCGAGGGCGTCACCTTCCGCGTCACCGATACCCAGAAGAAGGCTGGCGATCTCTTCGTTCACATCGGCCAGGTGGAGCAGGGCACGCTGAAGGCCGGCACCGCGCTGCAGCTCGACGTCGATCACGGCAGGCGTTCGGCGATCCGGCGCAACCACTCGGCGACGCATCTGTTGCACGAGGCGCTGCGGCAGGTGCTCGGCGACCACATCGCCCAGCGCGGCTCGCTGGTCGCGCCGGACCGGCTGCGCTTCGACTTCGTGCACCCGAAGCCGATCACGGCGGAGGAACTCGCCCGGGTCGAGGACATCGCCAACGACGTGGTGCTCGAGAACGACGAGGTCACCACCCGCGTCATGGCGGTCGATGACGCCCGCGAAGCCGGCGCCCGCGCTTTGTTCGGCGAGAAGTACGGCGACGAAGTCCGCGTGGTCTCGATGGGCAAGGGCCCGCGCGAGCAGGGCCAGAACGCGCTCGGCTGGTCGGTGGAATTGTGCGGCGGCACCCATGTGCGGCGTACCGGCGACATCGGGCTGATCTCGGTGACCAATGAAAGCGCGGTCGCCTCCGGCGTTCGCCGCATCGAGGCGCTGACGGGCAGCTATGCCCGCAAGCACGCCAATGACACCATCGCGCTGGCGAAGACCGCGGCGCACGAGCTGCGCACGTCGATCGAGGACGTGCCGGCGCGCATCGCCTCGCTGATGGAAGAGCGCAAGAAGCTCGAGCGCGACCTGTCGGATGCCCGCAAGAAGCTTGCGATGGGCGGCGGTGCTGCGTCGAACGGCGGCGGCGCCGGCGTGCGCGAGGTCGGCAACATCAAACTGCTGGCGCGCGCCGTCGAGGGCGTCGAGACCAAGGACCTCAAGAGTCTGGTCGACGACGGCAAGAAGCAGATCGGCTCCGGCGTGGTCGCGATCGTCGGCGTCACCGAGGACGGCAAGGCCGGCATCGTGGTCGGCGTCACCGCCGACCTCACCTCGCGCTTCAACGCGGTCGATCTGGTGCGCAAGGGATCGGAGGCGCTCGGCGGCAAGGGCGGCGGCGGCCGGCCCGACATGGCGCAGGCCGGTGGGCCGGATGGCGCCAAGGCCAATGCGGCGCTATCGGCGATCGAGCAAGCGCTCGCCGGCGTGTAAGCGACCATGCCCGGCAAGCGCGAGACCGGTGCCCCTGAGTTGCGGGACCGGCTCTACGAATTGCTCGAGCACGACCATCTGCCTTATTCGCCCGGCGCGCGCCTGGTCCGGCTGCTCGTCCTCATCATAGCCATTGATGTGCTGGCGGCGATCCTGGCGTCGGTGCCGGAGCTCGACGCCTCGTTCGGGGCGCTGTTTGCGACCATCGAGATCGCCGCGGTCATCGTCTTCGCGCTGGAATATGCGGTGCGGATCTGGAGCGTGGCCGGCCACTCCCTGCACGCCACGACTGCCGCGCGGGCGCGGCTCGAATATGTGTTCTCGAGCTTCGGCATCATCGACCTCATGGCGTTCCTGCCGTCGGCGATCGCGCTGATGCTGGGCGACAAGACTGCGGTGGTGCTGTTCGGCATGCTGCCGTTCCTGAAGCTCGTGCGCTATTCGCCGGCGATGCGCTCGCTGCTGGCGGCGCTGCACGCCGAACGGCGCACGCTGGTCGGCTGCCTCGTGATCCTCGCCGGCGCGGTGCTGCTGTTCGCTTCGCTGCTCTACGCCATCGAGCACAAGGTCCAGCCGGACAAGTTCGGCACCATCCCGCAGGCGATGTGGTGGGCGATGGTAACGCTCGGCACCGTCGGTTATGGCGACGTGATCCCGGTGACGCCGCTCGGCAAGATCGTTACGGTGTTCGCGATCGTGTTCGGATTTGCCATGATCGCGCTGCCGGTCGCGATCATCTCGACCGCCTTCGCCGACGAGGTGCGCCGGCGCGATTTCGTCGTCACCTGGGGCATGCTGGCGCGGGTGCCGCTGTTCTCCCATCTCGGCGCCGCAGAGATCGCCGACATCATGCGGCTGCTCCGCGCCCAGACCATCGAGCAGGGCGAGGTGCTGGTCCGCCGCGGCGACGTGGCCTCTTCGATGTATTTCATCACCGCAGGCGAGGTGGAGATCGAATTGCCGAGCCAGCGGGTCAGGCTCTCCGACGGCACCTTCTTCGGCGAGATCGCACTGCTCAAGCGCACCAGCCGCTCCGGCACCGTGACGGCGACACGCAAGACCAGGCTGCTCGCGCTCGACGCCCAGGATTTTCACGCTTTGATCGAACGCCTGCCGGCGCTTGCCGCGCACGTGAAGGAGACCGCGGAAGCGCGGCTTGCGGATACGGGGGAGGTCGGCAAGGGCGATATCGCCGCGGCCGAGATCGCGCAGGCTGAGCCGGCGGAGACTGGCGGCGGAAACGACGATCAGGCCGTGCACTCATAAAGTGATTCACGCCCGCTGAGTCCTGAAGAGCGGTGCAAGAGCAGACAAGCCAATATCGACGCGATGGGCCAACAGGCGACATCACAAGTTTGGTCTAAAATGAAAGAGGGCGCCAACTTACGGCTACCCCGCTTGATTGATGCTTCGTCGCTCACAGTCTTGAACAGCGAGTTCGCCTTGCTGCTACGATATGGCATGTCAGCGTACATACATGCAAGGAATGGAAAGCCCCCCACATGTGCGAATTATGGGCTTTATCGAGTATGAATGATCGCCTCTCGCATCTATTGGTTGCAGTTCCTGAGTACAAAAACACGGCTGTGACCCACTGTACCACTGAAAAATCACCTCGAACTTTGGGAATTCCCTGTCGGCCTACTCGCCATTTTTGTGATGCGACAGGCAGGCTGGGGTGCTAAGCTATTTTTTTTAGCGTCTATTGATGTCATCCGGGCGATCCCGGTAAGCAGTGCTCACAGTCCGGCTCGAGGCTGTGCGATGCCCAAGATCCTGCTGATCGAAGACAACGAGATGAACCGCGACATGCTCTCGCGGCGCCTCGTGCGCGGCGGCTACGAAGTTGCCGTCGCCGAGGACGGAGCGCGCGGCGTCGAAATGGCGACGAATGAGAGGCCCGATCTCATTTTGATGGACATGAGCCTACCGGTGATCGACGGTTGGGAAGCGACGCGCCGGATCAAGGCCGCGCCTGAGCTGCGCAAGATCCCGATCATCGCGCTCACGGCGCACGCTATGGCGACCGACCGGGCCAAGGCCCTCGAGGCCGGCTGCGACGACTATGACACAAAACCGATCGAGCTGCAGAGGCTGCTTGGTAAGATCGAGGCGCTCCTCGCGGCTGCGGGACGGTAGACGATCACAAGGTCCGAACGAGCGATGAGAGGGAGCAACTCATGAAAACGGCTCAATACAAATGGTCTCAAAGTGAGGGATGGCGCCCGAATTTGCCGACCGATGAAGTCGGACGACAAAGTGTCGTGTTCGTTTTTGGCGCGAGATCACTGATGCAGGCAGGCGCCCCCGTGGATGAGCTGCGCGACCATTTTAAAGGGGCCGCCATGCTCGGTTGCTCGACTTCCGGCGAGATCGTCGGCGACATGGTCGTCGACGACTCGGTGATTGCCACCCTTGCGGACTTCGAACATACGCGGCTCCGGTTCGCCTCCGCTGCGATTGGCGAGGCGAAGGCGAGCTATGACGTCGGCAAGGAGCTCGCACGGCAGCTCAACGACGCCTCGTTGCGCCACGTGTTCGTGCTTTCTGATGGCTTACACGTCAATGGCTCCGACCTGGCGCGCGGTCTCGCGGGCGGCGTCTCGGAAGGCGTGTCGATCACCGGCGGCCTTTCCGGAGATGGAACCAACTTTTCCGAGACTTGGGTCATTGCCGACGATGCCGCGGGCCCTCAGCGCGTGGCAGCGGTCGGTCTGTACGGCAACGATTTGCGCATTGGCTACGCATCGATGGGCGGCTGGGAGCCGTTCGGGCCGCTGCGCACCATCACTCGGGCCGAGGGCAACATCCTCTATGAGCTGGATGGGCGGTCGGCGCTCGATCTCTATAAATCGTACCTGGGCTCGCACGCCGAGCAGTTGCCAAGCTCTGCCTTGCTTTTCCCGATCCTGGTTACCGACGCAAAGGGAGGCCAGGGTGTCGTCCGGACCGTCCTGTCCATAGACGAGCAGAAAAAGTCGATGACCTTCGCCGGCGACATCCCACAGGGCGGAACGGCGCGGTTGATGAAGACCAACGTTGACGATCTCGTCGACGGCGCGACGTCCGCCGCCAGGGCCAGCCTCAGCGGGCTGAGCGATAAGCAGCCGGATCTTGCCATTCTGGTGAGCTGCGTCGGTCGCAAGCTTGTGATGAAGCAGCGTACCGAAGAAGAGATCGAAGCAATCAGGAATGTGTTCGGGAAGGATACGAAGATTTCCGGGTTCTACTCGTACGGCGAGCTTAGCCCCTTCGTACACGGTGGCGAGTGCCGCCTGCACAATCAAACCATGACCATCACGACTTTCGCCGAGGACTGACCGTCACAGGGCACAGATGCACAGGCTGCTACGACGTCAGCTCAGAAAGCACCTCGGTGTCGAGGGCGAATTGCCGACTGGGCTGCAGCCTTTCGTAGCAGCCGTCGATGCCGCATACGCCGATTTCGACAGCGATCGGGCGATGCTCGAGCGCTCGCTGGAGCTGAGCGTCGAGGAGCTGTCGGAGGCGCGCGACAAGGCTACGCAGGCCCAGACCCGGCTGACCGACGCGATCGAGAGCATCTCGGAGGGCTTCTCGCTCTACGACGCCGACGACAAACTGGTGATATACAACCGGCGGTACTTAGACATGCACGGCACCCGCACCATCGATGTCGTGAAGGAGGGCGTATCATTCGAAACGATCCTCCGCAATGCAGTCGCAAGAGGCGAGATCCGCGACGCCAAGGGGCGCGACGAGGCTTGGGTCGCGGAACGCCTAACCAGGCACCAAGATCCCAAGGGTACGCATCTGCAACGACGCTCCAACGGGCGCTGGATCCAGATCAACGAGCGCAAAACCGACGACGGCGGCACGGTCGCGACCTACACCGATATCACCGACGTCAAGCAGGCGGAGCAGGCGATTCAGGAGAGCGAGCAGCGGCTCCGTGTCATTGCCGAGGCCGCACCGATGGCGGTGGCGATCGTCACATTCGACGACGGGATCATCCGGTATGCCAATCAACGTTTTGGCGAAATGTTCGGGCTCGAGGGTTCCGCCGCCCTGGGCGTTCAAGCGAAAACTCTCTACGCCGACCCGCAGCATCGCGAGCGCTTCATCGGCGCGCTCACCGAGCATGGCCATGTGGAGGGCATGGAGATGCTGCTCAAGCGGGCCGGAGGCGAGGAGTTCTGGGCGCTGATAGCCTCGCAGCAAGTCCAGTTCGAGGGGCGGCCGGCGATGATCAACGGCCTCGCCGACATCAGCGACCGCAAGCGCATGGAAGGCGAGCTGCACAAAGCGATCTGGGCGAGCGAGCAGGCGACCCGTGCGAAGTCGGACTTCGTCGCCAGCATGAGCCATGAGCTGCGCACGCCCTTGAACGCGATCATCGGTTACAGCGAGATGCTGCTCGAGGACGCCCAGGGTGCCGGGCGCGAATCGGAGACGGCGGACCTGCGCAAAATTCAGGATGCCGGCAAGCATCTGCTCGGCCTGATCGACAACATCCTCGATCTATCCAAGATCGAGGCCGGCAAGATGACGCTCTATCTGGAGGCGTTCGAACTGCGGCCCATGATCGATGGCGTCGCCGCGACCGTCATCCCGCTAGCCAAGAAGACCGGCAATGCGCTCATGGTCAACTGCGCCGACGAGGTCGGCACGATCCACAGCGATCTGACCAAGGTGCGGCAGATCTTGTTCAACCTTCTCAGCAATGCCTGCAAGTTCACAAGGAACGGGACGATCACGTTGACCGCGCTCCGCGATACAACCGACGCCGGCGACGGGATCGAGTTTCAGGTGCGCGACACCGGTATCGGCATGACGCCAGATCAGCAGGCCAAGGTGTTCGAGGCCTTCACTCAGGCCGATGAATCGACGAACCGCGCCTATGGCGGTACCGGGCTCGGCCTCGCCATCACCAAGAGCTTCTGCCTGCTGCTGGGCGGCGATGTGACTCTGACCAGCGAAGCCGGCAAGGGAACGACCTTCGTGGTTCGTCTGCCGGCGGTGACACGCGCCGCTCCGGACACTGCGACCCCGACGCTAGAGAAGCGCTCTCCTGGTCTGCAGGTCGCGGAGCCCGAGCATGCGCCCATCGTTCTCGTGGTTGACGATGATCCCAATGCGCGGGAACTGCTGTGCCGACACCTGCAGCGCGGCGGTTACGCCGTTCGCACGGCTGCCAATGGCGAGGAGGCGATGCAGCTTGCCCGCACGCTGAAACCCGACGTGGTCACACTCGACGTTCTGATGCCGCAGATGGACGGCTGGGCCGTGCTCAGTGCCATGAAGGAAGATGCGGCACTCGCCGAAATTCCCGTGATCATGGTCACGATCGTCGACAACCAGAGCATCGGCTTCTCGCTCGGCGCCGCCGATTACCTGATCAAGCCGATAAATCGCGACCAACTGGTCCGCGCGGTGGAAAAGTGCTGCCCGAGGGGCGAGCCACGGCACGTGCTGATCGTCGAGGATGACGCTCCGACCAGCGAGCTGATGGGGCGCGCGTTGCGGGAGATCGATTGCATGGTCACGCAAGCGGAGAATGGTCGGGTTGGCCTCGAACGCTTGAACGAGGCTTCACCGGACGCAATTCTGCTCGACCTGATGATGCCCGAGATGGACGGGTTCGAGTTCGTCGCGCGGCTGCGCGCCGAATCCCGCTGGCGACGCATCCCGGTCATCGTCGTCACCGCGAAGGCCCTGACGGCCGAGGATCTCGCGCGCCTCAACGGCCAGGTGCAGCATTTGGTGCACAAGGGCGAATTCAGCGGCAAAGCCGTGCTGGCGGCGCTCGACGAACTGGTACCCCGGCATGCCCCCGCGCGGGTCCGGAGCGGCCATGAGCATCATTGACACCGACAGCGCGCGCGCCTCACGAATTCGGCTCGCCCACCTTCGCCAGGAACTGCTATCCCCGGTCAACGCCCTGCTCGGCTATGCAGAGATCATGCACGAAGAGGCGTCGCGGGACGGGCGTCAGGATATGCTGCCGGATGTCAACTGTGTCCTCCGTGCCGCGCGGGATCTCGCCGACAAGGTCGACCGGCTGGTCGAGGGCGATCGCGAGAACAACCTGACCGGCCAGGCGGCCGCCACCCAGGAGCAGCAGCTACGCCATGAGCTGCGTACACCCTTGAACGCGATCAAAGGCTATGCCGAGATGCTCAGCGAGGATCTGGCCGATATCTCGAGCGCGCTGCGGGCAGACCTCGACCGAGTGCTGCTGGCGGCCACCGACCTGCTGCCACGTCTCGATCACATCGTGAGATTTTCGGCCGATCTCGATGAGACGAGCCTAG
>NZ_PSRR01000184.1 GCF_004296405.1 Bradyrhizobium sp. Leo170
GGAAAAGAATGGGCGGACCTGCCCCCATTGCTGCGCCCAACATTGGCAGGCCGGTTGCGGCCGTGTGGCTCTGCGCCTGTTTACTGGTCTGGTTCATCTTCCTGCCCGAGCCGGCGAGTGGCGCCGCCCCACGTGGCGAACCCAAGCGCGTGCTGCTGCTCCATTCCTTCGGGCGAGACTTCCGACCATGGAGCGAATTTGCCCGCACCATCCGGGAGGAGCTCGAGCGCCAATCGCCGTGGCCGCTGGATCTCCAGGAACAGACGCTGCTGACCGCGCGGTTCGACAATCCGGTTCCGGAAGCGCCGTTCGTCGACTATCTGCGCTCGCTCTACCAGGGCGCGGCGCCCGACATTGTGATCAGCTTTGGAGCGCCTGCCGCCAGATTCGTCGAGAGATTTCGCGCAGAGCTCTTCCCTGAGACGCCCATGGTGCTGACGGCGGTCGAACAGCGGCTGGTGAATCGCGCCGGACTTACGGATAACGACACTGTCATCTCGGTCTACAACGATTTCTCAGCCTTTTTCGGCAGCATTCTTCATGTCCTGCCGGACACGCAAACGATTGCCGTCGTGATCGGCGCCTCGCCGTTGGAGAAGTTCTGGCTCGATGAAGCAAAGAGGGAAGCGAAGCCCTTCGAAGGCCGGGTGGCATTCGTCTGGTACGCGGACCTGTCATTTCACGAAATCCTGCAGCGGGCGGCGACGCTTCCGCCGCACACCGTCCTGTTCTGGGGCTTGATGTCGGTCGACGCGGCAGGTGTCGCTCATGAAGGCGATCTCGCATTGCGCAGTCTTCATGCGGTCGCGAACGCTCCGATCTTTTCCTTCCAGGAAGCCTTCTTCGGCCAATACACCGTCGGCGGCCCGATGCATTCGATCGGCGCATCGAGCGAGAAAACCGTCAATGCCGCGATCCGCATCCTCGGTGGCGAGAAGCCTGCCAACATCAAGATCGAGCCGATCGGATTTGCGCCTCCGAGATACGACTGGCGCGAGCTGCAGCACTGGGGCATCAGCGAGAGCAACCTGCCCGCGGGAAGCGAAATTCTGTTTCGCGAGCCGACGTTCTGGCAAAGATATCAGTGGCAGGTCGCACTGATCGCGGCAGTGATCCTCGTGCAGGCGGCCCTGATCAGTGGCTTGCTCCATGAACGCCATCGCCGGCGCCTCGCCGAGGTCGAAGCGCGGCAACGTCTGGCGGAGCTCGCACGGGTGAACCGCTACTCGGCTGCGGGAGAACTGGCGACCTCTCTGGCACACGAGCTGAACCAGTCGCTTGGCTCTATTCTCACCAACACCGAGACGGCGGAGCTGATGCTGAAATCGCCATCGCCCGATCTCGGTGAAATACAAGAAATCCTGGCTGACATCAGGCGCGATGACCAGCGGGCGAGCGAAGTGATCCGCCGTCTTCGCAACATGCTGAAAAGAGTGCCAATTGAGGTTAGCCAGATCAACCTCAACGAGACTGTTGGGGAGGCCGTTGGCATAGTGTCGGCCTTGGCCGAAGGCCGTGCCGTGACGTTGAAGTATGTACCGGCTTCGATGCCGTTGCGCGTCAAGGGCGATACCGTTCAACTTCAGCAGGTTGTCCTCAATCTGGTCATGAACGCGATCGATGCCGTATCCGAGGTGCAAACCGAGAAACGGGAGGTGATCGTCGCGACGGGCATAGCTGATGAACAGGCCGAAATCCTGGTTGGCGATTCAGGTCCAGGCATCGCCAACGATCATTTGAAGGATGTCTTCGAGCCATTCTTCACGACCAAGACACAAGGCATGGGCATGGGCCTTGCGATCGCCCGCACGATCGTCGAAGCGCATCATGGCCAGATCACCGTGGAAAACCGGAGCTCAGGTGGGGCGCTGTTCCGGATCAGATTGCCACTTGTTGGCTAAGGTCCGGCGCGAACCGGCAACGGCGCGAGTTCGTGTTGATCCTGGTTATCTGTCCGTGAGCATGTCGCGCCGCAGCAATATCGCGTCCAGGTGAACCGCCCCGGGTTTCTTTGATCTTGATCAAGAAGCGCGCATGCCCTGGACGGATGTTTGCCGCATGTGAGGCTCATGGAGGTTGTGATGTCTCGTTGCGGCAGGATTTTGCTCGCGCTAGCGCTGTTCCTGACGGCTCCCGTCGCCGCCTTTGCGCAGGCGACCAACCCTCCGCCTGCTCAGGGCGATCAACTGCAGGGGACGCCACCGGCCACGCCGAGCGAACAGTTGTTGAAGCCTGAACAGCTCGAGGCGCTGGTCGCGCCGATTGCACTCTATCCCGACGACCTCCTGGCGAACGTGCTCGCAGCGTCGACCTATCCGCTGGAGATCGTGCAGGCCGACCGTTGGGTGGCCTCGCACAAGGACCTGAAGGGCGATGCACTGAAGAACGCGGTCGACAAGCAATCCTGGGACGACAGCGTGAAAGCGCTGGTCAGCACGGCAGCAGTTCTCTCGATGATGAGCGACAAGATCGACTGGACCAAGAATCTCGGCGATGCCGTCCTCGCACAGCAGCCCGACGTCATGGACGCGGTTCAGCGGCTGCGCGCCAAAGCCCAGGCCAACAACAAGCTGGTGACGACGAAGCAGCAGAAGGTCAGCGTACAGACCCAGGACAACAAGCAGGTGATCGTCATCGAGTCGGCTGATCCCAATGCGATGTACGTTCCCTATTACGATCCGGCCACCGTCTACGGAACCTGGCCGTATGCGGATTATCCGCCCTATTATTTCGGCTACCCGTCCTATATCGGCGCGGGCGTGATCGCAGCGGGCCTTGCCTTCGGTACCGCCTGGGCGATCGGCCGCTGGGGCAATTATTGGGGCGGCGGATTCAATTGGGGCAATCGCAACCTCTACGTCAACCACTACAACAGGGTCACCAACGTCGGAAACAACTGGCAGCACAACCCGGCGCATCGGCAAGGCGTGCGATACAGCAATGCCAATGTTCAGCAGCGTTTCGGCAACAACAATCTGAAGGCGGGAAGTGCGAACCGGATGGATTTCCGCGGCCGCGGCGGCGAGCAGGTGCTGCGTCCAGGACAGGATCGCCCGGGCGGCGGCGATCGCGTTGGCGACCGTGCAGGAGATCGCGGTCGCGACGGCGCCGCCTCTCGCGACCGTCCCGGCGGTGATCGGGCCAATCGGCCGGCTGCAGCCGATCGCGCCAAAGCAGGGGGCGCTCGTGCGGGGGCAGGTGAGCGCGGTCGCAATGCGGCGCGTGGCGGCGGCGGCCGCGGAGGTCGCGACACCGCCTTCAGGAACGTGTCATCGGGCAGGTCCGCCAATCTACAGGCTGCACGAGGCCGGGCAAGCTTTGCCGGACAGGGCGGGGGAGCTGTCGCTTTTGCCGGCCGCGGTGGCGGTGGAGGCGCCGCTTTTCGCGGGGGCGGTGGAGGCTTCCGTGGCGGAGGCGGCGGGGGCTTCCGTGGTGGCGGCGGACGGCGGTCGGACATCGCACTGAAGCACGATATCGTTCTGCTTGGTCGTCTCGCCAACGGTCTCGGCTACTACCGCTTCAACTATCTCGGCAGCAGCAAGCCCTATGTCGGTGTGATGGCGCAGGAAGTGCTGGACGTCATGCCGGAAGCCGTCACGCGCGGCAGCGACGGCTACCTCAGGGTCTACTACGACAGGCTCGGATTGAAGTTCCGGACCTACAGCGATTGGCTTGCCGCCGGAGCAAGGATTCCCACAGCATCGGAGCCATCACCATGATCGTCGTTCCGTCGCTCCGATTGGCTCGACCCGCGGCTGCCGTCGCCGCCCTCATGATGTTGGCGCTCCCGATCACATCGGCTCACGCGCAACGGGCCTATCCTTCGCCGGAGGACGCCGCGGCCGCGCTCGCTGCCGCGGTCAAGACCGGCGAGAAGAGAGCCGTGCTGAAGGTTCTGGGCAAGGACGCCGAGGACATCATCGCGTCAGGCGATGATGTCGCCGATGCCGAGACGCGCGAACGTTTCCTGTCCGCGTATGAAGCCAAGCATTCGGTCAAGGCGGAAGGAAACAAGAAGGCAACGCTCATCCTGGGCGCGGATGACTTCCCGTTCCCGATTCCTCTGGTCAACAACAGGGATGGCTGGGAGTTTGACTCCGCGGCGGGTCGCCTCGAGATCCTGTATCGCCGCATCGGACGCAACGAACTCGATGCCATTCAAACCGCTCTCGCCTTTGTCGATGCCGAGAACGAATATGCGGACAAGGATCGTACCGGCGACGGCGCCGGGGTCTATGCGCAACGGATTGTCAGCACTCCGGGCAAGAAGGATGGCCTGTTCTGGCGCGACGATCGCGACCAAAGTCCCCTTGGCGATCTCGCGGCGCAGGCGGCAACGGAAGGCTATAAGGCCGGCGCGGAGGGCAGCGCGCCCTACCACGGCTACTACTTCCGAATCCTGAAGGGGCAGGGACCGAATGCGCCCGGCGGAGCCGTGAATTACGTCGTCAAGGGCAAGATGATCGGCGGCTTCGGGCTGATCGCCTATCCCGCGGAGTATGGCAATTCGGGCGTCATGACCTTCATGGTCAACCACGCGGGCACCGTCTATCAGAAGGATCTCGGTGAACGCACGCCGGTCATCGCCAAGCGCACTTATCTGTTCGATCCGGACCAGACGTGGAAGAAGGTGGACGCGACGAATCCTTGAAAAGGCGGAAGCATTGCGATGGCGCCATTTGCAATTCGTCTTGCGGTGATCGCATTGTTCGCGTTTGCATTTCCCGTGACGCCATCGCAAGCGCAAGCGCCGGGCTATGTCCGGGTCAATTTCGCGAAAGCGGGCCTGGTGGTCGGCGCCGGCGGCGGCACCGGCGTGCTGACATATCGTGGCCGCAACTATCCGTTCCGGGTCTCCGGCCTCAGCCTCGGCGTTACCGCCGGCGCATCCGTCAGTCGCCTGGAAGGTTGGGCCTCGGGGATAGCTGACGTGAGCGATTTTGCCGGCACCTATAGCGCGGTCGGTGCCGGCGGCGCCCTGGTTGGCGGCGCAGGAGGCGTCAACTTGAGAAATGAAAAGGGTGTCGTGCTCGTCCTGAAGGGGCCGAAAGCGGGGATGGAGTTCGCCGCCAACCTCAGCGGGCTCAGGATTTCGCTGAAGTGAGTTGAGTATCGGGCAAGAGCAAAAGTCATCCGCTCAAGCTGAGCTTCTGCGCTTGTGACAATGAGCGGGCATTCGTGTCGGAGCTGGCGCCCACGAGACGGAGCTACAGTTTCGATCTGGCGCGCATCGCGCTGCAAAGTAACGCACCATTCAGAGCAGAATAGCGAACTCTTATGTGAAATTAATGCATAATTTTTCGTCGTCTCAAAATGGAATAGATCCTCTTCCGCGGAAAGTCCAGATTTGCACGTTGCTGCCTATGCCGCCGAGTTCGGCGCCAAGAGCAACAGTGGCCTCGTTGCCAAGGCGCACCGCCAGCCCTCCCGTTGCACGCGCGGACCAGCCATCGAGCAGCGGGACGGAAGCGAGCGGCACGGCCCCGGCCAGCGCCAATGCAGCGGCATCATCGCCGGTGAAGTAGTAATCCGCGTAGAAACCGGCATAAGGCGCGAGCATCACGGCGGCTCCGGTGAGCCAGGGATAACTGAGCTTCATGCCGGCCGAGGCGCGCCCGGTGAAAAAAGTGCGATCCGCCTGCAGAGTGCCGAGCGAGTCCGTATAGGCGTTCTCCCGCTCCCACAGCGCATAGAGTTTCGCCGAAGGTTCGATATCGAAACCATGGGTTTTGTAGTTGCCGGTCAGCCCGCTCGATACCAGCCAGCGATGGCCGCTGAAGTTGCCCGTGGCCGTGCCTGCGGTGCCGTCATAGCCGATCCCGGAATACGCCGCGGCTGCGTCGAAGCGCAGTCCCGGCGCGAACCTCCAGCCGAGGTATGAACCTAAGGTCCAGCCATCGCCCTTGAGGTGCCCGTTCAAGGTATCGGACCGGTAGTCGAAGGTCTCGTAGCCGCCGAGCGCACCGACCAGAAAGTTCGGTGTGACCCTGCGCGTAAGGCCCAGTAGCGCATTGATCTGGCTGCCGTACAGAATCGGTGTCGATGTCGACGACCCCCAGCGATCGATGCCGCTGCCTCTGACATCCGCCCACAACAGCCAATCCTTCGGCTCGACGTAGCGAAACGCGGGCGCCTTGGCGGGCATCGCATTGCGATTGATTGCCGCGAACGCGTTGTCGACCCGGGATACGCCCTGCGGCAATTGCGACTGCGCATAGCTGTTGGCGCCACCCGGCAGGCCGCCGCCGCTGCGCCCGTACAATCCATTCCATCGATCCGACACGTCGGCGCCTGCGGTTGCGGCCTGCGGTTGATCGGGATCGGCGGAGAAGTTGAAACGAATGCCGCCTCCGCTCGGCGAGACTAGGTCGCCACCATCGCTGAAGCCCTCGGAGATCGCGGTGTCGATCGCGCCTGCAATGGCTGCGCCGGAGTTTTGCGCCACGGTCTTGGTTGCGATGATCTGCAAGGCCCGCAGCTTCAGACTGTCCTGTGGCGTGTTCACCGCCTGCAGCAGCGCTGCCGACGTGCTGGCCTTGAAAGTGCCATTGCCGGCATAGGTTGCGGTGATGGTATGGGTGCCGGCCGTCAGCGCCGAGGTCGTCAGGCTGGCAACCCCGCCGGCCAAGGTCGCGCTGCCGATCGCAGCGCCGCCATCGTCGAATCTCACCGTGCCGGTCGGCGTATCGCCCCCGCTTGTCACTGTTGCTGTGAACGTCACGGCCTGTCCCGGCGTGCTTGGATTGGCAGATGAGACGAGAACTGTCGCCGTCGCCGCCTGGTTGACAGCCTGGTTCAGCACCGATGACGTATTGGACGTGTTGTTGGCATCGCCGCCATAGACTGCCGTGATCGCATGCGTTCCGGATGTCAGCGCCGATGTGGTCAACGTCGCCTGTCCGCCACTGATGGTGCCGGTGCCCAGCGTCGTCGCGCCGTCCTTGAACGTGACCATGCCGGTGGGCGTGCCGCTCGTGCCAGTCACTGTTGCTGTGAACGTCACGGCCTGTCCCAGAGTGCTTGGATTGGCAGATGAGACGAGAACTGTCGCCGTCGCCGCCTGGTTGACAGCCTGGTTCAGCACCGATGACGTATTGGACGCGTTGTTGGTATCGCCGCCATAGACTGCCGTGATCGCATGCGTTCCGGACGTCAGCGCCGATGTGGTCAACGTTGCCAGTCCGCCACTAAGGGTGCCGGTGCCCAGCGTCGTCGTGCCGTCCTGGAACGTCACCGTGCCAGTGGGCGATGAGCCCGACACTGTCGCGGTGAAGGTGACGGCCTGTCCCGGAAGGCTCGGGTTGGACGACGCAGTTAACGTAATACCGCTGGTCGCCCTGGCGATGATGACGTTTTGGGTAACCTGGCTCGCGGCCGCGTAGGTGGTTCCATTGCCGGCCTGATCGGCGGCCACCGTGCACGTACCTGCGCTGATCATGGTTACGATACCGCCGAAAACCGTGCAGACGCCCGTGGTCAGTGAGGAATAGGCCACCGCCAGACCGCTGCTTGCCGAGGCCAGCGGACTGACCACAAACGTGCCGCCGCTGACAAAGGTCCGTCCCGTCTGGGCGCCGAAGGTGATGGTCTGGCTGATCGGTCCGACTGTATAGTTATTTGAAACGGCGGTGCCGATGCCGGCTTCCAAGCCGTTCGTCACGCCGGATAAGTTCACAACGACCTGATTGGTTGCGGCCGGCGCACCCGAATTTGCAGTGAGGTCGACGGTGTAGGTGATGTTGTCCGAGGTTGCGAGATTGGACGCGGTCGCATTGGTGAGCGTCAAGTCAAGGAGAGTAAAGCCGGTCACGGCTTCAGAGAACAAGATTGTCACCTTCGCCGACCCACCATACGCTAGTCGATCCGGGTCAACAGTGATGGTCGCTGTCGGTGGCGCCGCATGGGCTGACGTCGAAACGGCAAAAAATGCGAAAACAATCAGTGCGGCCAGCTTGATGCTGCCGACAATGCGACCAATCCCAGACACCTAGCCCCCAGCACGTCTCTTTGCGATGTAATTCCCAGCCAGTCGTCGTTGATCGCACACATGCCGGGACGTGTCGAGCCAATGAAATGCGCGCCGATCTGCGCGCCGTCCGACGTATCTCGCAGGACAATCGATGGTGATCCGAATGACCGGAGAGTTAAGTTGATTTTCGATTCTTGTAAAAGCGGATTGACGAGTTGGCTGCAGCAGCGTGCAACGCCATGTCCTTGCCGACCAGAGATGGGTGACAATTCATTCTGGAGATATGGGTTACACAGTGGGGCCTTTTGCGAGGAGAGCAAAGTGCCCTGGCAGGAGTGTAACCACATGGATGAACGGCTGAAGTTCACCGCCGGGTTGCTTGACGGAGAACGGAGAAGAAGGTGGTGCTCGACTTTCCGGTCACCGCTTGCGGACGACCCTACCAGCACCGCAAAAGTGGCGCACCCGACACGATTCGAACGTGTGACCTTTGCCTTCGGAGCAATTTAACCTGCCCTTCGACGCTTTTCGATAGGTTTCGCTCCGATGCTCTATGCTACTGTAATCACTAAACAAATTGAAATTTCGGCCCGCCTGACGTACCCTCGGACACGCTCCGACTTGCGTCCGGTTGCTTACGTGGTGCTTACGCGAGAATGGGAGTTTGGACGGGAGAATTCCCATGGCTAAGCTCACGAAGCGGCTCGTCGACGCCGCCGAATCCCAGGAGAAGGACTACGTCATCTGGGACGACGAACTACCAGGTTTCGGATTGCGCGTCTTCGCTTCTGGCAAGCGCAGCTATGTCCTTCAATACCGCGCATTGGGTCGCTCGCGCCGCTATACCATCGGCTTGCATGGCGTCTGGACCGCCGAGAGCGCGCGACAGGAGGCGAAGATTCAGTTGGGCCGTGTTGCCCAGGGCGACAACCCCGCCGAGGAACGCCAGCTCGATCACAAGGCGATCACGGTCAGGGAACTCTGCACGCTTTACGTCAACGACCTGAACGCAGGCCTCATCCTTGGGAAAGGCGGGCGGCCCAAGAAGCCGACGACGGTCGGGACGGACACTGGGCGTATTGAGCGGCACATCATCCCGCTCCTGGGCACGCGCCGCGTGAAGGATCTGACCAAGGCCGACATCAATAGGGTCCTCAAGGACATCATGGCTGGCAAGACACGAGTCTCGGTCAAGACAAAGAAGCTGCGCGGCAAGGCCATCGTCCGCGGTGGGGCCGGAACGGCGACGCGAACGGTCGGTCTCCTCGGCGGCATTCTCACTTACGCCGTCGAAGCCGGCATCATCACATCCAATCCCGCGCACGGTCTCCGCAAGCCAAAGGACAACGTGCGGCAGCGCCGATTGTCCGAAGCGGAATATCGGACGCTGGGCGAAATGCTGCGCAGGGCCGCCGAGGAGGAGAAGTATGCGATGACGGTGGATATCATCCGCCAGATCGCGCTGACCGGCTGCCGTCGCAGCGAGATGATCGGCCTGAAGTGGACCGAGGCGGACACGGAGGCGAGCTGCCTGCGGCTGGAGGACAGCAAGGAGGGCGAATCCGTCCGACCGATCGGTTTGCCGGTCGTCGAGTATCTGGAACAACGACACACCGAGGATGTCGGTATATACGTTTTCCCCGGCCGGGCGAGGACAATGCCTTCGGCAGCTTCCCTAACCATTGGGAGCAGCTCTTCAAGGATTCAGCCCTTTCCGACGTGACACCGCATGTGCTCCGCCACAGCTTCGCGAGCATCGCCAACGACCTTGGCTTCACCGAAGTGACCATCGCGGCCTTGGTCGGCCACGCCAAGGGCTCGGTCACCAGCAAGTATATCCATACGCTCGATACCGCCCTGATCATGGCGGCCGATACGATCTCGGGCTATATTCAGGGTTTGCTTGATGGCATTGAGTTCAAACAAACGGCCTATGCCCTGGACCGGGATTCACGGCGAGCCGCGCTCGATCGCTTCTTGATCAAGGCTGTCGCCGATCCAGCCGAAGAGCCGGAAGCGGAGGTTCCGCTGGCCGCATAGAAGTTGGGCGCGTCGCCAAACGGCGCGAAGGTCGGATCAACGAATGCCCTTTAAGTCTCTCGATGACATTCTGAAGCCCGATCCCCGCTTCGCTGATCTTTGCGTCGTTCAAGGTGGCATCGCCCGGCGAATGACGCTTGCCGATCATCATGGAGCGGTCGCGGACATCAGTCTCAGCGACGCCGTACCGGGCGAGGTCGGCGCGGCCTTCGACCGCGCTCGGAACACCATCATCTACGCCTTTTTCGACTATGATCTGTTCGTTGTCGGCGAGGTCCAGGCTTTCGGCGCGTTCGAGTTGGCGTTGAAACATCGCCTCAACGGCCATGGCGGCGCCGCGCGTGGCACGCTGCGCAATCTCGTCGATCGGGCGAGGAAAGGTGGCTTCCTTCCCGCGCTCACACCCGCCGCCAACGCTCTTGCCGATCCTATCGAGGCCCTGATCGCCCTGCGAAACGGCCTTTCCCACGGCACTTCCGACATCCACTCGCCAGGCATGGCGCTGGAGGTTGTGGAGGCGTGCGCATTTTGGATCACCCACATTTATCCGCCTGCGCTTTAACCGGCCGCCCAAGACCTCGATTGCCGGCTATCGCCAGCCGGACTAGCGCTCACCGCGAGCGTCGCGAATTACCCACTCAGTTCGCCACTGCAAGCTCACACGCTCACGAGCCGCTTTAGATTCTGGAGGATCGCGCCCTCGGCAGCCTCCGGCGACAGATTCCGCACGATCGCCAATTCGCCGACTGTATGCCGAACGTCGCGCGGCCGGAGCGGCCGTCCGTCCCGTTCCACGAACGGGCCGTCGGTTTCGGTGACCAGACGGTCGAGTGGAAGGCTTCCAACTAAGTTCCGGTGCTTCGGCGATCGCAGCATCTCACCGTTGATGGAGAAATAGCAGCCGAGAGCGACTGCGCGGCTTGCTTCTGCCGCCGTGCCCGTAAACCAGTGCAGGACGACGCGACCACGGTCCTGCGGCAGCGCACGTTCGATATGGTTGAGCACTTTGCTCGCCGTGCGGATGCTGTGAACGGTCAATATTTTTCCGCCCTGTTCAGCGCAGGCTCGCAGGACGCGTTCAAACACTCGCTCTTGTGCCGGGAAGCTGCGGTAGAAGCGGGGGCCGGCGTCCAAACCGACCTCGCCGACATAGCGCGCATCCGCGAGGTAGCGTTCGAAAATGGGCAATTCGTTTTCGCGCTCGGCGACGAGCTGTGGGTGAAGGCCGAGTGCGATACGAACATGGGCGGACTTCGCCGCTAACTCCCGGTTCCGGGGCCAGGCCTTCGGCGTGGTCGTGACCGCGAGCGTCGCCACGCGCTCCCGATCGCACTCTGCGATAACAGCCGCGTGGTCTTCGTAGAGATCGACATGGCAGTGGAAGTCGACCCAGCGCGGCGGCGATTGGGTATGGGTTTCCGTCATAGGGGACGAGCTCGGACGCCCTGCAACAGCCGGCCGACCTCCTGAAGGCCTGCGACGTAGACGGCCTCATAGTCTGAGAGCCTGGACGGATGGTCGATTAATGGCCCAGGTCGGTGAATATCGAATCTGGCACGCCCAGGTTTCCGCGCTAGCCGCGAGAGCGCGAGTTGGAAGGAGCGCACGTGCTCGCCCTCCGCCTTGTTGGTGTCGAGGACTTGTGCCCGAAGATCGGCGATACGATAGGGCGTGTCGTCCGCGCCAAGACCATCCAAGATAGCAGCGCGACGGATGAGACACGGCACACACCGTCCGCAATGTTTGGGCGTTCTCTCATTCGGGTCCGGATCGTAGCGACGACTTCCCGGCGATGAGCACGACATCGTGTGCTTTGCCTCCTTCCGGAGGAATGAGACGTCGGCGCATCCCTTCGCCATCTGCCCCTTCGTCATAAAGGCGTATGGATTTTCCAACCTGACGCTGAGGCCGAGACCGTTCAGCAGATCCCCAAATCGCGCCATGTAGAATGGATGGGTCGTGCGAGTGCTGAGCGCACCAAGCCGGAGAGGGTCGAGGGGCACGTTCAGCGAGATCAGGCCATTCTCGGGTACATGCACGACCATGTCGCCGCCGATCGCGTCTGCCGCCATAACCGCTAGCGCGAAGAATAGAAACGAGCGCCCCCTCAGCGTGTCTTCGACCGTGGAGTGCTCCACCGTATCAGTCGGGAACCCCACCCTCGCCCTAACGTGGTGAATGGTTGTTCCAGCGAACCGCCGGTTCAGCCTTTCTGCACAATAGGTCTGGTGGGTGCTGGTGATGCCATCCCAATAGTGGCTCACCAACATGGGCACGTCGCCGCGCGTCAGTAAATCAATCGCGCCAATGAAACTGTCTAGGCCGCCGGAGAACAGACAGACCGTCGTTGGATTTGTGGTGCGGAGCCGCGTCGGTTTCGGCGCCAGATCTCGGGTGCCAGCAGCGCGGGGGCGGAAGTAAACACCCCAGCGGTCGCCCGTCAGGAAGTTCAATGTCGTCACGATCAGTGAGGCCAGCCCATCCCAGCGTCCAACGTCATGCACCGGCAAATGTAGGTCGATCTCGCGGGTCCAGGCATCCTGCGCGTCGGCGGCTCGCGAGATGCGCGTATCGGCAGCCGTGATTGCGGCAGCCAATAGAGCCAGGTCGACTGCTGTTTCGGAGGGGCGGAGGCCGAATTCGCAAAGCTGATCCAGAGCTTGGCCCAATCCGTAGCCTAGTCGGAATTCGCCATCGACGAAGTTAATCTCCGTTTCGTGTGTGTCCAGCCGACTGGCGGCCACTTTCACTGTGTCTCCGGGCCCGAGCCGGCCGATGATCGAGTGATGTTTCATGCTGCGGCCTCCCCGGCGACGGCAACGAGTTCGAAGGCGGTCTCGTAGATCTGATTGACGACGCTCTCGATATCGCGGTCGGACAAACGCTCCAGGCCTTCGAGCCTTCCCGCGAGCTGTCCACGCGTTGCGCCCTCGACAAAATCGTGGAGCTGCGCCTGTGCGCTTTCTACAGCAGCGATGTCATCAGGCAGGGTGATGCCTCGTCCGCCGAGGTCGGCCATAACCCGCCCCTCGATTGATCGGGAAATGAAGTCCAGGAAGACGTCCTGAAGCTGCTGTGGTGTAAGAGTGTCGAAGCTGCCAACGCCGGATTCCGCCAGGTCGCCGATCGTTTCCAGCATGGCTTGGCGCGCAATCGCGTCGTCAACCGCACCGCCGGGCGGGCAGATGAATTCCAGAATGGCAACGAAGACATCGACTGCAGGCTGTGTGGCCAGCCCCGCCAGGTTTAGCTGCCGTAGCGTTTCAGTTGGCCCAAGCCGCTGGAAGTCGCGGACGACACCAAGCAAACCGCTGGCCGCCGCGCGCGACGAACCCATGCGTCGCGCGGCCCTGCGGGCGCCGCCGGTGCCGCTACGCACATAGCCGGACAGCGCGCTGCCGAGCGAGCTACGGCTGCCGGTCCTTGCAAAGCGCGTGAAATTTCCCCGCGCGCCACCCAGACTACCGGTGCCCTGTGTATCCGGACGCGGCGGCGTGCGCGGAACGGTCGGAGCAGCGGGCGCTAAGGGCTGCGTCGGTTGCGGCGCTGACGGTCCGCCCGGCGCTGCTGGTGCGTTCGGGGCCGCGGGCGCGGTTGCCGGAGGTCGAGGCTGGGTCGGCGGCGTTGGGTCGTCGACGAAGGACGGAACGAGGCCGCTGGTGGGTCCGCCATAGCTCTTTGACGTGCCCATCCGATCAACTCCGCTGCAGTCTGCTGATGCCTTGTGCGGCCTTTTGCAGAATCGAATTTTCCGTCTGCTCCGCCCAAGACCGCAGCGTCGTCTGGTACTCGGCCGCGATGGCGGTATCCGTAAAGCACGCTCCCCAACTGGAGGCCGCCCAGCTTCCGACCCTGGCCACCGGCAACTCGCGGATGAACTCCAAGAGCCGGCGTTGTAGCGTCGGATGCGCCTCAACCAGTCGAACGAGACCGTCCACCCCCTTGGGCTTCGCCGTGAAGTTATCGTCCTGGAGAATTCGGCCCCGGATTGCCTCGAATACCTCCTCGGGTTCTGGCCCCGTGAGCTTTGCAATCTCGGCGGCGGCGCCGCGGACCATCATCGTCGGGCCCATCAGCTTCTCTACGAGGCCCTCAAGGTGACTCGCTGCGGCCAGCCCGCCCAACGAGCTACGCTTATCCCGCGTGACGAACACATATGGCCGCAGGTCGACCCCTTTCAGCGCTGGGTCGATCGCCGCCCAGCCCTTCGCCCATTCGTTCTTCTCCCATTCTACGGCTTCTGCGGGGAGCGGCTCGGGAGCGGAGCGCGGAGCCTTACGCCCGCCCTTGCCGGTAGGCCTTTCATCATCCTCCTCCTCCGGAGCGGGCGCGCGGACATGCTCCTCGAATCGGCGGACCGCCTCAGGTTGACCGTCGGGGTGATTGGCTGCGAGACGTGCGATCTGTTCGTAGAAGTCTGGATAGAACCGCTCGGCTAGCATGATTTTGGCCAACACCGGACGTTGGATGTCGGCACCGAAACCACGCTCTTCCGCGATGGCGTGGCGCAGCATCATGGAATTTAGGAAGCGTTTGATCTGGCGTGGATTGCCGCGGGTGCCCTCGCTCAGAATCTTTGTCACGTGGGCGCTGATCACAAGCGCCTGGTCAACCTCGGGCGGCATCTTGCCGGCCATCGCTTGCTCAACGGTTCTTCGGTCAAGACCGCGGCTCTTCCACGGCCGTCGCATATCCTCCCGCGCCGAAGCAAGCAGACTCAGAAATCGCGAATCCTTTGAGCCGAGCGCGTTCTCCGCGAGCAGAAGAGTCACGTACACGCGCGTCTCGGCGACGCCGAGCGCAGGAATGCGGAACGGCACTTGAATCAGCTTTTCCAGATAGTTGCGCGAATAGCTGACCGGGCCCGAGCTCGGCGGCAAGTCGGGGAAATGCTCTCGCACGGCATACTCGATCATCAGCTCATCGGCGCCGATGACGAAGGCCGTGCGCTCGACGAACAGAAACAGGCGAATCGCCTCCAGCGTCGCGATCGCTGTTTTCGGCAAACAGCGGTCGAGATCGTCGACGATGACGACGAGTTGGTCGATATCGGCTGCATCGAGCAGCTCCTTGAACTCCTTGCGGAAGGCATGAATGTGCTCCGGGAGGTTGTCGCTTTCCTCCGGCGCTGCTTTGATGAACTCGCCTGCCTTTTCGGCAACACTCTTCAGGTCCTCGATTGAGACATGGTCCTGCGGTTTGGCCAGGAACGACGTGGCGATATCATAGAGGCCCTTGACCTGATCGAAGGTTGGGATGCCGGTCGCCGCCGTAAACGCGAAGCCGCCGGCCTTCCGGGCAAGCTTCAGCCAGTCCACTCGCTTCAGGACCTTCTTTGCGGCGTCGGCGACCTTCTGCGATAGCGGGCGGGCGCGACGCAACTCATCGACGATGGTCTCAATGACGACGGTTTTTGCGTCCTCGAAACCCTCGAACGTCCAACCGTTAAACCAGAGGCACAGGACGCGATCGTCGTCCTTGAATGCGCCCTCAAGCATTTTCAAAACGCTTGATTTGCCTGCTCCCCAATCGCCATGGACGCCGATCGTCACCGGCGCGTCGGGCGTCTTGCGGATCAGGGTGACAACCGTCTTCGCGATAGCCTCGTAATAGAGGAGATCGGTCGCCGTTTCCTGATCATTCAAAAACATTGTTTCCCCCTCACATCGTGCGGATTAGCGACCTCAGCGGACTGATGTCTCTCGCTAACCCAGCTATCGTTCCAATCGGACCCTCAGCCTGCGCGCGCGTTCGCGGAAGGCAGCTTCGCCGCCCTCCAGAATGTCACACACCGCCTTGCGAATTTCCGCGCTCTCAAGACCGCCCGACGCGTAAGTAATCGGCGGCAGACCTCCCGAAGGATGCGGGCCGGCCGATGCGACGATGATCTGGTCCGCATCGGTGTTGATGACCAGGTTGGCGTTGTGCGTCACCATGATCACCTGGCGCTTTGCCTTGAAGCGCGGATCACGCTCGAGACGTCAATGGCGATCTGCTGCTTGCCGAGCTTGGCGAAGGGGTCATTGGCGCGCGCGTAATCGTTGAGTGCCTGCGAGCCCGAGGTGGTGGTGAAGTCGTAGGCCTGCAGCCAATTCTGCCGCACGATGATCGGATCGGCCGGCAGAGCGCGGACCATCTGGACAAAGTGGGCGAGATACCAGGCGATTTGCGGATCGCTTGGCGTGTAGTCGGCGACGGCGGGGGCGACAGCCTGCGCCTGGCCGAGCTTGTCGACCTGTACGACCCAGGGGACGATGCTGCCGTGGGTCGACTGCCAGACGAGGCCGCCAGCGAGGCCAATGGAGAGCGCGAGCGAGCCGAAAGCCATCAGCCGCCAGTTCTTGGCCTGCACCCGGGCCGAGCCGATCCGGTCGTCCCAGACCTGCGCGGCGCGCTGATAAGGAGTCTCAGGCTCGGGCGTCCGGCCATAGCGAACCGTGGGGCGGCGGAACAGCGCCATCTCTTATTCTCCTCCTGAGAGATCGACGGAATGGCCGCCGCCATGGCTGTCGCCGGACTTGAGGACCTGCGCGGCCGTCTGCGCCCCGTGGACCATCGACTGGTTGCGCTTCATGCGCTGGGCCCAGGCCGGCGGGCCGGAGTCGGCTGACCCGCTCCCGGCCGGCGCGGATCCGCTCGGCGGATTGCCGCCGACCGTTCCGGCAGTCGACGACCA
>NZ_PSRR01000185.1 GCF_004296405.1 Bradyrhizobium sp. Leo170
CGTCATTGCGAGCGCAGCGAAGCAATCCATCTCACCGCTTGTGGCGGCATGGATTGCTTCGCTGCGCTCGCAATGACGTGGAGAGGGCGTGGCGCGCTCGCAAGCCGTAGGGTGGGCAAAGGCGCACAGCGCCGTGCCCACCGTCTCTCGGCGAACGCAAAAAAGGTGGGCACGCTTGCGCTTTGCCCACCCTACAACAAGCCGCGCAATTCTGACCTATCCCCTCACCCTGAGGAGGTCGCGTAGCGACCGTCTCGAAGGGCGAGGCCACAGGCGGGGCCTCATGGTTCGAGACGCGCTGCGCGCTCCTCACCATGAGGGTCAGATGGCTTAGTTCTTCGTCTTGTCGACCAGGGCGCCCTTCTTGATCCAGGGCATCATGTCGCGCAGCTTGGCGCCGACTTCCTCGATCGGGTGCTGGGCGAGCTTGGCGCGGGTGGCCTTGAACGAGGTCTGGTTGACCTTGTTCTCCAGCATCCAGTCGCGGGCGAACTTGCCGCCCTGGATGTCGGCGAGAACGCGCTTCATCTCGGCCTTGGTCTCCGCGGTGACGATACGCGGGCCGGTGACATATTCGCCGTATTCGGCGGTGTTGGAGATCGAGTAGTTCATGTTGGCGATGCCGCCTTCATAGATCAGGTCGACGATCAGCTTCACTTCGTGCAGGCACTCGAAATAGGCCATCTCCGGCGCATAGCCGGCTTCGACCAGCGTCTCGTAGCCGCCCTTGATCAGCTCGACCAGGCCGCCGCAGAGCACCACCTGCTCGCCGAACAGGTCGGTCTCGCATTCCTCTTTGAACGTGGTCTCGATGATGCCGGCACGGCCGCCGCCGATCGCCGAGGCATAGCTCAGGCCGAGATCGTGCGCGTTGCCGGAGACATCCTTGGCGATCGCGATCAGGCAGGGCACGCCGCCGCCGCGCTGATATTCGGAGCGCACGGTGTGGCCGGGGCCCTTCGGGGCGATCATCAGGACGTCGAGATCGGGACGCGGATCGAGCAGGTTGAAGTGCACGTTGAGGCCGTGCGCGAACACCAGCGCGGCGCCCTTCTTCATGTTGTCGTGCAGGTGCTCGCGATAGATATCGCCCTGCAATTCGTCGGGGGTGAGCATCATCACGAGGTCGGCCCACTTGGCGGCATCCGCCACGCTCAGCACCTTGAAGCCGGCGGCCTCCGCCTTCTTGGCCGAAGCCGAGCCCGGGCGCAGCGCGATCGACACTTCCTTGACGCCGGAATCCTTCAGGTTGAGCGCGTGGGCGTGGCCCTGGCTGCCATAGCCGACGATAGCGACCTTCTTGCCCTTGATCAGGTTCAGGTCGGCATCGCGATCGTAGTAAACTCGCATCGTAGTTTCCTCTTGAGGGGGCCGAACATCGGCCGATGGATTTGGGCTTTTCAGGTGGATCAGACCGCCGGACGCCCGCGAATTTTCCGGCGTTGTCTAGAGCATTTTCCGGCTCAGGGGAAACCCCGTTCTCGCATGGCGCGGTGCGGCATCATGCGTCCATGAAGACCGGGTAGAGCGAGGCGAGCAACAGGATCGCCATCACGATATTGAAAGCGCGCACGGCCTGGCGTGAGGTCAGGATCGGCCGCAGCGCGGTGCCGAACAGGGCCCAGGCAATGCAGGACAAGGTACCGAGGATCAGGCTCAAGCCGACCTGGATCGCGATATTCCAGGGGAACGCGGCGATCGCCGCATAGGCGGTGATGGTGCCGATCACCATCACCCAGCCTTTGGCGTTGACCCATTGGAACATGGCCGCGCCCCAGAACGTCATCGGGCGGCCGCTTCTGTCGCCGGATTCCGGCGAGGATGGCTCGGCCATCGCGATCGCGGCGGCGAGATAGATCAAATAGGCGACGCCGATATATTTGAGGATGGTCTGCAGCACGGGATAGGCGATGAAGACGGTGCCGAGACCAAGGCCGACGGCGCCGACCATGAACGCAAATCCGACCGTGATGCCCGCCATATGCGGCACCGTGCGGCGGAAGCCGTAAGTCAGCCCCGAGGACAGCAGCATGATGTTGTTCGGCCCTGGCGTGAAGAACATCACCACGGCGAACATCACGAAAGCGATCAGAACCGACTGCGACATGGCACCACTCACGCGATCTTCGCCTGGGGTTGCGGACGTTTCGAAAGCAGCATGACGGCGATGCCGCCGATCACGGCGGCCATGCCCGCAAGCCGCAGCGGCCCGAACCTTTCGCCGAACACGATGCTGGAGCCGGCGGAGCCGACGAACGGCACCAGGAGCGCGAACGGCACCACCTGCGCCGGCGGATAGTCGCGCAGCAGCCGGCCCCACAGCCAGTAGGCGATGCTGGTCGAGACGCCGCCGACGAACAGCATGCAGACGATCCCGGTTGCCGACATCTGCGACAGCGCCTGCCAGGTCGGCTTCGGGCCGAGAGTGATCAGCGACAACGCGAACAAGGGAACTGCGGCGCAGAGGCACAGCCATGCGAACAGATCGAACATGCGCGCACCCTGCGCGGGCCGCAGCAAGAGATTGCCGACCGCGAAACAGATCGGGGAGACCATCAGGATCGCGAACGCGCCGGCACTGAAATCATGGCCGACGGTGCCGGAGATCATCAAGAGGCCGATCACGGCAATGCCGATGCCGACCATCTGCAGCCGGCTCGGCCATTCGCTGAAAATGATGGCGGCGAAGGCGATCGTGAACAGCGCCTGGCTCTGCACGATCACGCTGGTGAGCCCGACCGGCATGCCATGCGCAATGGCGATCGACTGCGCCAGGAACTGGCCGAGGAAGAGGTTCAGGCTGATCGCGATCAGAAGCGGCCAGGACACTTTCGGCTTGCGCAGGAACAGGCAGGGCAGCGCCGCGATCCCAAAGCGCAGCGCCGTCATCAACTCCGGCGGCAATTCGTCAAGCGCGATCCGGCTTGCGACGAAAGCAAGCCCCCAGATCACCGCGACCATGACGGCGATGCAGACGTCGGCCGGTTTCATTGGCTCGTCTTTTCCAGCTCTTTTGTTTCTAGCTCTTCTGTTCCAGCTTCGGCTTGCGCAGGAGATAGGTGCCGTGCAGCGGCGCGTGGTAGTCGGCGGAGACCAAGATGAAGCCGACCTCGGTCAGCATGCGTTCCATGACCCAACCGAAGGTCGAATATTCGTCGCGCATGTGCATCATCACGCTCTCGCGCTCGAAATCATGGTTCTTGATGGAAAAATCGGCCCAGCCCTCGACGTCGCGCTCGAGGCCATCGGGCATGCTGACGAACACGATGTCGCGGAGATAGAACTCG
This sequence comes from Bradyrhizobium sp. Leo170, assembly GCF_004296405.1. Lineage (GTDB taxonomy): Bacteria > Pseudomonadota > Alphaproteobacteria > Rhizobiales > Xanthobacteraceae > Bradyrhizobium. The sequence goes on from NZ_PSRR01000185.1 coordinate 3,288, forward strand.
GAGCCCGGCTTCAGCGCGTTGAAGATGCGCGACAGCGCCACCGCTTTCCAGAAATCCGGCAGATGATGCAGCGTGAATTCGCTGACGATCACATCGTAGGAATTCGGCTGATAGGCGAAGCTCAGAAGGCCCGCCGGCTGGGTGCGGATGCGCGCCTTGCGGTCGCGTGCATAGATATTGGCGAGCGTCAGCATCGCCGGCGAGATGTCGATCGCATCGACGTCGGCGCCCATCAGCGCCGCTTCACAGGCGAGCACGCCGTTGCCGCAACCGATATCGGCGACGCGCCAGCCCGGCTCGACGCCGAGCATCTTGAGCGTCTGGCGGGCGCGGAGATCGCTGTCGTCATGGCGGCCATAGATCGAGGCGACCGCGGTATCGATGCCGACCCGGCGTCTTTGCGTGTAGTACCAGTCGCGCGCCAACATGGTTCACATCCCTTCCGGCCCGCGTCCGATCGCGGCAACGCCCGTGCGTGACACCTCGACCAGGCCGAGCGGGCGCATCAGGTCGATGAACTGATTGATCTTGGCGGTATTGCCTGTGATCTCGAACACAAAACTCTCGGTAGTGGCATCAATGACCCGTGCCCGGAACGCATCCGCGAGCCGCAGCGCCTCGACGCGGTGGTCGCCGGTGCCGCGCACCTTCACCATCGCCAGCTCCCGCTCGATCGAGCGTCCCGACAGCGTCATGTCGACGACGCGGTAGACCGGGATCATGCGGTCGAGCTGATGCTTGATCTGCTCGATCACCATCGGCGTGCCCGTGGTCACGATGGTGATGCGCGATAGGTGTTTCTGGCTCTCGGTCTCAGAGACGGTAAGACTTTCGATGTTGTAGCCGCGGCCGGAGAACAGCCCGATCACGCGCGCGAGCACGCCCGGCTCGTTCTGCACGAGGACCGAAAGCGTGTGCGACTCGTTCGGGTCGTGGCGCTCTTCGAGGAAGTAGGCGGATGCGGGCTGGTTCATGGTCGTCCCCTCAAGGAATGCTGTCACGCCATCGCCCGTTCGGCGATGGCGGCGTCCGTTCCGACCCACTGGCGGAACAGGTCGAAATCGATATTGCCGCCGCTCAGGACCAGGCCGACGCGCTTGCCTCGAATCCCGTCCCGCTCCTGCAGCGCGGCCGCGAGCGCGGCGGCGCCGGCGCCTTCGGCGAGGTTGTGCGTATCGGTCCAGTAACAGCGGATGGCGGCACCGACCTCGTCGTCAGTAACCTGCACGATGCGGGAAGCGCCCTTGCGGATCATCGCGAGCGCGTCGGCATCGGGAATGCGGGTCGCCATGCCGTCGGCGCGGGTGCTGGCGGTCTCGGTGGTGACGACGGTGCCGGCCGCGAACGACAGCGCATAGGACGGCGCCTCCGTCGACTGCACGCCGACGATCTCGGTCTTCAGGCCGAGGAGATCGCGGACGCGGATGCAACCGCAGATGCCGGAGCCCTGCCCGATCGGCACATAGAGCAGGTCGAGGTCAGGTGCGGCCTTGAACAGCTCCAACGCATAGGTCGCAACGCCCAGCACCAGGTCGGGATGGAACGCCGGCACCATGTGCAGGCCTGCGCTCTCGGCGCGCCGGACGGCTTCCTCGCGCGCGGCCTGGAAATCCTGGCCGTGCTCGACCAGCTCGGCGCCGAAGGCGCGCATGGCGCGGTTCTTCTCGACCGAATTGCCATGCGGCACGTAGATCGTCGCCGGCACCCCATGACGGCGCGCGGCGAAGGCGAGACTCTGGCCGTGATTGCCGCGCGTCGCCGAGATGATCCCCGGCGTATCAGGCTGCTCGCGCTTCAGACGATCGAGATAGACGAGCCCGCCGCGCACCTTGAAGGCGCCAGTCGGCGTGTGGTTCTCATGCTTGACCAGGACATCCGCACCCAGCCGCTCAGCTAGCAGCGGCCAGGCATGCACCGGCGTCGGCGGCACCGCGGTGCCGACAATCGCCTGCGCGCGCTCGAGCTGTCCAAGGTCGAACATCAGTCCATCTCACACCAGCGCCTTGCCGCCGGCGAAGGCGATCGCGGTTGCATCGTCGGTCGCCTCTTCGGGCAACAGCATCTCGTTGTGCGCCTTGCCGGAGGGGATCATCGGGAAGCAGTTCTCGAGCGCGGCGACGCGGCAGTCGAACAGCACCGGGCGCTTGATCGCGATCATCTCCTTGATCGCGCCGTCGAGATCGGCGGGCTTGGTCACCTGCAGGCCGACGCCGCCATAGGCTTCGGCGAGCTTGACGAAATCCGGCAGCGCCTCGGTATAGGAATGCGACAAGCGGTTGCCGTGCAGGAGCTGCTGCCACTGCCGGACCATGCCCATGTACTGGTTGTTGAGGATGAAGATCTTGATCGGCAGTTCATACTGAACCGCCGTCGACATTTCCTGGATCGTCATCTGCACCGAGGCGTCGCCGGCGATGTCGATGACGAGGCTGTCGGGATGCGCCACCTGCACGCCGACCGCGGCCGGCAGGCCATAGCCCATGGTGCCGAGGCGCCGGAGGTCATCCAGCGGTGCGGCTCCTCGAAGCCGTAGAACTGCGCCGCCCACATCTGGTGCTGGCCGACTTCGGTCGTGATGTAGGTATCCTTGCCGCGCGTCAGCTCGAACAGGCGCTGGATCGCATACTGCGGCAGGATGATGTCGTTGTTCTTGCGGTAGGACAGCGAGTTGCGCGCGCGCCATTGCGCGATCTGCTGCCACCACGCCTTGATGTCCGGCCGCTTCGCTTCCGCCTTGAACACCTGCAGCAGGTCGCCGAGCACGTTGCCGACATCGCCGATGATCGGCACGTCGACGCGGATGTTCTTGTTGATCGAGGACGGGTCGATGTCGATGTGGATCTTCTTCGAGCCCGGCGAGAACGCATCGGTGCGGCCGGTGATGCGGTCGTCGAAGCGCGCGCCGACGCACAGCATGACGTCGCAATCATGCATGGTCATGTTGGCTTCGTAGGTGCCGTGCATGCCGAGCATGCCGAGCCAGTTCTTGCCCGAGGCCGGATAGGCGCCGAGGCCCATCAAGGTCGAGGTGATCGGGAAGCCGGTGAACTCGACGAGATCGCGCAGCAGCTTGGAGGCCTCGGGGCCGGAATTGATGACGCCGCCGCCGCTGTAGATCACCGGACGCTTGGCGGACGCGAGCAGCGCCACCGCTTTGCGGATCTGGGCCGCATCGCCCTTGACGCGCGGCGCGTAGGAGATGTGAACGTCGGACTTGCGCGGCGGATGGTAGGTGCCGACCGCGAACTGCACGTCCTTCGGGACGTCGACCACGACCGGACCCGGACGGCCGGAGGTCGCGACGTAGAACGCCTCATGCAGGACCTTCGCGAGGTCGTTGACGTTGCGCACCAGCCAGTTGTGCTTGGTGCAGGGGCGCGTGATGCCGACCGTGTCGCATTCCTGGAACGCGTCGTTGCCGATCAGATGCGTCGGCACCTGGCCGGTGATGCAGACCAGGGGAATCGAATCCATCAGCGCGTCGGTCAGCGCCGTCACCATGTTGGTGGCGCCCGGGCCGGAGGTCACCAGCACGACGCCGGGCTTGCCGGTCGAGCGCGCGTAGCCCTCGGCGGCGTGGCCGGCGCCCTGCTCGTGGCGCACCAGGATGTGCTCGACCTCGCTCTGCTGAAAGATCTCGTCATAGATCGGCAGCACCGCGCCGCCGGGATAGCCGAAAAGGTGCTGCACGCCATGATCGATCAGCGCGCGGACGATCATCGCGGCTCCCGTCATCTGGTTCGGATCGTGGCTCTTGTCTTTCATGGCTGGCTCCGGATGCGCTGTCTTGGCGCGGCGTTAAGTCTTTGATTTGGGAAATAAAAAAGGGCCCGAGAGGCCCCATGCACACCGCCTGTCTGTCAGATGGCCGCTAGCCATCCCCGGCGGTGTGCCTGGGTACGACGACGATGAGTTTGGTAATAATATTACGCATAGGCGGCTCAGGCTTCCCAAAGGTTGCGCGAACATACCGACCAATGCCCGAATGTCAAGGCAGGGACGCGTTCAGCGCGACTTTTCGTAATGTAGCGGGGTTCCTGGCGTTCGGCGAGTGCTTTTGCGCGCATGGCAGAAGCGCCGTACCTCGCGCTCCGCTCCATCCAGGCTACGCGAGCCGTAGCCCGGATGGAGCGTAAGCGTAATCCGAGGCAGCGCGTCCCGGAGGTGGAGAAGTCCCGGATTGCGCTGCGCTCCATCCGGGCTACGGGACTACGGGAGACGTGCCTCCAGCCATCCTCTCGCCGCTTCGGGCGCCACCCATTCGAATTCCGGCAATTGGTGGCGGAACCAGGTGAACTGGCGTTTCGCGTAATGGCGGGTGTCGGCGCGGCCGATCTCGGACGCCTCCTCGCGGCTGATCTCGCCGTTGAGGTGCCGGATCAGGGCCGGCACGCCGTGGGCCTTCATCGCCGGCAGCAAGGGATCGAGATGGCGCGCCGCGAGCTTTGCCACCTCTTCCAGCGCGCCGGCATTCAGCATCGCCTCGAACCGGGCATCGATCCGTGCATAGAGCTCGTCGCGTTGGGGCGCGAGGAACAGGGCAGCGAATTCGCCTGATGGCAAGAGCGGCGGCAGGCCGTCGCGATGCCATTCGGTCAGCGAGCGGCCGGTCGCCTCGACGACTTCGAGCGCGCGAGAGATCCGGGTGCGATCGCGCGGTTTCAGGCGCTCGGCATAGGCGGGGTCGCGCCGGGAAAGTTCCGCATGCAGCGCCTCGACTCCGTCGCGATCGAGCCGCGCGCGCACACCCTCGCGCACCTCGGCAGCAATCGGCGGCACCGCCGACAGCCCGCGGGTGAGCGCCTTGAAATACAGGCCCGAGCCGCCGATGAAGATCGGCAGGCGGTTCTCGGCGCGCACCTCGGAAAGCACCTTCGCAGCATCCGCGACCCAGGCGCCGGCGGAGAAATTCACGCCGGCGTCGACATGGCCGTAGAGGCGGTGCGCGACCTGCGCCTCCTCCTCGATCGTCGGCCGCGCCGTGATGATGCGGAGGTCGCGATAGACCTGCATCGAGTCGGTGTTGATCACGACACCGCGAGCCCTTTGCGCAAGGTCAAGTGCCAGCGCCGACTTGCCGCTGGCGGTCGGCCCTGCGATAAGCACCGCTCTTGTCCCAGCTTGCGAAGCCGCCGCCATGTCGCTCGTCGCCACCCTCATCTGCAATCCCGCCAATCCGGCGCTCGACTCCACCATCGTCGACGGCGCGCTGGCCGTCCTGCCCTCGCCCGGCGCGGCGCAGTGGCTGTTCGACGAGGTCGCCGTCGACATCCCCTTTGACGGCAGCGAGGATATCAAGGCGATCGAAGCCCGCCTGCAACAGGCGCGCGGCGACCTGCCGATCGATATTGTGGTGCAGCCTCGCGCCTTCAGGCGCAAGAAGCTTTTTCTCGCCGACATGGACTCCACCATGATCGGTCAGGAATGCGTCGACGAGCTCGCCGATTTCGCCGGGCTGAAGGAGCATGTCTCAAAAATCACCGAGCGCGCGATGCGCGGCGAGATCGCCTTCGAGCCGGCGCTGCGCGAGCGCGTCGCACTATTGAAGGACCTACCCGTGAGCGTGGTCGACGAGGTCCTGGAAAAGCGCATCACGCCAACGCCGGGTGGCCGCGAACTGGTGATGACCATGCGCGCCAATGGCGCCTGGACCTGCCTGATCTCGGGCGGCTTCACGCTGTTCACCAACGCGATCGCCGCCAAGATCGGCTTCCAGGAGAACCGCGCCAATGAGCTGATCGCGCGCGACGGCAAGCTCGTGGGCGAGGTGAAGGAGCCAATCGTCGGCCGCGCCACCAAGCTCGCCACGCTGATCGAGCTGCGCGAGGCCTTCGACCTCGATGCCATCGACACGCTGGTCGTCGGCGACGGCGCCAACGACCTCGGCATGATCGAGGCCGCCGGCCTCGGCGTCGCCTACCACGCCAAGCCCGCGGTCGCAGCGGCCGCGGCAGCGCGGATCGACCACGGCGACCTCACCGCGCTGCTCTACGCACAGGGCTATCGGCGGGATGAATTCGTCGAGGGATAGGCCCTCACCCGTCGTCACCCGCGAAGGCGGCTGACCCAGTATTCCAGCGCGGCCTGTTATTCACGCCGGCGATTACTGGATACTCCGCCTTCGCGGAGTATGACAGTCGAGCGCGGAACGGCCTGCGGCGCGTTACTGCACGCTCAGCGCCACGAAGCGCAGTTCTCCGTCGCCGTTGGAGACGAGCAGGAGGACCGACTTCTTGCCGTCCTTCTTCAACTGGTCGACGCGCTTCTTGATGTCGGCGGCGCTCGCGACCGCTTCCTGCGCGACCTCGACGATGACGTCGCCGGCAGACAGGCGCTTTTCGGCGGCATCGGAGGTACCATCGACGCCGGTGATGATCACGCCCTTCACGCTGTCCTTGATCTTGTACTTGGTGCGGAGATCCTTGTTCAGCACCGCAAGATCGAGCCCGAGCGCCTTCTGCGTCACCGGCTTCTCCGCCGGCTCGTCCTTGGTCTTGGCGTTGGCCTGCTGCACCTTGTCGGTGTCCTCGAGCCGGCCGAGCGTGACCCGCTTGGTCTCCTCATTGCCCTTGCGGATGACGACGACGTCGACTTCCTTGCCGACGGCGGTGTCCGCAACGACGCGCGAGAGATCCTTGGGATCCTTGACGTCCTTGCCGTCGAACTTGACCACGACGTCGCCAGGCTCGATGCCCGCGGGTTTCGCCGGCCCCTTGTCGTCAATGCCCGCGACCAGCGCGCCACGCGCCGGCTTGATGTTGAGGCTGTCGGCGATCTCGTCGGTGACCTGCTGGATTCGGACGCCGAGCCAGCCGCGGCGCAGCTCGCCAAATTTCTGCAGTTGATCCACGACGGCAGCGACCGTCTTCGACGGCACGGCAAAGCCGAGGCCGATCGAGCCGCCGGTCGGCGAGATGATCAGTGTGTTGACGCCGACCACTTCGCCATCGAGGTTGAACAGCGGTCCACCCGAATTGCCGCGGTTGATGGCGGCGTCGGTCTGGATGTAGCTGTCGTAGGGACCCTGGCTGATGTCGCGGTTGCGCGCCGACACGATGCCGGCGGTCACCGAGCCGCCGAGGCTGAAGGGGTTGCCGATCGCGATTACCCATTCGCCGAGCCTGAGCTTGTCGGAATCGCCGAACTTCACCGCAGTCAGCGGCTTCGGCGGCTTGAACTTCAGGACGGCGAGATCGGTCTTCTTGTCGACGCCGACCAGCTCCGCCTTAACCTTGGTGCCGTCGTTCATGATGATGTTGATCTCGTCGGCATCGGCAATCACGTGGTTGTTGGTCACCACGATGCCTGCGGTGTCGACGATGAAGCCGGAGCCGAGCGAGTTGGTCTTGCGCGGCTGAAACTCGCCGTTCTTGTCCCCGCCCTTGCCGCCACCGGGGCCGCGGCGGTTCTTGAAGAAGTCGTCGAAGAACTCCTCGAAGGGCGAGCCCGGCGGCAGTTGCGGCATGGCGCCGCCGCCCTTGGCCTCCACCGTCTGCGACGTCGAGATGTTCACGACCGCATCGATCACCTTTTCGGCAACGTCGGCGATGCCGTCGGGTCCTCGCGCGAAGGCCGCCGGCACTGAGGCAAGCACGCCGGCGGCGCCGATGGCAATCGCGGCTCCCATCAGGCGCAGGCGACGGCTCAAGGCGGGTCTGGCACCGGTCATGTCAGCTTCTCTCCAGGAAATACGATATTCCGCCCACAGTGCGCCCGAACGGGGTGGCCGCGCAAGCATTTGAGACAACCATTCCGGCGAAAAACCGGCGCCCTACGGCTCACGATTGCGTTGGACCGATAAGTTCCGGCCAGCCAATTTTTTCCGTCGTGGCCGGGCTTGTCCGTCTTCGCTGTCGCTTCGCCGGACCAACACTGGCGTGCCCGGCGAAGCCTTGGCGTAGCCGGGTCCCGGCTATCCACGCCCTTTGCGACGGCGGCGAAGAACGTGGATGCCCGGGACATCTGCGCGAAGACGCGCTTCGCGCTTTTGCCCGGGCATGACGACGCGAGAGTTCGCAACGATGCTCAGCGCCGCACCAGCCAGATCAGGATCAAGCCACCCACCGCCGATCCGATCCCGACCACGCGCAACACATTGTCCGGGGTTGCCAGCGCGCTTTTCATCGCGCGCCGCATCCAGTTCGGGCTTGCCGCGAACATCAGGCCCTCGAGCACGAACAGAATTCCCACACCGATGAGGAAGTCGGCGAACGCTATGGACCTCATCGGATGGCGACCTCTCGTCCGGGCGTTTCTTCTTGGCTAAGGGGCGAAGCGGATGCTTCGCCCTCGTGATGCGGTTACTGCTGCTTCGGCGCGGCGGCCGTTGCCGACGGACCGACGGCCAGCGGACGGCCGGACGCGCTGCCGAAATATTTGAAGAAATCGGAGTCCGGGCGCAACAGGAAGCGGGTGTCGTTGGCGCGCAGGCCGTTCTCATAGGCCGACATCGAACGGTAGAACGCGAAGAAATCCGCATCCTTGCCATAGGCTTCGGCAAACAGCCGGTTGCGCTCGGCGTCGCCCTCGCCGCGCACCTGCTCCGCGGTCGAATTGGCCTCAGCGACGATGACGGTTGCCTCACGATCCGCCTTGGAGCGGATCTCCTGCGCCTTCTGACCGCCCTGGGCGCGGAATTCGGCCGCCTCGCGCTGACGCTCGGTCTGCATCCGCTGGTAGACCGCCTGGCTGTTCTGCTCCGGGAGGTCGGCGCGGCGGATGCGGACGTCGACGACCTGGATGCCGTAGCCGTCGGCCTCGTGGTCGAGCTGGTCGCGGATCCGCGCCATCAACCTCTCGCGCTCGTCGCGGACGACGTTGATGAAGGTGACCTCGCCGAGCACGCGGCGCAGCGCCGCGTTGAGCAGCGTCGTCAACTGCACGTTGGCCGCCTGGATCGTGCCGACGCTCTGATAGAAGCGCAGCGCGTTCTTGATGCGGTAGCGGGCGAAGGCGTCGACCACCAGCCGCTTCTGGTCGGAGGCGATCACTTCCTGCGACGGGTTTTCCAGGTCGAGGATGCGCTTGTCGATCGAGATCACGGAATCGATGAACGGCGCCTTGAAGTTGAGGCCGGGTTCGGTGACCACGCGGACGGGCTCGCCGAGCCGGACCACCAGGACCTGTTCGGTCTGCTGCACGGTGAAGACAGAGCTGTAGCCGATGATGACCAGCACCAGCAGGATGATCAGCGCGGCAATGCCGGTGACGGGCGACCTCATCGCGTGCCTCCGCCCTGCTGCTGACCGGTGGTGGCGGACGGACGCCGCGGCGTCAGCTCGCTCAGCGGCAGATACGGCACGATGTTCTGGCCGGACCCGTTGCCGCCGTCATAGACCAGTTTCTCGGAGCCACCGAGGATGCGTTCCATCGTCTCCAGGTAAATGCGTTGCCGCGTCACGTCGGGGGCCTTCTTGTATTCGTCATAGACTTTCAGGAAGCGCGCACTCTGGCCCTTGGCCTCCGCCACCGCCTGCTCCTTGTAGCCTTCGGCCGCCTGCACGATCTGGGCGGAGCGGCCGCGCGCCTCCGGTATCACGCGGTTGGCATAGGTCTGCGCCTCGTTCTGCAACCGCTCGAGGTCGGCGCGCGCCGCCTGGACGTCGCGGAACGAGTCGATCACCTGCTGCGGCGGATCGACCTTCTGCATCTGCACCTGGGTGATCAGGACGCCGGCGCCGTAGGTATCGAGCGTCTTCTGCATCAGTTCCTGCACGTTCTGCTCGGTGGTGGTGCGCGCGCCGGTGAGGATCGGCTGGATCTGTGACCGGCCGATCACCTCGCGCATGGCGCTCTCCGCCACCGCCTTCACGGTGCCTTCGGGGTTCTGGATGTTGAACAGGAAGTCGCCGACGCCGTCGGGCTTGATCCGCCACAGCACGGTGAAATCGACGTCGACGATGTTCTCGTCGCCGGTCAGCATCAGGCTCTCTTCCGGCACGTCGCGCATGGTGCGGCCGCGCCGCGCCGGGTCGTCGATCAGGGTCATGCCGATCGAAATGGTGGAGACGCGCAGCGCCTTCGGCAGCAGCACTGTCTCGATCGGATAGGGCAAATGATAGTTCAAGCCCGGCTGCACCGTGCGCACGTGCTTGCCAAAGCGCAGGACGACGCCGAGTTCTTCCGACTGGACCCGGAAGAAGCCGGACAGGCCCCAGATCGCGAGCGCGCCGACCACGACAAGCGCGATCCCCATGCTGCTGAAATGGCCGCCGGGCAGGAGCTGCTGCAGCCGGTCCTGGCCGCGGCGCAGGAGGTCCTCAAGATCCGGCGGGCGCGGCCCGACCGATTGTGGACCGGAGCCCCATGGGCCCTTCGGACCCGAGCCCCACGGCCCCCCGCCTTGATTCTTCCACGGCATTAAAGCTTCTCCTCGGCAAGCCCGGGATGGATTGATGGACGCCCGGCCTCGTCAGTCCGCCCGGCTTTATAGGGGACCGAATGGCCCCTTACAACGCAAGCTTCCAAGCTGAACGAGCTATGCCTGCGGACATAATTGTCAATGCAAACATTGGCTAGCGGGGTTAACGCTGGACACGCCGACTATATGTCACATAGGAAAAATCGACGCTGTCAGTCGGCCCGGCCGGATTTCGCACCCGCGCCACTTCTTCCCATTTCGCCGTGTCAATTGTGGCGAAATGCGTATCGCCTTCCGGCCGCGCATGCACTTCGGTGATTTCGAGCCGGTCGGCGCTATCGATCCATTGCGCGTAGATCTCGGCGCCGCCGATGACGGCGATTTCGGTGGCGAAACGCCGCAGCGCATCGCCGAGCGCGATCGCGCGGGCGTTCTCGAACGACTGGGTGACGATCGCGCCGGGAGCGCGATAGTTCGCGTCGCGCGTCACCACGATGTTGGTCCGACCGGGGAGCGGCCTGCGCAGGGACTCGAAGGTCTTGCGCCCCATCACCACCGGCCTGTTCATGGTGATGGCCCTGAAGCGCTGCTGGTCGCTCTTCAAGCGCCACGGGATCGCATTGTCGCGCCCGATCACGCCGTTCTCGGCAACCGCTGCGATCAGCACGATCTCAGGAACTGAATTCATTCCGCGGCAATCATGCAGCCAAGCGATAGATCAACGCATCGTCTATCAGCACGCCATCGATGACATTTCGACTGAAGCGGACCGTCGAAATGCCGTCTACCCTAACAACACTACCCATTGCGGCGAGCATTTTGTCCTTGGGTGGAACCACCTTTACTCTCGATAGGTCGAGCCGCTTCCTCAGATCGCCTCGGTTGTCGAGCGCGACGGCTATTTCAAGCAAAGCTTGTTGCAAGTTTTTCTCTGCCTTGGGCGTACGAATAACGAGCCGCCATTCCCCGACATCAGGAAAGAAAATCCAGGCAGCACCAGTCACCGGGAATTTAGCCTCGTCGAGAATTCTGACGAGTTCACCTCCCATATCGACATCAGCGTCTACCAAAACCGCTGCAGCCATTGCATGATCCCAAATTCTGAATTCTCGACAGCATCCCTCATGGCAGCCGCCGTTACGGCATCGATCATATCATATCGGGACTCAGCCGACCATTCGCTTGCGATGGCCCAGCGAACGTCAAATTCGGGATTTTCACGCGCTGTTTTGAGAAACTCGGCAAGCCCCGCCAGACCTACCAACTTTGTTACGTCATGATCGAAAAACCCACGCAATACGGCTTTGTCCGGCACGGTTTCGGCCACCATCTGGCGCGCTATGCAGGCCTTCAGGCCAAGCTCGATGCCGTAGCCATAAAGATAATAGGAGTTCGAGAAGCGACTATTCTCGTACAAGAGACGGGCATCCTCAATCTTAGCCAGCGCCAAACGCTGCAATGTTCCTCTGGGCAGCGCCGCCATCAGCGCGCCCCATCCGCCAGCGCCTGCAGCGCCGGACCGGTGACGCGGCACAATGTCCATTCGTCCATCATGACGGCACCGAGCGATTTGTAGAATTCGATCGACGGCGTATTCCAGTCGAGCACCGCCCACTGTAATCGCGCCCAGCCGTTGGCGACACATTCCCTCGCAAGATGGACGAGCAGCGCCTTGCCGATGCCCTTGCCACGCAGCGCCGGGCGGACGAACAGATCCTCCAGATAGATCCCGTGCTTGCCGGCGAAGCTGGAGAAATTGACGAACCAGAGCGCAAAGCCCGCAGGCTCCCCGTTCCACTCGGCGATGTCGCACGCGAGCCGCGGATTGTCGCCGAACAGCGCCTCGGCAATGTCGGCTTCGGTGGCCTTCACCTCGTGGAGCAGCTTCTCGTATTCGGCAAGCTCGCGAACGAGCGCGTAGACGAGCCCGGCTTCATCGGCACGCGCACGGCGGATGGTCAGCGACATCCTTAAGCTCACACCGCGACTTCGGCCTTGATGTGCGGGTGCGGGTCGTAGCCCTCAAGTTTGAAATCCTCGTAGCGGAAGGCGAAGATGTCCTTCACGTCGGGATTGATCTTCATCACCGGTAGCGGCCGGGTCGGACGCGTGAGCTGCAGCCGCGCCTGCTCGATATGGTTGGAATAGAGGTGCGTGTCGCCGAGCGAGTGCACGAAATCGCCGAGCTTCAGTCCCGTCACCTGCGCCACCATCATGGTGAGGAGCGCATAGGAGGCGATGTTGAAGGGCACGCCGAGGAAGACATCGCCGGAGCGCTGGTAGAGCTGGCAGGACAGTTTGCCGTTGGCGACATAGAACTGGAACAGGCAGTGGCAGGGCGGCAGCGCCATCTTGTCGACGTCGGCCGGATTCCAGGCGCTGACGATCAGGCGGCGCGAATCCGGATTGCGCTTGATCATGTCGATCACGTTCGCGATCTGGTCGATGCTGCGGCCGTCGGGCGCCGGCCAGGAGCGCCATTGCGATCCATAGACCGGGCCGAGATCGCCATTGGCGTCGGCCCATTCGTCCCAGATGGTGACGCCGTTGTCGCGCAGATATTTGATGTTGGTGTCGCCGGCGAGGAACCAGAGCAGTTCATGCACGATCGCCTTCAGCGGCAGCCGCTTGGTCGTCAGCATCGGGAAGCCGGCCGACAGGTTGAAGCGCATCTGGTGGCCGAAGATCGACAGCGTCCCGGTGCCGGTACGGTCGTGCTTCTCCGCACCATCGGCGAGGATGCGTTCGAGCAGGTCGTGATACTGGTTCATGGCGTGAGCTTCGGGCCTTTCGGGAACGGCGAATGTACCGGCCGCAAACGGCCGTCGACACGGCGATTCGGCCTTCCCTGGCGATTATACCCCGAAAAATGATGGCCCGTTCTTAAACGACAAGGGCGGAACCCGCGTTCCGCCCTTCTCCACGTCCGCAACCCGGGACCGCTCGCTGTCATTCCGGGGCGCGCGGAGCGCGAGCCCGGAATCCATTTCGCCGCTGGCGCGTGCCGCCCGATGGATTCCG
>NZ_PSRR01000186.1 GCF_004296405.1 Bradyrhizobium sp. Leo170
CGGGGCGCCGCCACGCCGCGCGCGATCGCGGCCGCGCCTCGCATCGCTTCTGCGCATAGCTCTGCGGCGCGGATGTCCTCCGGTCCGCCACCCACCGAGCCGAAATTGATTCCGTTATTCGCCATTTCCGTCAGTCGAGATGCGTGGTCGAGTGCGTGCAGTGTGCTCGTGAGACGCTGTTGCTCGTCGTCGGTCTCAGGCGGTCCGGTCACATCCGACAGGAATATTTGTGCCTGGCGCAAGGCATCGGCCGCATCCTGCACCGATGCGGCGTCCTTCCCCAGACGGATCGGTTCAGCGCGGCCGGCCAGCGCCGCCTCGATCGAAGCGCATACCGTTGCGAGCGCGCGCGCGATCGTTCGCCGCACCGCTTCCACGGCCACGATCGGGCTCGCAAGCGCGGAAGGATCGAGGCACCGCGTGAGCGGCGAGCCACGCTCGGGCAGAATACGCTCGACCAGTCGCGTGAACCAGTTGACAAACGGCAGCAGCACCACCACGCCGACAACATTATACGCCGTGTGATACCCGGCCAGCAACGTGACGCCATCGACGGTGCTCGAGGCACGCACGAGCAGAGGGATGACGACGGGGAAAAGCACCAGCGCGATAACGGCGGCGATAAGCTTGAAAAGGACATAAGCGATGGCCAGCCGCTTGGCCGTGGTGCTTGCGCCAATCGCGGCCAGGCCGGAACTCGTCGCTGTTCCGATGTTCTGGCCGATGATCAGCGCACAGGCCTGGTCCAGTCCGACCGCACCGGCGAAGTAGGCGGACAACGTGACCGCGACGGCGGCCGTTGACGACTGCATCAGCGCGGTCATCACCAGCCCGACCACGACCAGCACCAGCACGCCGAACAGGCCCGACCACCACCCGGCTTCGGGACTGGCGAGAACGGTAGGCAGGTCCGCCGGGTGCAACCGTTCGGCCAGCCCGCCCATGCCCTGCTGCAGGGTCGTCAACCCAAAAAGCACAAGCCCGAACCCGGCCAAAGCGGCGCCCATCCCGGATATTCGCCCGCGAGCCAGAAGCTTGGTCAACGCGCCAACAAAGATCATCGGCAGTGCCGCGGCGGTGAGCGAGACGCGGACGCCGATGAGCGCGACCAGCCAGCCGGTCCCCGTGGTGCCGACATTCGCCCCGAAGACGAGGCCCAACCCTTGCTGGAACGTCAGCAGGCCCGCGCTGACGAGACCGATCGTCGTCATGGTCGTTGCGCTGGAGGACTGCACCAGAAGCGTGATGATAGCGCCCCAGAAGGAGCCGTGCAGCGGCGTCGCCGCCGCCTTGGCTAGCACCGTGCGCAGGGCGGACCCGGCCAGCGCCTTCAGGCCGTCCGTCATCACGGTCATGCCCAGCAGGAAGAGGCCGACGCCGCCGAGTGTTGAGATTGCCATAGACATGCGGGCTCCTGACGATCAGGCCAGCTCCCGCACTCTAGCGCAGTTGGCGCGCGAAGGCAGCCGACAAGGCCCGCAATGTGCAACCGGCGCGCCGGTGCCCTGTTTCTCGCGGCTACGCAGCAAAGTCTGTGCTTTTCCAAAACACCTGACGTCTGTGAGTGAACCAAGGATTCGAATATCTGCGGAAGAAGACGGACGACGAGCGGCGACGGCTCCGGAGATGGACCTGAGGCGCGGAACACGATGCCGAACGTCCACCGTGGACAAGAGGCTGCGCCAAGCATTGTGGCGCACGTCGAGAGAGGGGCCGGTATTCGCTGTGGCGCTCGGGGGCGGTTCAGCGCTGGGTGGACTTCGCTTCCTCGTCGTGAACGATTTTAGCCAGACCGTAGGCTAGTATTGCATCGTCGTTTCTTCCTAGTTTTTTCAAGATAACACCGAGCGAGTGCCAGCGCGTGGCCTCCCGTGGCTCGAGGATGATCGCCCTCAACATGCAATTCAGGGCGGCATGAGTTTGGCCATCTTCGTCCAAGCGGACGGCGCGTTCTGCCTGTCCGGAATGAAAGTAAGGGTATAGATAGCACAATCTGTCGAAGCACTCGCGTGCCGAACCAGCCTTGCCTTGTTCGAAGGCCCGATTGATGAAGTCGTCGATCTCGTCAGCGCAAATGCTGCGATACAAACCGCGCAGGGCAGACTCGGCTTCGTCTGGATCAAATTTGCCGACGGCTCGAAATAAATCGACCGCCTCCCGTGACATATCCTCAGATCCTATTTGTGCATACTTTTGATTGTACTGAGCAGAGATCGCCTCCAAACGCTCAATATCGCCGATCTCTTCCGACGAACTTTCGGAGAAAGTGATCTGCCCATTCCGCGACGGAGCTTGCTTGCAGAGCAACTGGATCACCGCGTTCTTCATCGCGAGATCTCTGGAAGAGCCGATAGATTCCAGGAACTCTGCAAGACTGGGAGCGTTTTCGATCTCGTCCGGCTGAAATAGTTCGACCCGGCTAAACATATAAGCGTCGTCGTGAAGCAGCGTTGGCCCAGCAATGGGAGCCAGAGTTTCTGAAATCCGCGCCCATCCATCCGGCAAGGGATGCTCTCTGATTCCGAATTCCGTGACGAGATGCTGCAGGCATGTAGGTACCAGTGCCCGTTCATCGAGCATGCGGTCTTTCCAATCCGCCGTCTTGCCACTCAAAAGGCAGCAAGCGGTCGCGCACATCGTGAAATCTGACGTATATTTGAACGTGAGGAATTGGCCACTCCATATTCGAAAGAGCCTTCCGAATCCGCCTGCGTCGGCCCTGATCTCTTCAAGACGCGTCAATTTCGTAACGAACTGCAATTCGTCCTGAACCTGGAATTCGTGAAAGACCGAAACGACGGTGCTGAGCATTGGATGAAGGGCCATTTGCCCGAGCAACCACGCATCGTAGGAATCGGCACTCAACACTTGGTCAATTTCACTTTCCGCTCGGTCGAGAAGCAGCGAAAGATCGTCGGTCAACTCGGGTCGAACCGCCGGTTTGTCGAGATTGAATTCCTTGAACTGCGCGCGCGTCCATTCCGACGCACTCGACGGCGCGTGCTCGAGGAAGAAGTCAGCCAGGTCGGAGTCATCGTGAACGCAGCGGCGAGCCCTGAGTAACCAAATCATCGCCTGTATGGCCACCAGCCGGTCGACGATCACGCCTTTGACCTGAAGATCGATGACGTATTGAATTGCCGCATCGATTCCGCTTGGGCTCTTCATGAGCCACAGGGCGGCTCTGACAACCTTCAGAATCATCGCCGATTGCGGACTTTCTCCCAATTGAAGATTCCAGCTCAGGTACCACGAGTTCAGGTGCCGTTCGAGCGGAACGTTTCCCGACGGTTCAAACACGCCAGCGGGTGGGGCAGTCGGCGGCCAGTCCAAAGTATTATAGATGATGGGATCACCTGAAGCGATCGGCTCGCGCGATGCTTCCGGATCAATGTGGTCCAGCGCTGCCAGCAGCATCTTGAGGAATGCCAGTCGCGGAAGGATTGCCGAATTGAGAACCTCAGATGCTCTTGTGGAGTGATTGGCGAGGATTCCGAAAGCTCTCATTTGCCCAAAGAGGCTCTGGGCTATGTGCAGGATGGGCGAGCCGCGAAGTTGCACCATCGCTTACTCCTTCGCTTTCTTCCCGAATGCCTTTCCGACAACCGGAATCAATGCAAGCAGGTCCCGGCGTATGTCCCAGAGCGCCCGAAGGAGGATCGTGAGATGCTCCCGAACCGAAATGCCTTCGCTTCGAGAATAGGGGATGCCCCTTAGGGCCAGGAGTTCGCCTAACGCCTGAGTAAATGCCTTGTCCTTGGTGCGGGCTTTCCAGGAGTCACTGATGAGGCCCCAGAGTTTTCTGAGACGGTCGGTCACATCAGACTGTACCCCGGAATTGAGCGGGACGAACACGGCCTCCTTGCCTGTAAGGCGCTCAGCAATCACCACACCGGGAAAGATGATTTGATTGTTGGGAAAAAGGCTTCGTGCGAAAGCAACAACCGGGCTCTCGGTCCGAATTGCTCCTAGTCCATCGATCTTGACGTCGCGAACGACTCGGGACTTAGGTGCCCCTTCGTAAAGGGCGAAGACATTTGGTCCGGTGTCGTTGGCGATGGAATCGCTCTTCAAGTATTGAAATACCGAGACATCGATCTTCTCGTCGACCAAAACGATCGCGAAAATGCCAGCATGACGCGCTTCCAGCTTCGCCAGCGCTTCTGAACTCAAAAGGTCCTCGGCGGAGCGAATTTCACCGGAAAAGTTCTTCGTCCCTGGCTCCGCGGATAGCGCTTCAAGTAGAGGCCTTAACGGTTCAGCCATGATCGCGGGGCTCCCAATTCTTGGTGCTATGCCGTACTCGAATCCAGCCAGTGCGAGTTCTCATGTAGCATAAGACTACCATAAGTTGTTTATACTTGCAGTATCGATTACGTTTCTGTCGAAACTTCGTGTCCCGGAGCGTCCGGAAACCGAAAATCTCAATGATTCCGCAGCCGGTGCGACACACAAAAAGGTCGCGTGGGACTCAAAAGAGCATCCAGGATGAGCATGATGCCTGCCGTCACGTGCAGTGGCATACGAGCACCCTGTTGGACTCGCTGCCAGCGGGGGCCCGGGACGAGCCGGTCATCGCGCGCGTCGAGCCGATTCAGCTCTTGAGGCCACCATGGGTCAACGGCGACGACTGGAGATCGACGCCTCTGATCAGAGTACGCGTGATTGAAGCCATCAAAGGCGTGCAGGAGGGGCAGACATTCGTCGTTGATAGCCGTGGCACATCTTGCGACCAAGCCTTTCCCCGGAACGATCCGAGATTCCAGGCTTACATGATCAACTGGCGTCCCTACATCGTGGGCCGCTTCGAATCCAGCAATTCCGGTGAAGTCTTTCGTGGCGCGTGGAGGCGAGACCTGGCGACCGGCGAGCTCTTGTTCGGGCCCTGATGGTCGCGCCGCGGCGTGGTTAGGGACTCACCAAGATCGTTCTGAGGTTGCAGATCTGGCCGCAAATCATCCCCTCACGCGCCGCATCGTCATCGAGTGGCGGAACCGCGAGGCCGGGTGCGTATTGATGGCGACCTGCGCGATCTTTCCCGTCGCCAACTTGTAGGTACGCTGCACTTCGAGCGCCGTCGTTCCGGCTTTCACTTTCAGTCCGCTCGCCAGGGCGGGCGAAATCAAAGCCGCGGCGATCTCCTGGTGAACTTCGACGATGCTTTGGCCGAACAGATCCTCGATCAAATGGAAGATCGGCCCTCTGTGGCGCTGCAATAGCCGGCCGACCGCGGCAAACTCTCTGTTGATATAGACCTCGGTCCAGCATACGGGAAGTTCGCTGCCCTCGGTGTGGCGGAAGCCGCGCACCGAAAGCCAATGTTCGCCGCTTGCGATTCCGGTCCGCGCGGCGAGCTTGTCGTCGATCTCGATCATTTCGATCGTGTCGATCGCGAAGCGCACGCCGGTCGCGAAGGCCACGAGGTCGTTGATCGACATGACCTCGTGGACAAAGGAATCGGCGGGTCGGGGAGGGACGACCGTCGTGCCAGCGCCTTGACGCGAGGAGACCAGATTGTCCTCGCGCAGTCGTCTCAGGGCTTCCCGCACCGTGTAGCGGCTGACCGCGAATCGTTCGCACAGCTCCTCTTCGGTCGGAAGCTGCGATCCCACAGGATAGACACCGCTTACGATCTCGTCCTTCAAGGCACGGACAACCTGGAGATAGAGTGGTTCGTCGGACTTGACGTTGGCCGGCGCACGGCTCGGCGGCCTGCCTTTCGGCGTGCCGCTGCGACGTGCCTTCGTGTCAATCTTCGATCCCATAACCTCTCTTGGCGATCAGCGCGGTGCGCTCGAAGCTGATGAACTGTGTCCCGTCAGCCTTTTTGCCGATTGTGCGGACCGTGACAAGTCCTTGTCCGGGCCGCGAGGTCGATTCTCGCTTCGCGAGCACCTCCGATTCTGCGTAGATCGTATCCCCGACGAATACGGGGGCCGTCAGCTTGATGTCGTTCCAGCCGAGATTGCCGACAGCTTTCTGGCTGATGTCGCTGACGCTCATGCCGACCACCATCGACAGGGTCAGGCAACTATTGACCAGCGGCCGCTTGAACTCCGACTTGGCGGCATATTCCTTGTCGAAATGCAGGGGATGGGTGTTCATCGTGATCAGGGTGAACCAGGTGTTGTCGCTTTCGGTAATGGTGCGGCCGGGCCGGTGCTCATAGACATCGCCAACGTTGAATTCGTCATAGTACCGTCCAAAGCTTTCGCGGTAGCGCTGGGGGCCGGTCTGATCGTAGCTTTGCATGCTGTCACTCCGAAGCTGGGATGTCGTTGAGGAATGCGGCCGTGTGCTCACCCAACCCAGGTTCATGCAGATTGGGCTGGGCGGGCTCGTGACGGAAGCGGATGGGGGGACCGATATGACGTCGGTTCAGCTCATCGCGCCGGATCATCCCGCGTGCGATCAGGTTCGGGTGCGCCAAAGCTTCAGGCAGGGTGTTGACACGGCCATAGCAGACATCGATCGTCGCAAGATACGCGTTCCATTCCGGCAGCGTCTTCTTGCGGAATTCAGCGGTGAGGAAGTCCATGACAGGCTCTTGATGTGGCCCCGGACCCTGCAGGCACGGTTCGGCCAGATCCGGCCGACCGAACGCGCCGAGCAGGTTGTGAATGAATTTGGGCTCCTGCCCGGCGAGGACGAGATAGCGGCCATCAAGCGTTTCATAGGGGCGATAGAAGGCGGCGCCGCCGGTCGTGCGTTCGTGCGCCGGAATCGGTTGGCGGTTTTCCGCAAATGCAGGCCCCAGGATATTCAACATCCCGCCGACCATGACCTCGTGCATGCTGATGTCGATGTAGTCGCCGACTCCCGTCTGTTCGCGACGCAGCAGAGCCATCAGGACGCCGGACAATCCCTGAAGTCCGGCGAGAACGTCGGCGGCGGGAATGCCGGGCATCGCCGGCTTTCCGTCGTTTCCCAGCGTCATGCTGAGCAGACCGCTTTCAGCTTCCAGGGCAAGATCGTGCGCCGGCCGGCCGCGCAGATCGCCATCCTGCCCGAATGCGCTGATCGAGCAATAGACAATGCGTGGATTGTACGCTCGCACAGCCTCGTAGCCGACGCCGAGGCGGTCCACTGTCCCGGGCCGGAATGACTCGACGAAAACGTCGGCCGCCTCGCAAAGCGAGAGCAGGGCGTCGCGTTGAGCGCGATCCTTCAGGTCGAGCACGACGCTGTTCTTGCCGCGATTGAGATTGCGAAAGAAGACCGTGCTCGGCCCGTCGGAAAGCCCGATGTGCCGGCCGGGATCTCCCTCGCCGGGGGCTTCGATCTTGATGACCTCAGCGCCATGGTCGGCCATTGCCAGGGTAAGATACGGGCCCGGCAGAAACACCGAGAGGTCGATGACGCGGATACCTTCGAGCTTCATGGAGAACGAACCGGCGCAGTCGAGCGCGCCTTGCCGACATAGGTCGGATTGTCGGCCCCGTATGGCGAGCAAGCCGCCTGGCTCGGGCGCTGCCCATTGATCTTGATCGGGTTCGCAAGCACCCGCATGTTCGGCTTCGCCGGGTGCGAGATGGCATTGATCATTCCCGAGGTCTGCAGGAAGGGATTGTCGAGCGCCTGCGCCAGATCGAGCACGGGGGCGACGGGCAGCACGCCATTGAGCTTGCCAAGCCAGTAGGATGTCGAATGCCGGCGCATATCGGCATCGATGATGGAGGTCAGCTCATCGCGATTGGCCTGACGCAAGGCCTGGGTAGCGAAGCGTGGATCGGAGGCAAGATCCTTCCTTTCGATCGCCTTGATCAGCTCTCCCCAGAACTTGTCGGTCATGCACATGATGAACAGCCAGCCGTCCGAGGTTGGAAAGGTCTGGACCGGGGCGACGGAATAGTGGGCGCTGCGCGGTTGCCGCGAGGAAATGTGGCTCTCGTTAAGATACCAGGTCGCGACATAGCCGAGCTGGTGCAGCGCGACGTCGAGCAGGCAGGTGTCCACATCGCAGCCCTTGCCGGAGCTGCGCGCCTGAATGACCGCGGAGAGGAGCCCCACGGCTGCGGTCAGTCCGGTGGTCTGATCGATGATCGAAGGCGCCCCGAGGCGCGACGGCGGGCCGTCAGGCTCGCCGGTCAGATGCATGAGGCCCGCTTCCGCCTGCATCAGGTAATCATAGCCTGGCCATGACGCGCGATCGTTGTCCCGCCCGTAGGCCGAAAGATGGACGCACACGATGCTTGGGTTGACCGCCGCCAGTGAGCTGTAGTTGAGGCCGAGCTTCGAGGGCAGGTCGCCCCTCAAGTTGTTGAGAAGGGCGTCCGCGCCCGCCGCCAATTCCCTCAGCGCCGCCCTTCCTTCTTCGCTGCGCAGGTCGATGGCGACACTCTTCTTGTTGATATTGAAGGCCTGGAAGTACTCGCTGTCATTGGTGCCCAGCATGAACGGGCCGGTCTTCCGCGACGGGTCGCCGCCGATCGCCGCGTTCTCGATCTTGATGACTTCGGCGCCGAGATCGGCGAGCAGCATGGTGGCGTAGGGACCCGCGCCGAACTGTTCTACCGAGACGATGCGCACACCCTGGAGTGGCTTCATAGCGCGGGGTTCCTCTTGATGAGCTGCTTGGAGATGATGATGCGCTGCATTTCGTTGGTGCCTTCGCCGATGCAGGTTAGCGGCGCGTCGCGATACAGGCGCTCGATGTCGAATTCTCGCGAATAGCCATAGGCGCCATGGATGCGCATGCCTTCGATCGCGTTCTCGAGCGCGGCTTCGCTTGCGAAATACTTGGCCATGCCCGCCTCCATGTCGCAGCGTTCGCCGCGGTCGAATGCCTGGGCGGCGTCGAGCGTGAGCAGCCGCGCGGCACGCGCGCGGGTCGCCATTTCGCCGAGCTTGAGCTGAATGGCCTGATGCTCGCAGATCGGCTTGCCGAAGGTCTTGCGGATCTGGGCGTATTCGGCCGCGAGTTTCAGCGCGCCTTCCGCGATGCCGACACCCCGCGAAGCGACGTTGATACGGCCCAGTTCCAGTCCTCCGGTGGCCTGAAAGAAGCCCTGGCCTTCGACCCCGCCGATCAGGTGATCGGCGGGCAGGCGATAATTCTCGAAAATCAATTCTGCGGTGTCGATCGACTTGTAGCCGAGCTTCGGCAGCTTGCGGCCGACCGTGAAGCCTTCCTGCTTCGGCGCAATGAACAGGCTCATGCCGTTATAGCGCGGCTGGGCGTTGGGGTTGGTCTTGACCAGCATTGCGAAGCACGAGCCTTCGGCGCCGTTGGTGATCCAGGTCTTGGTGCCGTTGATGACGTAATGGTCGCCGTCGCGCCTGGCGTTCATCCGGATGCCCTGCAGGTCGGTGCCGGCATCCGGTTCGGTCAGCGCCAGCCCGCCACGAATCTCGCCCGAGGCGAGCTTCGGCAGCCACCGCGACTTCTGCTGCGAAGTGCCGAATTTCTGGATCGCCAGAGCGAGCATCAGGTGCGAATTGATGATGCCCGTGATCGACATCCATACGGACGAGATGCTCATGACGATCTTGGCATAGGTTGATGCCGACAAACCGAGGCCGCCATATTCCGGCGCGATGACCGCCCCGAACAGGCCAAGCTCCTTCATCTGCTCGACGACCTGATGCGGATAGCGATCGGCGTGATCGTACTCGCGCACGATCGGCTTGAGCTCGCGCCCGACCCAGCGCTCGATCGTGTCCAGGATCTGGCTTTCTTCGTCCGCGCCCATCGGCGTGTAGCTGCCAAGCGCCTGCGTCATCGGGCGAATCCTCCAAAGTTGTACGGACAAATTATCCGCTTCTTGCAAATTGATCTATAAGCGCAGCCTTGACGACAAGTAAAGTACCAAGTAGTTGTCAGGACAAAATTGGGATATTGATCGGGGAGGAATTATGTCGCGCATGCAATCCGGCCATCCTGAATCGTTCAATGCATCGCGCCGCGCTTTGTCGCTGCCCGTGGTGGTTCTTCCATGCCGGTAGCGGATCTTTTGATCGGCGGGATTTTGCTCGGCGGCGTCTACGCCTTGATGGCGTGCGGGCTCAATCTGATCTTCGGCGTGATGCGGGTGATCAACTTCGCGGATGGCGACATTCTTGCGATCGCCGCGCTGTCCACTGTCTCGATCGCCGTCGGTTTCAAGCTGCCGTTCTGGGTCGCCATCCTAGTGGTCCCGCTCGGTTGCGCGGTGTTCGGCGTCCTCATTCATCTTCTGATCCTGCGGCGCATTGAGGGGGCGCCGATGATCATGTCGCTGCTTGCGACCTACGCGCTGTCGACGATACTGGTCAACGTGGCGATCCTGATCTGGGGCGGCGGCTACAGCGGTCTGCCCGGCGTGCTCAGCGGATCGCTGCGCGTCCTCGGCGTCAACGTATCGATCTCGCGGCTGGTGTCGTTCGCCTGCGCGATTGGTGTCAGCCTTGCCGTATGGTGGTTGCTCGAGTTCACCCGCTTCGGTCGCGCGGTGCGGTCGGTGTCGCGTGCGCCGGAGCTCGCGAGCATTTCCGGCATCGCCATCGAGCGGATTCGCCTTATGACCTTCGCGTTGGGCACGGCGATGGCCGGCTTTGCCGGCGTTCTCGTCGCGCCTGCGTTTGCGGTCGATCCGCAGCTTGGCTCGCGTTTCATCGTCAAGGCCTTCGCGGTCATCATCGTCGGCGGCATGGGTAGCTATCCAGGCGCCATTGCCGCCGCGCTGCTGCTTGGTGTGATCGAGGTTGTCGGGAGCTATCTTGCCGGCGCGGTGATCGGCTCAGCCTTCCTGTTCCTGTTGATGCTGGCTGTGCTCCTGGTTCGCCCGCGCGGACTGCTTGGTGCGGGAATGCGCGTATGAACCGTATGAAGAAGGTCAATTCCCTCGGCGTCGCGGGTGTGGCCGGCGTCGCCGCACTCGTTCTGCCTTTCATCGGCTCCGACTATACCGTCTCCTTTTCCATCCAGCTCCTGATCTTCCTGGTGCTGGCCTACTCCTGGAATTGGATCGGCGGATATGCCGGCTATACCCATTTCGGACAGGTGGGCTTCTTCGGCATTGGTGCATATGTCGGGTCGCTCCTGAACTTTCACTTGGGCGTGCCCTGGTATTTCGCCGCCATCATCGCGGGCCTTGCGGGAGCTTTAACCGCGATCCCGCTCGGCGGCGCCATGCTGCGCTTGAAGGGACCGTTTTTCGCCATCGGCATGTTTGGCCTGACGCGGGTATTGGAAGCCTTTGCGCTCGGCTTCGACTCCGTTACCGGCGGCGGCACCGGCATCTATCTGAAGCCGGTCAGCGATCTCCGTCCGGTCTACTATGTCGTGGCGGCAGTGGCCGGGGTCATGCTGTTCCTGACCTGGAAGCTCGACAACTCCCGGCTCGGCCTCAAGCTGCTGGCGATCCGCGAGGACGAGGATGCCGCGGAGTCGTTGGGCATTCCAACCACGCGACTGAAGATCGGCACGTTCGTGGCGTCAGCGATCGCGCCGGCTGCGATGGGCTCGCTCTATGCGGTCTATCTCGGCTTCATCGATCCGCCCACCGCTTTCGCCCCCAATATCGAGCTCACCACCATCGCGATGGTGCTGCTCGGTGGCATGGGTACGGTGCTCGGGCCGCTCTGCGGTGCGGTCGTGCTCTCCGTGGTCAACGAATTGCTGTGGGCCAACTATCCTCAGATCTACCTGGCCTCGGTCGGCGTGATCATCTTGCTTGCGGTGCTTTTCATGCCGCGCGGCATCGTCAGCCTCGGCATGAAGACCGGCTGGGTCACTGTGAGCCGGCCGCTGTTTCGCCGGCTTGCCGCACGCCATGGCGAGGCACTGTCATGAGCGACACAATCGTTGCCGTCGAGAAGGTCTCGAAGCGCTTCGCGGGCCGGATCGCGCTCGATTCCGTGGACATTGACGTGACGCGGGGTTCGATCACCGGCGTGATCGGCCCCAACGGTTCCGGCAAATCGACGCTGTTCAACATCATTGCCGGCACGTTACGGCCCGACACCGGTCGCGTCCTGGTCGACGGGCGCAACATCACCTCGGCGTCGGCGGCGGAGATTTGCGGCTTGGGCGTTGCGCGCACCTTCCAGATCAGCCGACTGTTCGCGGAAATGACGGTGCTGGAAAATCTCGTGGCGGTCGCGCGCGGCCGTGACGATCGTGCAGCGATTGCGCTGGCAATGGAACTGCTGGAATTCCTGGAGATCGCTGATATCGCCGACCGCTGGGGAGCGGAGCTTTCCTACGGTCAACGCAAGCTCGTCGAGATCGCCCGGGCGTTGATGCTGCAGCCCAAGGTCATGCTGCTCGATGAGCCGTTCGCCGGCGTCAATCCGCGCCTGCAGAACCGCATCGTCGAACATTTGAGGACGCTTTGCGCCAAGGGCATCACGGTGTTCTTCATCGATCATGAAATGCGCATCGTCCTGAACGAGTGCGATCTCGTCTACGTCCTGGCCGAGGGACGGTTGATCGCCCACGGCGATACCGCGACCGTCCGCAACGACGCCAGGGTATTGCAGGCCTATTTCTGAACAAAAAACCGCGCACAGTTGCAGGGAGGAAAGAGATGATATGGAGGTTCGTTCTGGCGGCAGCCGTAACCGTTGCCGCGCTTGCGCCAGCCGCCTTTGGCAACGCGGCTGAGCCGGTGCGGATCGGTGTGGCGTTGTCGCAGACCGGCAATCTCGCGGACTCCGCGGGGCCATATTTCAAGGGCCTCGACCTCTGGCGCGAACAGGCCAATGCTCGCGGCGGACTGGCCGGCCGCCCGATCGAGTTCGTCGTCTATGACGACCGCTCGGATCCGGCGACTGCGGCGCGGCTCTATGAGAAATTGATCACCAATGACAAAGTCAACCTTGTGATGTCCTCGCTGGGATCGGCGACCGCCGCCACGGGGTCGGCGGTGGCGGAGAAGCACAAGGTTATCATGATCAATGGCGGCGGCGCGGCTGAAGCCATCCAGCAGCGCGGTTTCAAATATGTATTCCAGACTGCCGCGCGGATCTCTTCCTATGCTGACGGCATCGTGCCGATAAGCGGGAAGTATCACGTCAAGTCGATAGCGCTGGTCTCGCGCGACTATGCCGCCGCACGCGACATCAGCAAGGCGATCAAGGAGTCGCTGAGCGGCAAGGACGTCAAGGTGGTGATAGACGAATATTTTCCGGCCGGCACTGCCGACTTCTCGTCCCAGATCGCCAAGGGACAGCAGCTACAGCCCGACCTTTGGATCGGATTGCTTTATCCAAGCGAGGCCATCGAAACGGTCCGCCAGTTTCACTCGATGAACTACATGCCAAAATTCTTCATCGCCAATGGCGTCTCGCAGGAGGATTTCATCACCTCCGCGGGGAAGGACGCTGAATATGCGCTCGGCATGTCGCTCTACGAGCCGTCGCTGCCGAGCGGAGGCAACAAGGAGTTCGTCAAGACCTACCGCGACAAATACGGCGTCGACCCCGGCTACTACGCGGCCTTTGGGTTCGTCGCCGGCACGGTGCTTGAGGCCGCTGTGAAGAAAGCGGGCTCGATCGACACCGAAAAGGTTCGCGAGGTTCTCACCACCTTGAAGCTAGGCACGGTGATGGGCAAGCATGAGGTCGATCCGACCACCTATATGCAGATCGGCGTACGCGGCCTCGTGGTTCAGGTCCAGAACGGAAAACGCGAGGTGATCTGGCCGGAGGAGTACAAGACCGCCGAGCCGAAATTGCCGATCCCCGCCTGGGACAAGCGCTGAGGTCCGCATGACCGTGATCCCTGCGCCACTTGAGGTTCGGAACGTCACGTCGGGCTATGGCGACGTCGCGGTCATCCGCGGCGCGAGCCTGGTTTTCCCGAAGGGTGTGATCACGACCATCGTCGGCTCGAACGGCGCCGGCAAGTCGACGGTGGTCAAAGTCGCGGCTGGCCTGCTGCGAGCCTGGAAGGGCAACATCAAGGTGCACGGCACCGACATTACCCGAGAGCCTGCCGACCGGCGGGTCTATCGCGGCATTGCTTATGTCCCGCAGGGCCGCATCGTCGTTCCGGAAATGACGGTGCGCGACAATCTGATGATCGGCGCGCATATTCTCGGCAACAACCCCGCGAGGATCGAGGCGGCGACCGAGCGCGTGATGCAGTTGTTTCCTGCACTCAAGCCACGCATGAAGCAGCAGGCCGATACCATGAGCGGCGGCGAGCAGCAGATGCTTGCAATCGGCCGGGCGCTGATGACGAGCCCCGAGATCATCATGCTTGACGAACCCTCGCTTGGCCTATCGCCGAAATTTGTCGATATCGTCTTCGAGCGGCTCATGTCGCTGCGCGACGGGGGCATGACCGTGGTGATGGTCGAGCAGAAGGCTTCGCACGCTCTCGGCATCTCCGACCGCGGCTATGTCATGCACCTCGGCCAGGTGGCCTGTGAAGGCAGCGCTAAGGATTTGCTGGCCAATGAGGATGTCAAGCGGCTGTTTCTCGGAGAGATCCCGGAAAGCATGAAGGCGCTGAGCTTCACCGATGCATGAAAAGTCAGAGTCCGCCAACGTCGCTTCCGTTGTCGATGAAGCCATTAACTCGCGCCAATCCGTGCGGGCTTTCCTGCCGACGCCGGTCGCGCGCTCCACCGTCGAGGAACTGCTGAGGCTCGCGAGCCGCAGCGCCAGCGGCAGCAACATCCAGCCATGGCGGGTTCGGGTGATCGCGGGGGACGTCAAGCAACGGTTGACGAAAGCGATCTTCGATGCCGTCGCGCGCGACGGCTTCGGGCCGTATCAGCGCGAATGGAACTATTACCCCGTTAACTGGCGCGAGCCGTTCCTGTCCCGCCGCCGCAAGATCGGCTGGGACATGTACAGCCTGCTTGGCGTCGCCAAAGGCGATTTCGAGGGCACGCAGCAGGCGCGGATGCGCAATTACGAATTCTTCGGCGCTCCCGTCGGCATCATCTTCACGCTCGACGAAGACCTGGAGATGGGGAGCTGGCTCGATCTCGGGATTTATCTCGGCACGCTCATGATCGCAGCACGCGGTCGGGGACTGCACACCTGCCCGCAAGCGGCATTCGCCGATTTCCAGAAGATCATCCGGCCGATCCTCAACATTCCCGAGAAGGAGGTCGTCATCTGCGGGATGGCGCTCGGCCACGTCGATCCGGAGGCGTCGATCAACGCGCTTGTGACCGAGCGCGCGGCGCTGGAGGATTTCGTCACCTTCGAAGGTTTGTGAGGCCGCGATGTCGCTCAGTCTTCCCCAGAAGATGGTTGTCGCCGAAGTCGGCCCGCGCGATGGGCTGCAGAGCTTCGCAGGCTGGATCGACACCGACACCAAGGTCGCGATGATTGATCGCTTGTCCGATCTTGGGCTGCCGGTCATCGAAGTCTCGAGCTTTGCCCATCCGAAGGCCGTTCCGCATTTGCGCGATGCGGAGGAGGTGTTCGAGCGTATCGAGCGGCGGCCGGGAACGGTGTACCGTGCGCTGGTGCCGAACGCCCGCGGCGCCCAGCGCGGCACCAAGGTTCGGGTCGACGAGATGCTCGGCCTCATCACCATCAGCGCGACCTATACGCGCAAGAACCAGAATATGACGATCGACGAGGCGATCGCGCAGAACCTCGAATCGTTTCGGATCGCCGAAGCGCGATCAATCCCCTTCGTCATGGCGCTCGGCATGGCATTCTGGTGCGCTTATGAGGGATTGATTCCGGAAGACAATGTTATCGCCGTGGTCCGCCGCCTGCATGACGGCGGCGTGCGTCGTTTCTATCTCGCGGGCTCGCTCGGCATGGAGGATCCGGCGCACGTCAATCGCCTGTTCTCCCGCCTCGTCGAGCTGTTTCCGGATTCGGCCTTTGGTTTTCACATCCATAATCTCGCGGGGATGGCGACGGCCAACATCCTCGCCGCGCTGGATGCCGGCGTTGCATGGCTCGAGGGCGCGATCTGCGGGATCGGCGGCGGCATCGCAATGCCGACCAAGCTCGGCTCAGTCGGCAATTTTCCGACTGAGGATCTGGTCGCGATGCTGGATGAGATGGGGATTGCGACGGGGATCGATCCGGAGCAAGCGGTGCTCGCGTCGCATGAGATCGCACGACTGCTGCGAATCGAGCCGAAGAGCCATCGCGCGAACGGAGCCACGCGCAAGTCCGTAAGCGAACTCGGCGCCCACAACCCTGATATGAAATACTCATGATCTCCAAGGTGACCTTTCGATCGCTTCTCGCCGTGCCGGCTACATCGCCGCGCTTTCTCGAGAAGGCCGCACAAGCGCCAGCGGATGCGATCTTCATCGATCTGGAGGATGCGGTGATCGCCCCGCTGAAGGAGGGGGCAAGGGGTGATGCGATCAAGGCCATCAACGAGCTCGATTGGGGCCGGCGCGTCGTCGCCGTTCGCGTCAACGGTTTCGGCACCCCTTGGGGCTGCCGCGACATCCTGGACGTGGTCGAGGCCTGCGCGCGGCTCGATTACATCTTGCTTCCGAAATGCGAATCCGCCGCCGACGTGCACGCGGTCGAGGTCATGATCGCGTCTGCTGAGGCGGCCGCGCCGCGCGAGCGTAAGGTGGGTATCATGGGACTGATTGAGACGCCGTCCGGGGTTGCCAACGTCGAAGCTATCGCCGGCTCGGGCGGTCGGCTTGGCGCCTTGGTGTTCGGAGGCGGCGACTATCAGCTCGATCTGGGAAGCTTCCAGCGGG
>NZ_PSRR01000187.1 GCF_004296405.1 Bradyrhizobium sp. Leo170
CCCCGGATTATCCCCCTCGCCAACGCAATTCGAGAAATGTTTCACCAGATGAAACATTCGGGTCACTCTGGTCCGAAGCCGGACAACCGGCCCGCGGCGCCCGGGCCTGCAAAACCGAGTTTCATTTGATGAAATCACTGTCGAAAGCGCTCCAGAACAAACGTCCGGAGCCTTACGGTCGTCGTCCAACCGAGCGCCACAATTCCAAAGGCCGCCCAAGCGATGCCGACCTGCCGGCTGATTGGGCGCCGAACGAAGTTGCTTTTTTGCGAGAGGAAGAAAACATGGCCAGCCTGCGTTCGCCAGTCACGGAGTTTCGCTCAAGGCTTCGAAAGGGTGAGCATGTTCTCGGAACATTCATCAAGACGCCGACGAGTCACGCGATCGAGATTATCGGTGACGTCGGCTACGACTTCGTCATTGTCGATCAGGAACATGCCCCCTTCGACCGCGGCACGATTGATCTGGCTTGTCTTGCTGCCAGAGCGAGTGGAACGGCTGCGCTTGTGCGGATTTCGGAGCCAACAGCCGCCAGCATATTGTCTGTTCTAGACTGCGGTGCCACCGGCGTCCTCCTTCCCCATTGCGATTCATTGGCCAAGGCGAAGGCGATCGCTCAAGCCTGTCGCTATCGCGGGGGAAGCCGAGGCTTTTCGAACACGACCCGAGCGGGCCGATTTGGCGGTGCCTCCATGTCTGATCACATGGACGAACAGGATGCCCGGGTCGCCTGTATAGCGATGATCGAGGATGAAGCCGCACTGGACGAAATCGACGCCATCGCGTCGCAAAGTGGGCTCGATGCTTTCTTCATCGGAAGGGGTGATCTGACTGCGTCGATGGGCGCCACGGGAATGAAAAAGGCGGTCGCAAGGATTGCCGCGGCGGCCAATGCCGCGAGGATGCCGATGATGGTGCTAGTGTCAAGCCTGGAGGACGCTGCGGCGTTGCGAGACATCGGCGCGACCGCCTACGTTGTCTCGAACGACCAAAACTTTCTGAAGGCTGCCGCCAAGAGTGCATTGGACGCTTACAGCGATCCGAAGAAGTGGCAGCTTTAAATTCGGAAATCTTCCCGGGAATCGCGAAATCAAGTGCGATCCGGCCGCGCGGATCGTCAGCCGCGCGAGGCTGTCGAAAGTTGAAAGAGGAAAAAAGCCGAACTATTCCGATCGCGAGCAAGATTGCTCGCGGGCTCGGGCTAAGTCTTTCTGTGCTCGTTGGAGACGCTGAAGCATCCAGTGGCGCGATCCGCGTAGTGCCATCCAGCGCTCGATTGACGTTCGTGGACAAAGCAAACGGCTTTGAGCGCGAGTTTCTTTCACCGCCCTTCAGATATTCCAGGTATCGAAGTGCTGCGCCACGAGATCGCGCGTGAAAAGGCTGGTGTAGGTCGTACACCTCGACCTCGGTCCGAGACCCAACTGTGAAGTCTCAAGCAGAGGGCCGGACACAGAATCCCACACCGCGAACTGTATGAATGATTGGATAGGCTTGTTCGCTATCGATCTTTCTTCGCAGACGTCCGACGTAGACATCAATAAGATTCGTCGCAGGATCGAAATGCAGACCCCAGACGTGCTGCAGCAGCAGACTTCGAGTGATGACTTCACCGGTATGGCGAGCAAGATACTCCAAGAGTCTGAATTCCCGGGGCCTTAGCCCGATCTGTCGGCCGGCCCGGGACGCGGTTCGAGCCACGAGGTCCATCTCCAGATCGCCGACCCGCAGCACGGTTTCCTGGCGAACTGAGGTGCCACGCCGAGACAGCGCATCAACACGAGCAAGCATTTCTGCGCAGGCGAACGGCTTCACGAGGTAGTCGTCGGCGCCTGCACGCAGACCGTCCACGCGATCAGAAACTTCACCGAGCACACTGATGATCAATGCGGGAGTCCCGATTCCGTCTTGCCTGAGGCGCCGGATGACTTCGATCCCATCAATGTCCGGCAAAATGCGATCGACGGTCATGACGAGATATTCGGCGGCGCGGCCAAGGCGCAGCCCTTTCTCGCCATCAGTCGCGATTGAGACGTCATAGCCAGCGGCACCCAGGCAGCTACCAAGCTCCCTGGCGGTCCACCAATCATCCTCGATGACGAGAACACGACGCGTGCAGTTCGGCATGACATCACCTCCACCGCGGGTTCCGGGCTTCGGGATCGTGTCGGTCGCATTGAGACGTCAATGCACTAACACCGCCGCTTGATGGACAATTCCGCAGGCACTTGGAGACGACCGATCATTTAGGACATTGGCGGGATCGAGTGGGTACGAAGCCTGACCATTCGCGGTAGCCGCGGTCCGGTTCACGCGTTCAGCCTTACAATTGGATCGAGTGTGCCGTCGCAGCTTTGGTTGAAAGGGCGAGCTGTTAGTGCTAGACGCTTGGCTAGGCGCTCAGTCGATCAATGGTGGCGCGGTGCACTCGGTGTATTGCCGCTGCGATAGTATAATAATACCAATAGGGCGCATATCGATTTTTCAGTCGCAGACTGTTTAAAGCTGCATCAGAGATCCGCGAGATCGGTGACATGACGTGCCCGTTCGCATGGTTGCGTCGGCAGCATGGGGCGAATGGATGCGAGATCGAGCTCTGCGTCCGCCAGCCCCTGCGCTGCCGCACGCCCTAGCCATAGACGTGCCGCTTCCGGATCGCGTTCGCCCGCCAGCCCGCGCGCTAAATATCGACCCAGCATTTTCTGAGCTTCCGCATGCCCCCGCTCAGCGGCCGCTCGGAACCAGTGCTGCGCGACCGTGCGGTCGGTCGGCACGTCATAGCCACCGCCACTCAGCAAGCCTAGGGCGAACATGGCGCCGACATGACCCTTGCCGGCAGCCTTCTCGAACAACGCCGTTGCCGCGAGAGGATCGCGCGGGCCACCCCGGCCGTTCACCATCATCTCCGCCAGCGCCGCTTCGGCGTCCGCGATGCCGACCGCGGCGGCGCGCGAAATCCACGCGCGGCCTGCTTCGGCGTTTGCCTCGACACCACGTCCATCGACAAGCATGCGGCCATACCAGTACTGCGCGCTCGCAACTTCGTCAGCCGCTCGGCGCAGATACTGGGTCGCCTGCCGCTCGTCCCGCTCAACGCCAACGCCCGCCGCCAGACAGAGCCCGTAGTTGAGTGCCGCCACCAGATCGCCGGCCGCAGCTGCCTGCTCGAGCCAATGGCGCGCCTTAGCCAGGTCTTCGGGGTCGCCATCACCGACACCTCGCAGGAGAAGGTTGGCGAGATCCACCCGGGCCTGCAGATCGCCGGCGTCAGCGGAGATCCGGAGCCAGTTCGCCGCCTCTCTCGGATCGCGCGCCACCCCGGCGCCGGTCAGATAAAGCAAGCCAAGCGCCCGCGCTGCCGTGTGGTGGCCGGCCTCTGCCGCACGGCGGAACCAGATCGCCGCCTCTGCGTAGTTGGGCGGCAACGATCCGCCCCTGACATATAAGTCGCCGACAAGCGCCGCCGCGTCCGGATCACCGGCCAACCCCGCCCTGCGCAGCCACGACTCGCCTTCTGCCAGGTTTGGTTTGACTCCAAGCCCGCACATCAGTGCGCGTCCCCAGCTCGCCTGGCCGGAGCGATAGCCCTTGACGGCCGCCTGCCGGTAGAGCTCGGCCGCGACCGCGAGGTCGCGTTCCGCTCCAACCCCGCGTTCAGTCATCACACCAAGCAGATAAATCGCCGGTACCAACCCTGCCTGTGCCGCACGCCGGAGATTTTCGACCACCTTGCGCCGCCCTTCGTCATCGGTGACCGATCGCGCCAGCGACTGTGCGTATCCCAGCGCGCCCTGAGGACAACCGGCTTCGGCGGCGCGCTGATACCACCGGCGCGCCTCCTCCAGGTTGCGCATCGATTCCGGGCCGGAGGTCAGGATGTAGGCAAGCACAGCCTGTCCGTCTGCGGAGCCGTGCTCGGCTGCCCGCCGCGCCCATTTCTCCGCCGCCACAAAATCGGGTTCTAGCGCCATCTCGCCTGAGAACAGGCCTGCCACGCTCGAGTTGCCTGCAACAGCCTGCCGGTTCCCTGAGGTGCCAGAGCCGTGGACGTGCAGCGCGGCGAGCAACCACTGGGCCTCAACATGGTCCTGAGCCGCGGCACGCGCGAGCCAACGCACGCTCTCTGTGAGGCTGACCGGGACGCCCGAACCTTCCAGATAGCAGCGGCCGACCCGGTATTCGGCCTCTGCGATGCCAGCGCCGGCGGCACGGGCGAACAGCATGAAGGCCTGCGTCACGCGGGACTGCTTGCTCAGGTGGATTGCGCGCCGCAGTGCTGCCGATGCCGACAGCAGGCTGATGATACGATCGAGAAAACTCAACCGCGTTGTACGTGCATTCTTGCGGCTCGTGGTCACTTTGCCGGTGCATCTCATGGCTCGCGCATTCCCTCCGACATCACTGGTAGAATTCGGCCAAGGAGGTAAGCCATGACAGTGCGCTTGCCGACCTTGATGTCGGCAGCAACCGGCATGCCGGGCATAATGTGAAAGCCAGCCGGCAAGTCGTGGAGCATCAACCGGTCGAGGGTGATGCGCGAACGGTAGAAGGGCTCGGTGTTGGCGGGGTTCACAGGAACCGAGCCAGAGTGGGCCTTCGTGCTGTCCTGCGCGGTGAAGCTGTCGGCGCTGACGGTGCGAACCGTTCCGTACGCCAAACCGTACTGTGTCGACGGAAGGGTGTCGAACTTGACCGCCACCGCGGCACCGACGTGGACGAAGCCGTTATCACGCCCTGCAATGTTCGCTTCGATCTCAAGAGGGGCATCAACGGGCACCAGCGTGATCAGTTGCTCGCCCGTTTGCAGCACGGAGCCCTCGGAAACCTTGGCAACCGTCAGCACCGTGGCATCTCGTTCGGCGTGCAGTTCGATCAATTGGCGCCGCAACCGCGCCTTGTTCAGCGATTCCCGGGCATCGCTCAGCTTTCGGGATCCTTCCGACAGCGCCTGGGCGATCTGGACGCGCCAATTCTGATCGTAGGCGTCACGCTCGGCAATCATGGCGGCGAGTTCGGCCTTGGCGCTCTCGCCCGTTTTGATCGCAGTGGACAGACTGCGCTCGATCTCGAGCCGGTTGTCGGTTGCGATCAAGGCGTTGAGCTGACTGCCGACTTGCAGTGCCTCCAATTTCTTGCGCATCGATTCCACTGTTTGCGCGACGGCCAACCGCTCGCGGAAGGCCGTTACATCCGTGGTCGACCGCGCCGCTGTCGATGCCAGGGCATCGATCTTCTGACGATACGACTCCAGCTTTGACCTCCGTTCCGACTCGCGCTGCGCATGGATCGCAGCCTGCAGCAACATCGGCGGATCAACTCCGGAATATTGGAAGGACCGGTCCTCCACCTCCGCCTGCATGCGCGCCGCCTCGGCCTGCAGGCTGTAGACCTGGGCTTGCAGCGCGCCGACATCGGCGCCGGCGAAGGTAGGATCAAGCCGAGCAAGCATGTCGCCCCGATGAACGCTTTGCCCTTCCGTCACATCGATCGAGCGGACAATCGACGTTTCCAGTGGTTGCACGACCATCATCGGCGCCTGGGAGACCACCTTTCCCTGTGCGGTCACAACCCTGTCGATCGGGATCAGCCACATCGCCGCGATGCATGCGGCGAACATGCTGCCAATCATCCAGATTGTGCCGCGCGCCGCGCCGGGGACTGGGGCGGCAATGATGGCTTTGGTCGGCGACTGGAATTCCAAGAGCACCGGAAGCGTCGAATCCTCCGATCGGCTCGTGGGACTAGCCGCGCCGGACCGGCGAGTGAGCAAGAGCGGCATGACGTAGCCCTTGGCTGTCGAGATGGCGGCTCTGTTGCATCCAGAGCTGGCGGTAGATGGCGCAGCGTTCGAGGAGCAAGCGGTGCGGCGCGATGTCAACCATCTTGCCCCTTTCCAGGACAAGGATCTGATCACAGTCAATCAACGACGACAGGCGATGCGAGATGATCACCATGGTCCGGCCGCGTGCGATGCGAAGCAGACTGGCGTTCAGCAGCGCCTCGCTCTCCGGGTCCAGCGCACTGGTCGCCTCGTCCAGCATCAGGATTCGTGGATCGTTGATCAGTGCGCGCGCAATTGCAATCCGCTGCCGCTGTCCGCCTGAAACGTTCGGCGAGCCTTCCTCGATCAGCGTCTCGTAGCCATTCGGCATGCGCTCGATGAATTCCTCGGCACCGGCGAGGCGCGCGGCGAGCACAGCGTCGTCCAACGTCAACCCGGGCCGTCCGGCGATGATATTGTCGCGTATCGAGCCGCGGAACAGAAAGTTCTCCTGCAGCACGACACCGAAGCTCTGGCGCAGGTGACGCAGATTGATCTCGCGCACGTCGTTGCCGTCGATCTTTAGGAAGCCGCTGTAGTCGCGGTTGATCCCTTGCAACAGCCGCGCCAATGTCGATTTGCCGGATCCGCTGCGCCCAACGATACCAAGCATCGTGCCGGCCGGCACCTCGAACGTGACACGGTCGAGCGCAGGAATCTTCGTGCCTTCATAGGTGAAGGTGACATCCTCGAATGAGATGGCGCCGGCAAATCGCGGCAGCAGCCCGCCAAATGCGGCCTCCGCCTCCGGCGGCCGATTCAGCACGGAGGCGACTTCGCCGATCGCGGCTGAAACCCCCTGGTAATCCTCAATCAGACGCGCCAGCCCGACGAGCGGCTGGGCGACGCGCATGCTGAGCATCATGAAGGCGAACAGCGCACCGACCGCATAGCCGGTATTGTCCGTCAGGGCCATGTAGGCGCCCACCAGCACGATACCGACCGACATGAAGCGTTCGATCGGCGCGACGATCGTCTGGGGCCAATTCGTCAGCTTGCCGAAGGCGAGGCGCCACGCCGCGGCATCTGCGACACGCGCGTCCCACAGCGCCCTGCGCTGCGGCTCCAGGGCGAGCGATTTTATCGTCTTGATGCCGAAAACGGTCTCGCCTAGTGCCGATGCCTTCTCGGTCTCGGCGCGAACCACCCTGCCGAACACGTGTCGCAGCGGCCGCAAGAAAGAAAGAATAACCAGCATGATCGACGCCGCGCAGGCCAGAACCATCGATGCCAGGAAGGTGTTGAGATAGAACAGGAATGGCAGCAGTACGATGAGCGTCGTCAAATCGAGGAACGTGCTCAGCAGCTTGCCGGTGAGGAATTCGCGGACCCTGTACACTTCCACAATCTTGTGCATCGTTTCGCCGGCGGGGTGCCGCTCGAAATAGTCAAGCGGCAGCCGCAGCACGCGGTTGAAGACATGCAGGTTCAGTTTTGCGTCAAGTCGCATGCCTATGACGAGAACGATCAGCCGGCGGGCGTAGCCGAGGAGGACCTCGAACACGGCGGCAATGGCGAGCAGCGCACTGAGCAGCGCGAGCGTCGAGTAGCTATTGTGGGTCAGCACCTTGTCCACCACGTTCATGACCAGCAATGGCGGAAAGATCGTCAGAAAGCTCAGCGTCAGCGACGCAAGCCCCACATCGCGCAGCGATCGCCTCTCCTGCAGCACAAGGCCGGCGAGCCAGCTCAGGCCAAACGGTCTGTCGGTCTCCGGCTGCCCGCGCCGCGCGCGCAGCAGGACCGCCTCGCCTGACCAGACCCGCTCCAGTCGCAGCTGGTCCACCGCAATGTCGCACTCGCTCGCGCCAGCGCGAGGATCCCTGAGGATGACCACATTGTGCTCGGCATTCACGCCGACCAACAATCCGGCGCCACCATCGGTGAACAACAGCACCACCGGCCCGGCGTCCTGCAACCGCATCAGTTGACGCCATCGCAGCCGTACCGCTCGTGCCCACATGCCGGCGTTCTGTAGCCAGGCGGAAAGCGCCGCAGCGGACGGCATTTGCTCACCATGGATGCAGGGAAACTCGCGCGGATCGAGCTCCATGCCATGGAATCTGGCCGCATTCATCGCGGCCGCCAGGCGTGGGTGGATCTCGTCGCCGCCGGCACTGCTATGGCGTGCCGCGCCATTCCTCACCGCACGACACCCATCGCCAGGACTGGCTGCGGATACCAGCCCCGCGCTATGGATGCCCAAGCCGAAAGTCTGCCCGCCCAAGAGCTCCACGAGCGGCCCCTTCCAATCCATCTTCAACCCAACGGGCGAGGCATTCGCTTCGGCGAGGCGGGCGTTGTCGCCGCTTCAAGCCTCGGCGGAAGCCTGCATCGTCCTCGTTTGAGTCACCCGTGCAGCGGGCAAAGCCAAACGCCATCGGTAAGCGCTGGCCCGGCCCTCAGCCGTGCGGATGCGAGCCCGGCATCGACATGGTGGATCGATCCGGTTCAGGGATCGCCGCCAAGCTGCCAAACAGGCCATGCGCCTCGTTCTCCACGCCGGCCGTAAAGTAGATCTTGTTGGGATCGCTGTTGGCACTGCCATTGCCGGGAACGAGGGCCCAGAGATCGCCAATGGTGATTGGCGTACCCTTGGCATCAAGCAACTTGCCCTCAAAATGATCGTCCTTCAAATCGAAGGCATTAATCGTGCCGTCACCGAAATTCCCGACAAGAAGATCGTTGGCGAACTCTCCAAAGCTGGAGGGCGCGATCGCAAGGCCCCACGGAGAATCGAGCGGCCCGCGCGATGCCACCCTGTTGAGCAAGTGACCTTCCAGGTCGAACTCGTCCACAAAGCCGTGGCCGGCACCAGCAACGTCATCATGCTTGTCCGCATCCTGCAATGCGAACGTAACGAACAAGTGGCCATCAAGAACCTGGACGTTGAAGGGCGCATAGCCCTTCGGCAGATGCCGATCGGTGAAGCTGTTCACCTGCTTGAAGTTCTGGTCGAAGACATCGACCGTTCCGTTGTGGAAGTTGGCGGCGAAAAGGAAGGTGCCGTCGTCGTCGCTGCCGATCGCAAGGCCCTTATAGACGGCACCGTCGCCCGATTTATCGACCGCGATGACCGAGCTTGTGGGGTCCACTTTGGGATTCCAACCGGATATGGTGCCGCTCTCAGTTGCGAAGATGAACAGCGAGGACGCCGTCGTTCCGTCGCTGCTGATGTCGAAACCGCCTCCGCCGTTGAACACCTGCCCGGTGGGATCGGAATGGTCCTGGCCCGGGAGCGCGGCGACCGTTACAAGCTTAGGCCCGGCCGGCATTCCGGCACCATCATAGATTGTCGCCACGCCCGTGCCGTTGTCCGAGACCCAAAAAGGACTGGTCGAGCTGTGGGCAACGCCCCACGGATTGATGAGGTTTGGATCGATCGTCGGCGCGGCGCCAGGGGTATCCGAGACCAGATTGGTCTGCGTGAAGGCGACCTCCTCCTGGTTTTCATGATGGTGATGGTGGTTATGATGGTCGTGATCCAGGCTCATTGCGTCCATGGTTTCCTCCAGTTTCGTAACGCGCGTGTCTTCCGCCCCGGTCGACGGCACGTTGATCTGAAGCCATCCCCTTTCGGAGGTGACAGCGTTTCTGGAAAAGGGAAATTCTGAACGCCCGTGGGGCACGAGCGACAACTTATAGTATCTGTTCGGACTTCGCGCCGACTCAAATGACCTTTTTGTTAGTTTTTTCACGATCGGGTGACACCTGGCAGATGCGGATGTCGCCTCTCATGGTCGGTAGGCCGGCCGCGGGATAGGTGTGGGTCCCGGTTGGAAAGCTGACTGGCAGGAGACAGCCTTGTGCTTGCGACAACATGCATTGCTTCTGGTTGTCGATCATCTCCATGATTGCGCTTATTGGCTGCTGAAGCGCACGGGCGCTGTGATGGCCCGATTAGCGCCGGCCGGTGGCGCCGGCACCGGCGACGCGCGGCGAACCAAGGCGAGCACCTCCTGATCGAGTTCGGCAAAGCCGGACGAGCGGGCGAGACTCGCGGACAGCACGTTGCCCCTGTCGTCAATGGTGAAGCGTACATAAGCGACACCACGCTCACCACGCGATTGCGCACTCGGTGGATAGCGCTTGCGTCGTTCGAGATGCGCCATCAGCAGCGATTGCCAATTGGCCGGTGACACAGAGGAAACGCCGGATGCCGTTTGTGCGGCAGCGGAGCGGTCTGATCTGTGAACTTGCGCCTGTGCTTGAACCGAGGCGTGCGATTGGGTCGACGCCTGTTGCTTGCGAGGCCTTGGCTGCTCCTTCGGCTTTCCTGTTTTGGTTGAGCCGCCGGAAGTGGGACCTCGACCTTTTCCAGGGATAAGGGTTTCTCTTCGACCGGCTCAGGTTCGGGTTCGGTGACCGGGTCAGGAGGTTTCTCCTCGGGCGTCTCCTCTTGCTTCTGCTCAAGCTGAGCGACACTCTCCTCAGTAGACCTCGGGTCTGGGGTGATCTCGTTCATCTCCGTCATTGTCGCCTGCGGCGTGTCGGCCAATTCGATCATGATGGCGGCAGGCGGCGAACTATCAGCGGCGACGACCGACGTCGGCCGGAGCAGCCAGGCGGCGATCCCGGCATGGAGGCCGAGTGTGAACAGGAAGGCGCAGGTCCAGAGCAAGGTCTCTGCAACCTTGACGTCGCGCGTGACGAATCCGCTTGTATAGCTCACGGCGCACCTGCCACCGACGGTGTCGGCTGATTATTCCCGGAGCGTTATCGTATTGGGCTGATGTGGGTCTCGTTTCGAGGCCGACCAGCGCAATTTTGAGATAGCCGGCCTCCCGCAGGAGGTTCATCACCTCCATCAGATGTTGGTAGTCGACGGTCCTGTCCGCCCGCATGAAGATTCGTGCATCCTTGTCGCCTTGCGTGATGGCGTCGATCGCTGCCTGCAGCCCCTCCCGTGTCACTGGATCGTTGCCGAGATTGAGCGTGCGGTCGTCCTTCAGCGACAGATAGACGGGCTTGTCAGGACGCGGGGCCGGTTTGGCGGTTGACGCCGGCAAATCATCATGGACATCGACGGTCGCGAGCGGCGCCGCCACCATGAAGATAATGAGGAGCACCAGCGTCACGTCGATGAATGGCGTGACATTGATGTCGTGGTTGTCCTCGAGTTCATCACCGAAGCGCTCACGAATGCCGCCGGCCATGACGCCTACTCCGCTGCCAGCGCAGACGCCGCCGGCTTTGCATTGGCGGGAACCTTGCGGAAGTCGAGATCGCGGCTGATCAAGCGCTCGACGCCGGCCGCGGCGTCGGCGAGCAATTGCCGATAGCCGGTCATGGCACGAGCGAACACATTATAGATGACAACAGCCGGGATCGCCGCGACAAGGCCGAACGCGGTGGCGAGTAGCGCTTCGGCGATGCCGGGGGCAACCACCGCAAGATTGGTGGTCTGCGTATGCGAGATGCCGATGAAGGAGTTCATGATGCCCCAGACGGTCCCGAACAGACCAACGAACGGCGCGGTCGCACCGATGGTGGCGAGCAGCCCCGTGCCCCTTGTCAGCCGCCCGCCGGCCTGGGCTTCGATGCGGGCAAGCCGGGAAACGACGCGCTCCTTGACACCGCCGTCACCAGCATAATCCAGGACCGCCGCCGATTGGGCCATCTCCTCGCCGGCAGACCGAACCATGAACGCGGCAGGTCCGCCGCGGTTGGCTAGTGCATGATCTGCGGCAGCGAGGTTTTGAGATGCCATGATGACGTCGAACGCCCGCCTCGCCCGGGCGCGGGCGCAGGCGACCTCGATGGCCTTCGCGAGCAGCACCGTCCAGGTCACAAGCGAGGCAAAGGCAAGCCCGATCATCACGGTCTTCACCACCCAGTCCGCCGCCATGAACATGCCCCAAGGCGACAGGTCATGTGGCAGGTCGGCACGCCGATCGGAAGCAGCGGCGGCACTCATCTGAGCTCCGGCCGGTCTGTCAAGCGACCGCTCGTCAGATGTGGATGTCGCGCTTTCCTGGGGCGCGCCACCGGTCGCCGGCGGGGAGTTATTGCGCTCCGAGGCCGTGGGCGCGGATGTGACCGCATCCTGCGCCGATGCGATGGAGGCGCCGATCATTTGTGCGACGACAAGCGTTATAATTAAAGGCCAGGCTCTCAGCATGGCAATCCGCCTCGTGACTCGCCCTATTGTCATTCTTGGTCAGTTCCCTTCTCGCTCACGGAGCGCAGCTGCTGATCTTCCTGTGCTCGAGCCTTACCAAGATGGGCGGGTCAGGCCGACGCACGCATGATTGACACCTGCTTGTTGACAGCTTCGCTTGCAACATCGGAGCGCTCCATATTTCATCGCGGTCATCATGTGACGCGCGAGCCGATCATGTGCTGCAGCCTCGCCATTTTAAGCGCATTGCCACGCCCGCCGATCAGCAGACTCGATCTCACCAAGGACAACCTCTTGAGGCTCCACAGCTAGAGCGCGATGAGATCAGGTTTGAGCATATCCGGCGTTGCTGAAGTAGTTTGAGCACTCGGCGGGTGTGACGGTGTCGAGAATCGGACCAATGGCATCGTAGACGGCCTCGGTGGTCCGCTTTCCGGCTTTACGAAGCCAATGCTTGAGTTTCGCGAAGAACTGCTCAATCGGGTTAGTAATTTCGGACGGCGCCAACCACGCGCTCACGTAGATCGAATACGCTCGCCCCATCCATGCTGGCCTCCTTCCCGGCCAGCATGTTGAATCAGAACCGATGTGATTGGGAATCCTCAATCGATTCAATCTAATCCCATCCCGCTTCTAGGCGCAGTGGGTGTAGTTTCGCAAGCGGCCCATCAGTTCCAGCAATCTCCTGGTCAAGGACACTCGGCTGCGCGCGGTGCTCCGCTTCCTTCTGACGATGGTATTCGACGGCGATCCTTGCGACTCATCTCGATGGTCCCTCGCATGCCGGATTCCGATAAGAGCATTCAGAGAACAATCAACGGTCACACGCGTGCGACCGTTTGCGGTCAGAATCTCGCACGAGACCCGTTTTGGTCTCGGCAACCATACTGGTAACTTGTTGAAGAAGAAGGTTTTTTGCTTGGTGGGCGCACCAGGGCTCGAACCTGGGACCCGCTGATTGAGGGACAGCTACGGGTTGAGAGGAATCAATCACTTGCCGGTCGCACCACCGGGCTTATCCGGCCGAAAATGGGCACTCGCCCAGTACGCCGCACCCGAATGTCTCTCGGCAATCGCGACGCCCGGCGTTAACACCGACGCTGCGCTAGTGGTGTTGCAGTCGCTCATCGGCCGAATGGAAGCGATGGCAGACGGGCCCTATCGCGTCGAACACGACCAGTCAAAAAATCTGCTCACTTACCATGAGCTGCTGCAGCGTTTTATCGATCACGACCAGGAAATCGAGTTTCGCCAAACCGAAACTACGTCGTTCAAATTCCCGCTCAAGCTCACCGAGGTCACACAGGTTGATTCTAAGACGAGTCCAGCGGTGCAACTGGCTGACGTCATGATTGGCGCCGCGATTGAAGTAGCAAACAATATAGCGGGCCTGTGGTCCGGTGGGCTTGATCCCGAAGCAGTGATGCCACGCTATGCCGACCAACAGTTCATCCATATGATCCCTTCCGTCGACTTCGAGGAACAGCGGCGTTTCAGACAAGGAACCCAGGCTGCCGAACTGATCGACTATTTTTCAGCAAACTTCTATGGCCCACGCGAACGCTGAAGCGACATGTGACAAACCTGCGCCGGCACACAGAAGAGGAACGCC
Organism: Bradyrhizobium sp. Leo170; assembly: GCF_004296405.1. Classification (GTDB taxonomy): domain Bacteria; phylum Pseudomonadota; class Alphaproteobacteria; order Rhizobiales; family Xanthobacteraceae; genus Bradyrhizobium. The sequence goes on from NZ_PSRR01000187.1 coordinate 13,555, forward strand.
TTCCCCTGCGTCCGAGCCCTTCTGTCTCGGCCGACCCCTTCTGCGGGGCCGGCCGCCCCGCAACGCCGCGCTTGTGACATCTATCTGACTCTCAGAAGGTTCGCCGCCTTTTCGCGGCTGAGACAATCCGTGCGAGCGGGCTCGAACCGCTACCGTCAGGAGTACAACATCGTAGAGGATCGTAGTTTTGCGTACAAAATCGTGGCCCGTGGTAGCGGGGGTCCGCTACATCGCCAAACCCACTATTTCGGAACCCGTGTTTTCTTTTCGCCGGGCAGCGTAACCAGCTTGGCGGCGCTTCCATAGTCCGCCAAAAGCCGCCTTTTGTGCGTGATCTAACTGTGCTTCGAACTCTACCGAGCAAGCCGCCAGCTTGGGACGCTGATTGATTTGCAGATTAAGACCGACGTCCGCCTCTCGTCCAGCAAACTAAGGATAATTCCGTCCGATCCTGCAACCACAAGGAATAGGTCATCCCCGGATGCTTGGCGCTATCCAGTTTGACATGCGGCGCGGCCTTCGAGCACCAGGCCGCGCAATGGCTCCTTGGCGTATCGAGCCTGGAAGCCGGCGGGTGCACGCATCCAGTTTCCGAGATCAATGCCGATGAAACAATCGGGTTCGACGAACTCGTGTGTATGTCGATCCCCCTCGAAGAGATGCCGGAGATAACCCACGCGTCGGACACCATATCGCGGGTAAAGCAGACCCGATGCGTCGATCACGAAGGCGGTCGAAGGCGCCCAGATTTGCTGGAGATTGTCCCAGGCATCGGTCTTGTAGTCATGGATGTGCCCCGAGGCGATGGTGACCTCACCGCGCGAGGACAGCATCTGGCGCAGGAGCTGGCGATGTTCGGGATAAAGCGCGCCTTGCGTCGGCTTGTCCTCAGCGGCACTCGCGAGATAAAGCGGCTTGTGCTGGAAGATCATGAGGCGACGTCCATCGGCCTGCTCGGCTGCGGCGCGGATAAGCTCGTTCTGCTCCGCTTCGGCCGGCAGGCCGCTGCCGAACAGCATCGAGTTCAGGCCCAAGAGGCGCAACGACGTCCCAACCTCCCGCATCCAGAAGTCTGCGCCGAAATGGCGGATATAGGCCTCGCGCCGCTCGGCCGTGATCACGCTCTCCCTGCCCCTGACGTCAGGCCGGCTGTTTCCGATGTCATGGTTGCCCGGTACGAAGAGGATATCCCGCTTGATCCTGCGGAATTGCTCCGAGGCGAACGCGAGCTCTTCCTCGAAATCGGCGCCATCGACCGTCATGTCACCCGAGCAGACGATCAAATCGCACGCCTCGGCGGCCAGGAGATCGACCAGCAGTTCCCAATTGTGATGGAAAAACGGACGGCGACGGCTGAGATGCGTATCGGAAATCTGGACGATCCGCGACGCGAACGGCGATGTCATGACAAGGGCCCTTGGTTCGCGCGTGCCGCAGCACGCGATCTGGCATAGGTGTCGCGGCGCGTTTCAACGAACCGCGGAAGCCGTATGTGTCTTCCGATCTTCGGTCCGGATCGCGTGTCGATCGGACGGCGACGCCTTCGGAGCCACGACCAGCCTTGTGACGTAAGGCACATCGAACGCGCCGGAACTGTCGCAGCGATCCAGTATCGCTGCAAGGCGGGAGAGATAAGCGGTCTCGCCGATCCCCCGGATCGCCCGCTGTGTGATGGTCGACGACAAACTGAAGCTGACGAATGCCTCGCGCGTCATCGGCATTCGCCAATAGAACGCGTGCTCCTGGACCTCGCTTGCCAGCGGATGCCCACGCAGTTCGCCGGCGGCATCTATTGCGGCATAGCGGCCGCCGCCGGCCGGGAAGGTGCCGCGCCGATAGCCCTGCACGGTCTGTTCATGCAATTCCTCATAGGCGGCCAGGAATGGGCTGTCCCACCATCGCCGCACATTTTGCACGATCGCGAGCAGGCCGCGCTCGCGCAGGCACCGGAACGCCTCCGCATAGAACAGCGGCCGGTCGAACCAGTGCGCCGCGGTCGCCGCCGTGACGAGCGCGAGACTGTCGTCCGGGAACGGCAGAGCTTCGGCGGCTCCAGCGACAAAGGACAGATTGGGCACCTCACGCGAGGCCGCTTCCGCTGCGCGTCGCATATCCGCGCCCGGCTCGACGCCGATCACGCGAGCATCGGGAAGCGATTGTGCCAGTTGCCGGCTGAAGATGCCGGTACCGGCGCCGACATCCGCCACGAGCTCGCCGGCCTGGACTGAAAGGATTGCAAGCACGGCGGCCGGATAGTCCGGCCGCGCTCGGTCGTAACAGTCCGCGATCCCGTCATACGGACTGTCGCTTTGCGAGGAGAGGCGATGCTCAGCCATGATGATCACTCCAGTAGCTTGCGAACATCGGCCACCAAAGAGGGCATGGTCTCGGCGGCGGATTTCTTGCCTGTGACGACGGCCTCGCTATGCCGCTTGATCACGTCGATGATCTTGACCGCATTCGGCCCCGGAAAGGCGTACCATCCCGTCAGGATCGGAATCTGGGCGATGCTGGCCTGAAAATTGGTGTTGGCCTTGTAGAAATCGCCCAGCAGCTCGGGCGTCTTGATCGCGACGCTGTTGCTCGGCAGATAGCCGGTATGACGGGCCATGATCGTCTGGCCGATCGGGCCGGTGGCAAACTTGATGTACTGCCACGCCGCGGCTTGCTTCTCCGGATCCTTGGACAACATGACCGCGAGATTGCCGCCAGCCGGCAGCCGTCCACCGGCCGCGCCAAGCGGAAAGCACAGGGTGCGCATCTCAAAGGACTTGGCGATCTGCCGCGTCGCGGCGCCGAGATTGGAGCTGGAGTCGGCGAAGATGCCGATCTTGCCGGCCATGAACGCGGGTCGCGCCTGACTGGTGGGAAGGTTCGGCATTCTCGCCTTCGCGAAAAGCTCCAGGGTTGCAAGGGCCGCGAGCCCG
>NZ_PSRR01000188.1 GCF_004296405.1 Bradyrhizobium sp. Leo170
GCCGCCGCCGTGTCGCCGGAACAGCAGGCCGCGCCGATGCAACCGGCGTCCTATGGCGACGTCACCGTCCGCCCGATCGCGCAGAAGCCGACCCTGTTCCCCGATCCGGAAGCGACCAGGGTCGAAGCCCACGAGCCGGCGACGCCGGAAAACTTCATTCCGCCGACCGCCGAGCGGCCGCCGGTGCGCACGCCGCGGATGCCGAAGTTCGAGGACCTGCCGATGCCGGCCCAGGCCGAGATTCGCCAGGCCCGTGGCGAGGCCGAGGAGGAACATCCGCAGAAGACCCGCCTGTCGCTCTTGCAGCGGCTCGCCAATGTCGGCCTCGGCCGCCGCGAGGAGGAGAGCGAGCCCCCGGTCGCGGCCCGCGCCTCCGGTCCGGCCATGCCGCCGCTACCCGAGCGCAAGCCGCAGCGTAACGTGGCGCAGCAGATCGCGGCGCACGACCCGGTATCTGAGTATGCGAAGCGTCCCGCGCCGCAAGGTTTGGATCCCCACGGCCGGCCGGCACCTGTTGCGCCGACGCCACAGGGAGATGACCATCTTGATATCCCGGCCTTCCTGCGCCGGCAGGCAAACTGAGCTTTGTTACAATCCTGATCATTCAAAGAGCCCCGGCGGAACCCGCCGGGGCTCTTTTCTTTAACCGTCTCCGTGGTCATAGCCCGGCAAACAAGTAACTGAAATTAAATGATTAATCAGGTATTCCATGACTTGGTCATGGTACCGAAAGGGTGTCCGGCCGCTCCGTAATTTGGTTAAGCCTTGGCGCGATTGCGGCGGAGATGGGGTAACAATCGGTAAAGAAGCGTGAGTTGTACGCTCTCGGGCGGTGACTATGGTCTGTCCAACTTTGGGGATGCCTAAGCGAGTCGGTTGGGGAAGTAAGGCCGCCTCGTCTTAGGTTACGTCGGGTAGTGTGGGCGCATATCGGATGAAATTAAGCCGTCAAACAACGCTTCGGTCGCAGGCCACCGTGACGGGCGTCGGCGTTCACTCCGGTTTACCGGTCAGCCTTACCATTGGACCTGCTCCCGTTGACGCGGGCTATACTTTTATCCGGACGGGTCTCGACGGGGCCGACCGCGAAGTTCACGCCGCCGCTGATGCCGTGATCGCGACCGAGTTCGCGACCGTCCTGGGCGACCGCGAGGGGCCGCTGGTATCGACCGCCGAACACGTGCTGGCTGCGCTGCGCGGCATGGGCGTCGACAACGCCACCATCGAAATCGACGGTCCGGAAGTGCCGATCATGGACGGCAGCGCTTCGGCCTTCGTCGCCGCGGTCGATCAGGCCGGTATTGTCACCCAATCCGCCGCCCGCCGCGTTCTCCAGGTGCTGAAGCCGGTGCAGGTCGCGATCGGCGACTGCTTCGGTGAGTTCCGTCCCTTTGCCGGCGGCTTCCGTGCCGAAGTCGAGATCGACTTTGCCAATCCCTTGATCGGCCGCCAGAGCTACTGTTTCGATCTTTCCGCTGAGAGCTTCCGCCGCGAGATTTCGCGTGCCCGCACCTTCGGCTGCATGAATGACGTGGCGCGGCTGTGGAGCGCAGGTTTCGCGCTCGGCGCCTCTTTCGAGAACTCGGTGGTGTTCGACGAGACCCGCCTGCTCAACGCCGAAGGCCTGCGCTTCCGCGACGAATGCGTCCGCCACAAGGTGCTGGACGTGGTCGGCGATCTCGCGCTGGCCGGCCTGCCGATCCTGGGCGCCTATCGCTCGGTTCGCGGCGGCCACAAGCTGAACCATGCCGCGCTGACCGCGCTGCTTTCCGATCGCAGCGCGTGGCGGGTGGTCGAATCGGAAACCGCGCGCCGTTCCCGCACCGTTGCCGAGGCCGGGAGTGCCACTGTCGGCGGCCTGATCGCCCCGGCCTATGGCCCGGACGTGTCCTAAACACCGCTTTCCGTTAGCGTTTTCTAGAGCGTTTTCGAGCGAAGTGGGCACCGGTTCGCATGAAGAAAACGGGTCAAAACAAGAATCTAGAGCTTCGGTTCTGATTCCATCAGAACCGAAAATGCTCTAGCAATTTCCATAGTAACCACAGCCGATAGTGACCGTCTTGGGGCCGCCTTAATCCGGGCGAAATGGCTCCGTATTCGGTTGGTCGAGGGTCGTTTTTCGGCTAGACAGGCCTGCGGTTGCACGGGGCAGCACAGGCGCGGGGAAAATTTCCGTCCATGGCCTCGTTCGTGGACAGATCGCCATCAATCGCTTCCAAGGCGCCGGGTTCTCACATTCATGCCGTTATCGCGTAGCACGCACGAATCATGCACCTCATCAGCCGGCCGCGCCGGAGGGGCATCATTGTTGCGGCTGGCCGCGGGCCTGATCGTGCTGGCGCTGCCGTTGGGTGGTTGCGGCACCGGTCCGCTGTGGGACAAGTTCCTGGCCAAGGACGACACCTTCAACGAGGAGCCCGCGGACAAGCTCTACAATGAGGGCTTGTACCTGATGAACCAGCGCAAGGATCCTCGTGCGGCCTCGAAGAAGTTCGAGGAGGTGGACCGTCAGCATCCCTATTCCGATTGGGCGCGCAAATCGCTCCTGATGTCGGCCTATTCCTCCTACCAGCAGGGCGACTACGATACCTGCATCGGGTCGGCGACACGTTACGTCACCTTGCATCCCGGCAGTCCGGACGCGGCCTACGCGCAATACCTGATCGCGGCCTCGCATTACGACCAGATCCCGGACATCACCCGCGACCAGACCCGCACCGAGAAGGCGATCGCGGCGCTGGAAGAGGTGATTCGCAAATATCCGACCTCGGAATATGCGACCTCCGCCAAGGCCAAGCTCGAGGGCGCGCGCGACCAGCTCGCTGGCCGCGAGATGAATGTCGGTCGCTATTACATGGAGCGGCGGGACTTCACTGCCGCGATCAATCGCTTCAAGACCGTGGTCACGCAGTATCAGACCACGCGGCATGTCGAGGAGGCCTTGGCGCGGCTCACCGAGGCCTATATGGCGATCGGCATCCCGAGCGAGGCGCAGACCGCCGCCGCTGTGCTTGGGCACAATTTTCCTGACAGCCGCTGGTACAAGGACGCCTATAATCTAGTAAAGTCCGGCGGTCTCGAGCCGAGCGAGAATCAGGGTTCCTGGATCAGCAGGACCTTCAAGAAGATATTATAGGCCTGGAATAGTCCTCACATGCTGGCGCGTCTGTCGATCCGTGACATCGTCCTGATCGAACGGCTCGATATCGAATTCTCCCGTGGTTTGGCGGTGCTGACCGGCGAAACCGGCGCGGGCAAATCGATCCTGCTCGATGCATTTGCGCTGGCCCTTGGCGGCCGCGGCGATGCCGGGCTGGTGCGGCACGGCGCCGAGCAGGGGCAGGTGACGGCGACCTTCGACGTGCCGAAGAATCACCCGGCGGCAAAGCTGCTGGCCGATAACGGGCTCGACGACAACGGCGAGATGATCCTGCGCCGCGTGCAGCTCGCCGATGGCCGCACCCGCGCCTTCATCAACGACCAGGCGATCTCTGTGCAGACCCTGAAGGCGGTGGGCGCCGCGCTGGTCGAGATTCACGGCCAGCATGACGAGCGCGCCCTGGTCGATGCCTCGACCCACCGGCGGCTGCTTGACGCCTTTGCGGGGCTCGAGAAGGATGTGGCGGCGCTGGAATCGCTGTGGGAGGCACGGCGCAGCGCCAACGCCGCGCTGGAGGAGCATCGCGCCGGCATGGAACGCGCCGCGCGCGAGGCCGATTATCTGCGCCACGCCTCGCAGGAACTGAAGACGCTGGCGCCGAAGGACGGTGAGGAGACCGAGCTCGCCAACCGCCGCACCACCATGATGCAGGGCGAGAAGATCGCTACCGATCTGCGCGAAGCGCAGGAGGCGATCTCGGGCCCTCATTCGCCGGTGGCCGCGCTGTCGGCCGCTGTGCGCCGCCTTGAGCGCCGCGCTGGCAGCTCGCCGTCACTGGTCGAGCCCGCGGTGAAGGCGATCGATGCCGCCATCAACGCGCTCGAAGAGGCCGATCAGCACCTCAACGCTGCGCTTGCGGCGGCCGACTTCGATCCGGCCGAGCTCGAGCGCATCGAAGAGCGCCTGTTCGCGCTGCGCGCCGCCTCGCGCAAATATGCGACGCCGGTCGATGGATTGGCCGCACTCGCCAGCAAATATGCCGCCGACATTGCGCTGATCGATGCCGGCGCCGATCGGTTGAAGAAGCTCGAGGCCGCGGCTGAAGAGACCGACAAGCGCTATGCTGCCGCGGCAGCCAAACTGTCGATGGCGCGGACCAAATCCGCCGAAAAGCTCAACAAGGCCGTTAACGCCGAACTGGCGCCGCTGAAGCTCGAGCGCGCGAAGTTCATGACGCAGGTCGAGACCGATGCGGCCTCGCCCGGGCCGGAAGGCATCGACCGCGTCGAGTTCTGGGTCCAGACCAATCCGGGGACAAAGCCGGGGCCGCTGATGAAGGTCGCTTCCGGCGGCGAGCTGTCGCGCTTCCTGTTGGCGCTGAAGGTCGTGCTGTCCGACCGTGGCTCGGCGCCGACGCTGGTGTTCGACGAGATCGACACCGGCGTTGGCGGCGCTGTGGCGGATGCGATCGGTGGGCGGCTGTCGCGGCTGGCCGACAAGGTGCAGGTGATGGCGGTCACGCATGCGCCGCAGGTCGCAGCCCGCGCCAGCCAGCATTTGCTCATTTCCAAGGACGCGCTCGACAAGGGCAAGCGCGTCGCCACCCGCGTCAACGCGCTCGCCGCCGACCACCGCCGCGAGGAAATCGCCCGCATGCTCGCCGGCGCCGAGATCACCGCCGAAGCGCGCGCGGCCGCGGAGCGCCTGTTGCGCGCGGCCACCGCGTAACTCTCTCCGTCATTCCGGGGCGATGCGAAGCATTGAACCCGGAATCTCGAGATTCCGGGTTCGGTCCTAACGGACCGCCCCGGAATGACGAGATTAGTTACAGATCGACTCGTACAGATCGTTCCACTCGGGGTTATTCGTTTCGATCAGCTGCACCTTCCAACTTCGCTTCCACCTCTTGAGCTCCTTCTCGCGCGAGATCGCGGAGATCGGATCGTCATAGATTTCGAACCATACCAGCCGTGTGATATTGTATTTGGAAGCGAAGCCACGGACCGCCTTGGTTCGATGTTCATAGACGCGGCGTACGAGGTCGTTGGTCACGCCAATATAGGTCGCTCCATCCTTTCGGCTCGCAAGAATATAGACGTAGTAAGCCATGATAGCGGTGTGCATAACCTCTAGATTCCGGGTCTGGTCCTTCGGACCATCCCGGAATGACGAACTATAACGGGCATCATGGCCAAGTCCAAAAAAACAGTCCTTCCCGACGTCGACAAGCTCACCAAGGCGCAGGCCAAGGTCGAGCATACGCGGCTCGCGCTCGAACTGGAGGCGCACGACCGGCGCTATTACCAGGAAGACGCGCCCACCGTCACCGACGCCGAGTATGACGCGCTGCGCCAGCGCTACAACGCGATCGAGAAACGCTTTCCCGACTTCGTCACCCCTGATTCGCCATCGCAGAAGGTCGGCGCCGCACCGTCGGGACGCTTCAAGAAAGTGCGGCATTCGCTGCCGATGCTGTCGCTCGACAACGCCTTTGCCGAGAGCGACGTGCGCGACTTCGTCGATCGTATCGTGCGCTTCCTGCGGCTTGGTGACGACAAGATCGATTTCTCCGCCGAGCCGAAGATCGACGGCCTCTCGATGTCGCTGCGCTATGAGGGCGGCGAGCTCGTCACAGCCGCGACCCGCGGCGATGGCGCCGAGGGCGAAGACGTCACCGCCAACATCCGGACGCTCGAGGATGTCCCCGAGAGGTTGAAGGGCCGCAACGTGCCCGAGATCTGCGAGGTGCGCGGCGAAGTCTACATGACCAAGAAGGCCTTCCTTGCGCTCAACGAACGCCAGAAGGCCGCCGGCGATACCGTCTTTGCCAATCCGCGTAATTCGGCCGCGGGCTCGTTGCGTCAGAAGGACCCTGGCATCACCGCTTCGCGGCCGCTCGGCTTCTTCGCCTATGCCTGGGGCCAGATGAGCGCGATGCCGGAGGACACGCAGACCGGCATGATCCATTGGTTCGAGCGCTGCGGCTTCAAGACCAATCCGCTGACCAAGCTCTGTCACTCGGTCGATGAGCTGCTTGCCTTCCATCACAAGATCGAGGAGCAGCGCGCCGAGCTCGACTACGACATTGATGGCGTTGTCTACAAGGTCGACCGCATCGACTGGGAGGAGCGGCTCGGTTTTATCTCGCGCACGCCGCGCTGGGCGATCGCGCATAAATTCCCGGCCGAACGGGCGATGACCGTGCTGCGCGATATCGAGATCCAGGTCGGGCGCACCGGCTCGTTCACGCCGGTCGGCAAGCTCGAGCCGGTCGGCGTCGGCGGCGTCATCGTGCAGAACGTCACGCTGCATAACGAGGACTACATCAAGGGCATCGGTGGTCACGGCGAGCAGTTGCGAGAGGGCCGCGACATCCGGATCGGCGATACCGTGGTGATCCAGCGCGCCGGTGACGTGATTCCGCAAGTGGTCGACGTCGTCATCGACAAGCGGCCGAAGAACGCCAAAGAGTTTCACTTCCCGAAGAAGTGCCCGTGCCCGCTGCATACCGACGTCGTGCGCGAGGAGACCGCGACCGGCGAGGAGGGTGCGCGCGCCCGCTGCACCGGCGAGTTCGCCTGTCCGTTCCAGAAGATCGAGCACCTGAAACTGTTCGTCTCGCGCCGTGCCTTCGACATCGATGGGCTCGGCGAGAAGCAGCTCGAATTCTTCTTCGATAAGGAATGGGTGCGGGAGCCCGCCGATATCTTCACGCTGCCCAAGCGCAACCAGAAGCTCAAGCTCGAAGAGATCGAGGGTTACGGCGAAACCTCGGTGCGCAACCTGTTCGCAGCGATCGAGAGCCGGCGCCGGATCGCGCTGGAGCGCTTCATCTACGCGCTCGGCATGCGCCATGTCGGCGAGACCACGGCGCTGGCGCTGGCGCGCGGCTACGGCTCATGGGAGGCGTTCCACGATGCCTGCCTGCGGGTTGCGAAGGGTGACGAGGAAGCGATCGCGGAGATGGATGCGCTCGACCAGATCGGCGACACCGTGATCAAGAGCGTCGCCGCCTATTTCGGCGAGAGCCACAACCGCGGCATCGTCGAGCGGCTGGTCAAGGAGCTCGACGAGATCATCGATACCGAAAAGCCGAAGAGCAATTCGGCGGTCGCCGGCAAGACCGTCGTGTTCACCGGCTCGCTGGAGAAGATGACGCGCGACGAGGCCAAGGCGACCGCCGAGCGATTGGGCGCGAAGGCGGCAAGCTCAGTGTCGAAGAAGACGGACTACGTGGTCGCAGGTCCCGGCGCGGGATCGAAGCTCGCGGAAGCCAAGAAGCACGGCGTGGCCGTGCTGACCGAGGACGAATGGCTGAAGCTGATCGGGGAGTGAAGTGACCTGGTTGTCATTCCGGGATGGTCCGAAGGACCAGACCCGGAATCTCGAGGTTCCGGGTTCGATGCTTCGCATCGCCCCGGAACGACGCACAACAGCTACATCATCCCCGCTTCGTCCTCCTCCGCCCGCTCGATCAGTGCCTCGGTCACCACCACGTTTCGCCGTGGCACGAGAAAAATCATGCTCGATGCGCATGCGATCGAGATGACGAGGATCGCGCTCGTCAGCGGCAGCGTGGTGGTGGAATGGCCGCCGAGATAGGCGCCGAACTGCGATACCAGCGAGCCGACGCCCTGCTGCAGGAATCCCATCGCGCCGGAGGCGGTGCCGGCGGCTTCGGGGCGGACGCTGATCGCGCCGGCCGCCGAGTTCGCCATCACGAAGGCGTTGCCGGCCATCACGATCATCTGGGTGCCGAACAGCCAGAGCGGGGCCTGGTTGACCCCGGTGAAGCTAAAGATGAGGTTCAGGAGGCTGCCGCCGAGTTGCAGCGCGAGCCCGAACCAGATCAGCCGTTCCAACGAGTGGCGCGGCGCGAAGCGTACGCAGAGCAAATTGCCGACGAGATAAGCAAAGCCCGTGGTCGCGAACCACGCGCCATATTCGGCGCTGGTGCGTCCCATCTGGGTCACCACGATGTAGGGGCCGCCGCCGGCGAAGGTGAAGATGATCTGCGAGGCCAGCACCTGGCACAGCACATAGCCGATGAAGGCGCGGCTCTTGATCAGGCTGCCGACATCGCGGCGGAAGTTGCTGTCGTCGCTGCGGACGCGACGCGTCTCCGGCAGCGCCAGCGCGATGCCGACGGCGACCGCGAGCGAGCCCGCGGTGATGGCATAGAAGATCGCGCGCCAGCCGAACGCGGTCTCCAAGAGGCCGCCGGTCAAGGGGCTCAGCATCTGCGCGATCATCATCACCGCGATCACCAGGCTGATCATGGCGCCGACGCGGTCGCGGCTATAGAGATCGCGGATGATGGCGCGGCTCACCACCATGCCGCTGGCGCCGCCGAGCGCCTGGAAGAAGCGTGCCGCGATCAGTTGCGGGAGGGTTTCCGCGAAAATGCTTCCGATACCAGCCACCACCATCAGGCCGAGGCCGGCCAGCAGCACCGGCCGCCGCCCGAACTTGTCCGACAGCGGGCCCATGATGAGCTGCGAGCAGGCGATGCCGACCATGAACAGCGACACCGTCATCTGCGCGATCGAGATGTCGCGGCCGAACGTCGTCGCCAGCACCGGCAGCGCCGGCACCAGCATATAGAGCGAGATAGGCGCCACGCCCGTCATCGCGACGAGCAACAGCAGCATGAGCTTCGATGTCGCGATGTCCTTCGTTGCCGCGTCGGGCGGCTTGCCCATCACGCCATGCATTCAGCTTCGCATCCTTTCGTGGGGGCGAATGTAACGAGATGCGCAGATGCGAATACGGATGTTTCAGCATGCGGCTATGTCGATTCCGGGAGGCGGTGATGAAGCGGTGCCTTTGCGGCAAGCACCTGCCTCCACTGTCATCATCCGTGAAGGCGAATGATGCAGTATTTCGGAGATTGAAATTAGACCCGCGACGCCGCGGCGTACTGGATTCCCTGCCGGAGCTTGTCATCGGGCTCGCCGAAGGCGGGGAATGACGGGGAAGATAGCGGGCGCTTACTTCAGCGCCGCCGTCGCCTCATCGAGCCACTGTTGCGTGGCGTCATCGTCGAGCTGCGGGCGTACCTCGGCCTTGACGCGGGCATGATAGTCGTTGAGCCATTTCAGCTCGGCCTCGCTCAGCATCGTCACGTCGATCAGCCGGCGGTCGATCGGCGCCAGCGTCAGCGTTTCGAATGCGTTCATCGGCTTTTCGGCGCCTGATATGTCGATGCCGATCACGAGCTCGAGGTTCTCGATCCGGATGCCGTAGGCATCGGTCTTGTAGTAGCCGGGCTCGTTGGAGAGGATCATGCCGCGCTTCAGCGGCGTGGTGCCGAGCTTTGAGATTCTCGCCGGCCCCTCATGCACGGAAAGATAGCTGCCGACGCCATGGCCGGTGCCGTGCTCGAAATCGATGCCGGCCTGCCAGAGATATTGCCGCGCCAGCGTGTCGAGCTGCGCGCCGGTGGTGCCGTCGGGGAACGCCGCGCGCGCAATCGCGATATGGCCGCGCAGCACCCGGGTGAAGCGGTCGCGCATCTCCGCTGTCGGCTTACCAATCGCGATGGTGCGGGTGACGTCAGTGGTGCCGTCCTCGTATTGCGCGCCGGAATCGATCAAGAGCAGATCGCCGGATGCGATCCGGCGGTTGCTCTTGCGGGTGACGCGGTAGTGCACGATGGCGCCGTTCGGCCCGGTGCCGGCGATGGTCGGGAATGAAACATCCTTCAGCGCGCCGGTCTCGCGGCGGAAGGTCTCCAGCGCCTCGACGGTGTCGATCTCGGTGAGCCCGCCCGAGGGCGCCTCGCGGTCGATCCAGGCCAGGAAGCGCGCCAGCGCCACCGCGTCGCGCTGATGTGCAGTTCGCGTGCCCTGGATCTCCGCGGCGTTCTTCACGGCCTTCAACAGGCTCACCGGATCGCTGCCGCGCACCGGCTTGCCGCCCGCGGTGGTGATCAGGCGGTTCAGCGCCTCGGCCGCGGTCGCATTGTCGAGCGCGATCGCGGCGCCGCGCTGCGCGAGCTCGGTCAGCTTCATGGTGAGCCGGTCCGGCTCGTCGACATCGGCGGATTGCTCGAGATGGTCGCGCGTGAGGTTCGAAAGCTTGCGGTGATCGATGAACACCGTCGGCCGGCCCTCTCTCGGCACCAGCGCGTAGGAGAGCGGCAGCGGCGTATGCGAGACGTCGGCGCCGCGGATATTGAACGTCCAGGCCACTGCGTGGCTGTCCGACAGCACCAGCGCGTCGACGCCGAGCTTGTTGATCTCGTCCCTGATCCGCTCCAGCTTTATGGCCTCCGCCTCGCCGGCGAATCGCAGGCCGTGGATGGTGACCGGCCCGAGCGGCGGGCGCGGTCGCTCGGTCCAGATCGCATCGACGGGGTTGCTGTCGACCGCAACCAGATCGGCACCGGCCTTGGCGCACGCCGCCGCGAGACGCTCGGCTGCCGCAGAAGTGTGCAGCCACGGGTCAAATCCTAGGCGGTCGCCGGCGGAAAGATGTTTTGTCAGCCAGTGTTCCGGCGGCGGATCGACCAGCGGCTGGATTTGCCAGGCCTTCTGGTCGACCTGCTTGCCCGCCTGCAGCGTGTAGCGTCCATCCACGAACAGGGCGGCTTCCTGCATCAGCACGATCGCAAGTCCTGCGGATCCGGTAAAACCGGTCAGCCACGCCAGCCGCTCCTCGGATGGCGCAACATATTCATTCTGCTGCTGGTCGGCGCGGGGAATGACGAAGCCGGTCAGCTTCCGCCGCGCCAATTCCTCGCGGAACGCGGCCAGCCGCGCCGTCAGCGCCACGCCGCCTTCGGGTTCTTCGAACGTCTGGAAATGGGCCTCGGACATCGTTGGTCACTTTATGATTGCGTGGACAGGTCCGCAATGTAAGCGGATATCGCCACAATTTGGCATAAGTTATGCTTCAATACCGTCATGCAGGTTTAGAGCGTTTTCGAGCGAAGTGGGTACCGGTTCGCGTGAAGAAAACGGGTCAAAACAAGAATCTAGAGCTTCGGTTCTGATTCAATCAGAACCGAAGCTCTAGAAAAGACGGAACGGTTTTCAAGGCAAGCCGTTCGATAACGATGCCCGGGGAGGCTTCCAGGAGTGTCTCAACTCAACGGCGAGGGGATACACGATGCCTGCTTTCAGCTTTGAGAAGATTTCGCCGCCGGTCCGCCGCGGCCCGATTGCTCCCATCGAACAGAAGCAGCGCGGTGTCATCGTCCAGATCCTGGATCGCTTTGTCGAACGGCGCGTCAGGCGCCGGCTCAAGGCGGAGAAGAGCGAGACAGCCCTCGGCAAGAACAAGGCAGCCGAATAGGCGTTTCTTGCGACCGACCGCGAGGTTCACTTCACATTCGTTCGTCCAGATTGGAAGCCTTCGCCACGGTTGCGCCGATCACCCGCTTTCCTTCCAGTTCCCGAACGATCCTTTGGTGCGGTCCAACGACACCCAGATCGAACTCGCGATCGGGCGTCACGAGCATCATCTTTGCTCCGATGATGACCAGCACCGTGACGTCATGCTCCTCGCCGGAAACAGCGAGCTTTGCGATCTCGCTTCGAAATGGCTCCCGTCGCCAAGCGTCAGGAAAGCCAGGATCGCACCGGATTTCGATCCCGTCCTGCGAGGCCGTCAGCACAAGTTTCGACCTGTTCGGCTTCCAGTGCGGTCCGAATCGCTGATCGATCAACCACAGGCAATTGAAGGATCGGCACTCAGCCGGTCGGTTCTCATAGCTCTGGCATCCGCGCCCAGGCTTGCATTCCGGGCACCACGCTGCTGCCGGCTTCGCGAGCGTCTCGATCGCCATGACCTTGCAGCAAAGCGTGCAATCGCCGCATTCCCTTGCCAGAGGGCTCACTTAACCGAGCGCAGCAGCAGGCTGCTCCATCCCTCGATTCTCAGATGCCGTAACGGCACCAGCCCACGCGCGCGATAGGCGGCGATCACGCTTGGCGCCTGGTGCGTCAAGAGCCCCGACAGGATCACCAGCGCTGAAGGCGCGAGATGCCGCGCCATCGGGCCCGCCAATTGCCGCAGCGGATTGGCGAGGATGTTTGCGAGCACGAGGTCGAACGGACCGTGCTCGGAAAATTGCGGCGCCGAGAAGCCGGTGGCGCGGATCATCGTCACGAGGTGGCCGGTCTTGTTCAACTCGGCATTCTCGCGTGCGACGTTGACCGATGGCGGATCGATGTCGCTTGCCAGCACGGCGCCGTGCAGCGCTTTCGCCGCGGCGATCGCCAGCACACCGGTGCCGGTGCCGAGGTCGAGCACGCGGCGCGGATGGTGCGCCTTCAGCACGTGATCGAGCAGCAAGAGGCAGCCACGCGTGGTGCCATGGTGGCCGGTGCCGAAGGCCAGCGCGGCCTCGATCTCGATGCCGAGCTTGTTCGGCGGCACGCGGGCGCGGTCGTGCTGGCCGTGCACGACGAAGCGCCCGGCGGGGACGGGGACGAGGTCCTCGAGGCTGGCCTTGACCCAGTCCTTGGCCTCGACGGTGTCGAAGGCAATGGTCTTGGCAAGGTCGTCGCCAGCCGTATTGGCGACGAGCTCGCGCATCAGCGCCTGATCCGGAGCATCGGCAAAATGCGCGGTGACCTCCCAGCGCCCGTCCGGCCGCTCGAATGCGGCAATCGCCGTCTCGCCCTCGAAGAATATTTCGGTCAGCGTGTCGACCAGCCGCTTGGCGGTCTGCTCGTCGGGAAGCGCGAGGCTCGCGCGATGGGTGGGTTTCGGAAGCATTTAGGGTGACCGTTTCGACTTCATCTGGAACATCAGCATTAACCACGATCGCATTATCAGCAGGGAGCCGAAACTTCGAGGAACTCTCTGCTCGGCTCAGCCGCGGGCGGCTGAAAAGGCGAACCTCCATTGGCGCAGCCGCGGCTTGAGCGGAAGGGCCCGACATGGCTGCGCGGGCGGGCCTGTGCGCCCAAAACTCCGTATTTGTCCCGTAATTGAAAGTTCACCCAAACAATGCATGATCGTAACCCGTTGTTTTAATTAAATTTATAGTAGTTTTGTCCGGGAGTGATCATGAGTGGTTGCAAAAGGACGTGGGCCGAAATTCTTCGCAAGACCTTGAAGCTGATGGCGCAACGCATTGCTGAACTTCACGATCTTCGACGACAGGTGCGAGAGGCGGAAGCGAGGGCGCTTGCCAGGCGACGGCAAACATCGTCCGGACGGCCTCGAAGCATCAGAACAGGACTTCATCGTAGCCGCTTGAATGCGCGAGTCCGATGTCTTGAGAACCGGAAGCGGAACTTCTCCCTGTAAGTGATGCGCCAAATGGTACCGGGACGCTTGTTTGCGTCCGGCGTGATTGGTAAGTGCGCTCTGTATTTATTCCTGGGCGCGACTCGATGAAACGTAACGGCTTCCGATCCATGTCCACAGACCAACTGTGGGCGCTCCATGAACAAGTAGCGGCTGAGCTGACGCAACGAATAGTCAGCGAGAAAGCCACGCTTGAGGACCGGCTACGCAAGCTTCGGTCGTCTGACGAAGCTGCGAAACCCGATCGCAGCCGCCGTCCTTATCCAAAAGTCCTCCCCAAATATCGGAACCCGAAAAACCCTGGAGAGACGTGGTCGGGTCGCGGCAAACGTCCTCTATGGCTGACAAAGCGACTTGGTGCCGGCTCCAAGCTGGACGATTTCCTCATCGATCGCCCCGGCCGCAAGCGGCGCTAAACCAGATCGGTCATCGCAGTTCGCGACGCTTTTGCTTTCTGGAGCGTCGCACGGCCGTCATGGAGAAGTTGCCAGCCGAGAATACCGGGGTTTTCAACAGGGTTCTCCACCTAGACTTAGAGCATGATCCGATCAGGTTGAAATGCTGCCGCGATGGATGCTGCGCTCCATCTCTCGCAAGCAAGCGGGAGGAGGTGAAGCAAGCGACGTCGTGATAGGCTGCCAAAAAAAGGAGGGTCCCATGTCCCTGTTAAGACGGCCGCTCTATCAGCGCTCTGAAGGTGTCGACGAGGACCGCTGGCGCCTGGCATTTGATACCGAAACCCGCCGGCTGTTCGTCGAGCACGAAAAGAAGCGGGGTGACTTCCGCGGCGCCGGGTATGCCATTGAGACCGACGAGGTCGAGCTCGCGGAATTCCTGGAGCAGCCGAGCCAAGGGGGCCAAGCGCGGGAGCAGCTCGTGAAACTGCTCGAAACGCTGTTTACCGACGATCGCGACCTGTCGCAGCCCGTGGCAGCCTGACCGGGTGGTGGATGCACATCGGCTTCCACCTGATATCCACAGGCCGTCCACAGGCTTTTCAACGCCTTGCGAACAGGGAGCGATGATCGCCCAGGATCACCTGCGCGGCGTTGTGACCGGGTGCGCCGGTGACGCCGCCGCCGGGATGGGCGCCGGAGCCGCAGTGATAGAGCCCCCTCACGGGGCCGCGGTAGTCGGCATGGCCGAGCATCGGACGGGCGGAGAAGAGCTGGTTCAGCGTCAGCGCGCCGTGGAAGATATCGCCGCCCAATAGGCCGAATTGCCGCTCCAGGTCGAGCGGGGAGAGCACCTGCCGGCCGATCACGCTTGCGGCAAAGCCGGGGGCGTATCTGTCGACCGTCGCGATCATGAGGTCGGCGACCTCATCGCGATGGTCGTCCCAGGATTTGCCGTCGGGCAGTTCCGGCGCGACGTGCTGGCAGAACAGGCTCGCGACATGCTGCCCAGCCGGCGCCAGCGAGTCGTCCAGCGTCGAGGGGATCAGCATTTCGACGATGGGCTCGCGGCTCCAGCCAAAGCTGCGCGCATCAAGCCACGCGCGGTCCATATAGGAGAGGCTCGGCGCGATGATGATGCCGGCGGTGAGGTGGTCGCCTGCGCCCGGCAACGCGGTGAAGGAGGGCAGGGCGCTCAACGCGACATTCATGCGAAAGGTGCCGGAGCCGTTGCGCCAGCGCGACATGCGCTGCAAGAATTCCGGCGCCAGCGCGCCCGCCGGCATCAGCCGCGTGTAGAGCAGTTTCGGATTGACGTTGGCGGCGACATATCTGGCGCGGATGGTGGTGCCGTTGTCGAGCACGACGCCGGCGGCGCGGCCGTTCTTGACCAGCACCTCGCGCACGCCGGCATCCAGTTCGATCTCGGCGCCATGCGCGCGTGCCGCCGCCGCCATCGCCTGCGTGATCGCGCCCATGCCGCCGACCGCGTGGCCCCACACGCCCTTCTTGCCATTCACCTCGCCGAAGGCGTGGTGCAGCATCACGTAAGCCGAGCCCGCGGCATAGGGGCTCGCATAATTGCCGACGATGGCGTCAAAGCCGAACAGCGCTTTCACCAAATCGTTCTCGAACCGCTCGTCCAGCATTTCGCCGGCCGAGCGGGTGAAGAGGTCGAGCAGGTCGCGCTGCTGTTCCAGCGAGAGCTTGCGCAAGAGGTTGGCGGAGCCGAGCGCGTTGAAGGCCTCGCGGAGCGCGTCGGCGCCAAACCCCTCGACGATGTTCGGCGGCGCGCGCAGCACGAACTGGCGCAGCACGTCGGCGATCGCCTCTAATTGGCGCGAGAAGATGCCGATCTCCTCCGCATCATGCGCGCTGAGCCTGGCGACGGATTCCGTGGTGCGGCCTTCGCCGGTGAGGAGATGGCTGCCGTCAGGGGACGGCAGAAAATTTTGCGCACGGCGCTCGACGATCCGCAGGCCATGCTCGGCGAGCCCGAGATCGGCAGTCACCTTGGGGTTGAGCAGGCTGACCGTATAGGCCGCGACCGAGTTGCGGAACCCGGGATGGAATTCCTCCGTCACCGCAGCACCGCCCACCACCTTGCGGCGCTCGACCACTTTCACGCGCAACCCCGCCATCGCGAGATAGGCCGCGCAGGTGAGGCCGTTGTGCCCCGCACCGATGATGACGACGTCCGTTTCGTTCATGTCCGCTTCATTTTCTCAGGAGCTTGCCAGTAACCCATCGTTGCGCACAAGCCACTAGTAATTTCGCCACTCACCCCGGTCGTCATTCCAGGGATCGCCTCCCGGCGTGAGCCCGCCAACCTCTCCGTCATTCCGGGGCGCGCCTTTTGGCGCGAGCCCGGAATCCATTTATCCACGGGCGCAAGCGGCGAAATGGATTCCGGGCTCGTCCTTCGGACGCCCCGGAATGACACCCCCCGTCATTGCGAGCGGAGCGAAGCAATCTATGCCTCCGCTTGCGGCGCTATGGATTGCTTCGCGGAGCCTGTCATCGCGCGCGCGTTCGCGCGACCCGTTGGCTCGCAATGACGATCTGGATGCTTTGGGTGCGACATAACAACCCGTCGGGCAAATCAGCAAAAGTCTGTCCATCCTTGCAGCGAAAAATAAACCGCTTTCGCCGTCGGGCAAATCAGTGATTTAAG
>NZ_PSRR01000189.1 GCF_004296405.1 Bradyrhizobium sp. Leo170
GGGGGGTCAGAGTTCGGCGCTTATTCACACGGTCGCCATAGCGGGTCGATGGAGATCAGCCGGTGGAAATGCAGGCTGCCGATGGTCGCAGGCGCATGTCCTACACCCACAATCGCCTGGTCGCGAAGGTCCGGAGGCAGCGCGCCGATGGGCAGTTGGTCGCGCAGATAGGTCTCGATGCGCCCCAGATCGAGCAGGCGGGCGCTCGCATAAAGCGGATCATCGAATCGAATGTCTGCGGCCCATACGCGCGCCAGGACTGCAAGCACGGCCCGCGCCATGCCGGGCCTGGTCTTGACTGCCTCAAGCTCTTCGAACGCGAGCTCCGCGAGCGCTCGACCGACGATGGGGACAAGGGTGGCGTGATCGGCGGGTCGGCTGAAGCCACCCGCGAGGCGGGCCGCGAGCAGCGGTAGTGTGGCGACATCGCGGCCGTGGTCTCCCGCACGCGCCGCTGCGACACGTTGCATGCGAAAGGAGAGAGTGCCCTCGACGATGACGGTGTGACGCTTCATGTTGCCGAGGACCCTGGTTGCCCGTTCTCGCTAGCGCGGCAGCGCGGTCTGCGCCGCTCGCCGGTGCGACCAGTTGTCGAGCATGACGAATTCGTGGAAGTCGCAGCCGGGATGCCTGCAAATCACGCTCGGCTGAACCTGGCCCCTGGCGCTGATGGAATGCCCCTTGAGTGTAAGTCGGTGACCATGCGAACACGTGACCTCGGCCTTGAAGATGTGCTCGGTGGAGGGGTGACAGGCGGTCCAATGGCCTGCTGGTGCTGAACCGGTCCCCCGCCAATGCGCAAGGCGGGTCCGCGGTTCCGGCGTGTGTCGTTGCGTGGGCGAGCGACGCGGCGTGAATGGTCGGCGTGACCAGATCGCGCGCCAAACGGCCTTTGCCCAGGACAGCGCCATTTCGATTCTACGCTGCAAGAACCTCCTCCTTTCCCGCGAGAATCTCGGGTTGCAGGACAGTACCTTCCTCGTCGAAGGCGTAGAGCCTGTCGATGCGAACGCCGTTCCATTCAAAGCGATAGTGCGTTGTCTGAATCGATCGGCCGAGCGCCTGTCCCTTGAGGACGGCAATCGCCGTTGCCGTGGGGCGCTCGGCCGGCCGAAACAGGACACCGTCGATGTCGGCTGGGACCGCGTTGCCCAATGACCAGCGTTGCTCTCGCGGAAGTTCGGCCGACACGGTGCGCAGGTCGATGAACTTCCCCTCGACGGGGGTCTTCAACATCCGCATGTCGAGGCCGGCTGCCGCTTCCTTTGTGCGCGACAGGAATCGCGAACGGCGCGCGATCGAGACCGCCAGGGCCGTTTGGGGCGTGTCGGCGAGCTCCAGGCAGGATCGCTCGGGGGCAAAGAATGTTGTGCCCTCGGGATTCTCATAGGTGAATGGGGCCAGATTCCAGTTCTGGAGCATCGCTGAATCGAGCTTTGGCCCCATGATCAATCTCGCTGGTCCAGCGTGGCGATGGGCAGAGATGCCCCTCGGCTTCGATTAACTGGTGGCACATCGATCTTTGGCATCACGCATCCTCCAACCTGCGCAGACGAGCCTTGACCCCATTATTGATGCTATCAGCGACTTCGGCAGGAAATGCCTTCGGGAGCGCCGCGGTGACCTGTTCGACCGCCGCCGGCGCCTGTGCGCGCAGCTCATCGAAGATCGCGGTCACGAGTCCCGCGCCAATCCCTGCCTTGGCAGCGGTCTGGACAAAATGGCGCGGCATGACGCTGTCGACGACGTAGTGACGGCTATCACCGACGGCCATGGCCAGCTTCATCTTGTTACGCTTGATCTGGCCTGCGTCGAGGCTGGGCTGCGCTGAGATCACATCGTAGAGCGGGGTCATGCGGAAGCGACCGCCGGGAGAGAGAAAGACGCTGAAATTTTTGGCGTGCCCATCCGTGGCACCGAGAAGCCAGAAGGCAATCACGGCTTTCAGAAACGTCGTTTGATCTGCCTCTGGCTGATCGCTCCCTTTCAGCAGATTGAGGATAGCTGGAATACCGGGCCCGCCCTCGGATTCGTATTTCAAGGATGGCGGCACGGACAAAGCCTGGCAGCAATCCTCTTGGGGCAAACGCAGGAGACGGTTGTCGCTGGTCCAGCGGCGATCGAACCGCTCGACCACGAGCACGCGGTTACCCTCAAACTCCTCAATGGCGACCGGGGCGCTCGGAAACCCAAGGGCGGCTGTCAGCTTGAGACAGAAGAACTCATTCTCGACGCTGTAGGAAAGATCGATGCCGTTCGGCAGTCGGCCAATCTGCGGTTTGAGGATGTGCGTCGTAGCTGTAGTCGCCAGCGGCTTGTACCAACGCCCTTTCCAGAACAAGAGCGCGGTCTTTTCCTGGGCGCCGGCGATCGAGATCCGAAAGTCCTCGTCCTCGCCAAGCCCAAGGGGAGCCGATGCAAGGTCGCCGAGAAGCTGCGCGATTTCCTTGTCGTTAACAGGTCTGCCGTCGACAGCACCGGCGGCGCCGGGTTCGATACCGTCCGGCAGGAATTGCAGTGCGCCGACGCAATCCCGTCCGACAGGGGCAAGTAGGTCGTAAGCGTCGATGCCCTGAGCGTGGACTCGCTCCGCCATGCGACGACGGATGGGCGTGCTGTCGGGCAGGAGATTGTCGAAGACGGCGATGACAGGCGCACCGATATAGCGGTCCTCACGCAGAGGCAGAGATAGCGACACGGGCAGCGCATGCTCCCAGGCAAGCCAGGACGGATCGTACTGAAAGTCGATTGCGCCGCTGGATTGCCTGTTCAGGCGCCCGACGAGACGGCCGTTCAAGAAGACATTGAGCGGGATATGCCGCCGCGGGCGAGCCATCAAAAGATGTCCTCGATCTCGGCCGGCTTTGCCTTCGTCCTGGGACGGATAACGAACTCGAGGTCGAGCGCTGCGAGAATATCACAAAGCGTTCCGAGCTGAGTCCCGGGCGCGCCACTCTCGACGGCCGAGATAGTTGCTTGCCGTAGCTTTGTCTTGTCCCTGACGCGGGTCTGGTTCAGGCCAAGGTTGCGGCGTTGCCGGCGGATGGCATCTCCGATTTGCTTGGGCGTTCGGGCGATCTGGTCCACGGCGTACCTCTCTAGGCACGCCATATACGCTCTAGAGGTTAAATGTCAATATACGCTTCAGAGGTTAAAAATGGATATACCTTTCAGCGTATACACCATATAAATACGCTTTAGCGTATAGCCGCCCTCCTACCCTGCGGGCGGCTTTCAGGCTCTCGCTCCTCATTCCCCATGAGCTTGCGGTAACGACGAATGGTGTCCTGCAAGTGCGCGTTCACCGGCTTCGGATCGAGAAGCGCACCCACAAACGTGGTTCGATGCTTATTGGTATTCGCATCACAATGAGCGCCCTCTGCCGGTGCTGCGCGTGGGCTTCGAGGACGCGGCTCAGAGCTGGTTCTACATTGATCCGCGCAATGGCGACATTCTCGGCCGCGTCGACAATAGCCGCCGGACGTATCGCTGGCTATTCAATGCCATGCACAGTCTAGATTTTCCGCTGCTGCTGCGCCATCGCCCGGCATGGGACACCGTGATGGTGCTCCTGTCGCTCATTGGAATCGTCGTGTCGACGAGCGGTATCGTGATAGGTTGGCGGCGACTGCGATCCTAGCGGACAGTTTTAGAGCAACCGCGACGGCCGCCTCGCGATGGACGGCAGAGATTCCGGGGCACTTCTGATAGACCCATTGAGGGAGCATGTTGCCGTACCTCTGTTCCGTTCGCGCGACGAATGGCCGCTTCACGATCTACGTTTGAGAATGTAGCTGTCCATGATCCACCCGTGCCGTGCGCGCGCCTCCTGCCGCGCGGCAGTGATGCGCGGACCCATCTCGGATAGCTCGCCCGACATAATGATCTGATCCGGCGTACCGAGATAGGCGCCCCACCAGATGTGCAGGCCGTGCGCGTCGAGCGACTGAAACGCCGTGCCACCGTCGAGCATCACGACCACGGTATCGGTGCCGGGCGGCCAGCCGCCTTCGCGCAACCGCCGTCCCGTCGTGACCAGAAAAGGCTCGCCGACATCGTTCAACGGCAGCGCGTGGGCCGCGCACAATGCCTGGATCGACGTTATGCCGGGGATCACTTCGATCATAGGTGTGGGATCGAGCCGTCGCGCGATGCGCAGGGACGAGTCATAGAGCGAAGGATCGCCCCAGATCAGCAGCGCAATCCGCCCCTCGCGTCCCAAATGGCCGGTGATCGTCTGCGACCAGGTTGCGGCGACCGCGTCGTGCCATTCGTCCACGCGCTTGCGGTAATCCGTTTCGTCTGCGTCACGAACCGGCAGGTCGAATTCCGCGATGCGTGCCGCTGCATTGGTAAGTACGTCTTTGCAAATGGCCCGCCGCAATTCGGCGAGCTCGGACTTCGCCATTCCCTTGCGCGGAATGAGAATGAGATCGGCTGCGTTGATGGCACGGATTGCCGCGAGCGTGAGTTGCTCGGGATCGCCGCAACCGATGCCTATCAAGGAGATCGTGAGCATTGCTTGAGCGAAGAGCGGCCATGGCGGCCGCCGTTCGCATTGTCTCTAGGCAGCGTTGTGCAGGCGGCGGGTGACGAACCCCTCCGCGGTCACGGCACGCAGCGATTTGGCGAGCGCCAACACGGCGAGATCGGCCAACGGCTCGATCAATACGACTAGCGCATAGGACGCCGCGAAGGTCTCGATGTTGGCGAGATTGGCGGCGCCAAAGCCCGCACCATAGAGCGCCCAGAAGGCGACCCACGCCACGATGCCCGACTGGTATGCAGTCGAGAGCGCGAGGGCCTGGCGATATTGCAAGTCCACATAGGCCGTGTTGCGTGGAACGATGCGCTGGCCGAGCGCCTGGATCGCAAATAGTGGCACCAACAGCGTCGTGACGTTCATGCCGTATTGCGGCAGATCGGTCGGCACGAAGAATAGTCCCTGCAACAGTAGACCGAGCGCAAGTCCCAAGGCAGCTGGCGCCGCGCCGAACAATAAGAACAACGTCGAGCCGAGGATGAAGTGCACCTCGGAGACCCCGACCGAGAAATGCGGCAGGATCTCGAAGAACGTGAGCACAAGCGCTGTCGTGGCCATTATCCGCACAGCCAACGATCCGATGCCCTGCTCGCGCACGGTCTCGACCGCGAGCTTGAGCGCGACAGCGCCCGCGGCGATGCCCGTCGCATAACTCAACACGAGCTTGGCGCCCGTTACGATTCCCGGTTCGATATGCATGATCTCAAGTCCTTCCTGCCGTCACACCCGACGGCCCTGGGTCCACGGGCGGCCGGGGCTTCCGGGCGCGCGCAATGGGTCCGCCCTACCCCATTCCCGATTATGTTCCGGCGCTTTGCGCCGCTTCGAGCACCATGCCCTCTTGTGTGCTCTTTTCGAACAGCAGGCGTCAAGGGGCGAGCGAGGGCGGACGCCGACATCATCAGGCAGAATCTCCTGCAAGCGCGCCGAACAGAATGACGGCGGCTTTGGTCACGGCTTCGGCTTGCGCAAGACGTTCGGCGAGCTCTGCGATGGTGGTGCGGACAAGCCGCTCATCGGAGTGGCCTAAGGATTCCGCAAGCAGCGCCGGGGTATCAGGCGCAAGACCATGCGCGATCAGCTTTGCCGCCAGAGCGGGGAATGTCCGCCGGCCCATATAGACCACGGTGGTTGCTTCCGAATCGGCGAGGGCCGCCCAATTGAGATTTTGCGGCAATTCGCCGGTGACATCGGCTGCGGTCACGAACTGGACCCGGCGCGACGTGTGGCGTCGCGTCAACGGAACGCCGGCCTGCGCGGCGGCAGCGCAGGCCGCGGTCACGCCGGGAATGATCTCATAGCCGATATCAGCCGCGCGCAGCGTCTCGATCTCCTCTTCGAGACGGCCGAAGACGCCGGCATCGCCGGATTTCAGGCGCACCACGCGCGCGCCGGTCGAGGCATAGTCGACCAGGAGCCGGTTGACATGCTGCTGCTTGGTCGAGGGACGGCCGGCGCGTTTTCCAACCGCGACGAGATTGGCGCCGGGACGGACACGGTCGAGGATCGCGCCTGACGCGAGATCGTCATAGAGTACGACGTCGGCCTCGCGAAGCCGCGCGGCCCCTTTCAACGTCAGGAGCTCGGGATCGCCGGGACCGGCGGAGATGAAAGAGACGAAGCCCCTCACCGGTCCTCCGCAATCAGGTGAAAGAATGTGCCGGTCGCGTGACCGCGCCGCGAGCCGGTCTCGGCGACGATCGCCCCGGTCGCGTCGCGGACGACTGCGAGCGGCGTATCTGGCTGTGCGACGATCGTGGAATAGTGAAACTCATGGCCACGCAAGCGCGCGCCGGCTTGATGTCCAGGGATCGGCGCCGCGAGCTCGGCGAGACGATAGCCGAGGTGCATGCGACGTTTGGCAAAGCTCGTCTCCAGACCGAGCAAGCCGACCATCTCGTGGCGCGCGCCTTCGGCATCCGCCAAAGCCGCACCCAGCACCATATAACCCCCACATTCGCCGTGCACGGGGCGCGTCGCCGCAAAGGCGCGGAGAGCGGTGCGAAATCGTGCGTTGGCCGTGAGGCGGCCGGCGTGCAGTTCGGGATAGCCGCCGGGCAGCCAGCACACATCGGCGCTTTCATCGGGGCCTTCATCGGCGAGCGGCGAGAAGGTCGTGATCTCGGCGCCCGCGGAGCGCCAGGCCTCCAACATATGCGGATAGACAAAGGAGAACGCCGCATCGCGAGCGAGCGTAATGCGTTGACCGGGCGGATCGACGCCGAGCCCGCGCGCGGACGGTTGCGGCGACCAGCTGGACGCCGCTTGCAGCACGGCGTCGAGATCGACATGCGCGCTGACGAAGCGCGCGGCCTCACCGATCAGGCCACTGATCTGAGCCTGCTCCTCCGCCTGCACCAGGCCGAGATGCCGTTTCGGCAAGCTGATTTCGGCGTGGCGAGGCAAGGCCCCGAGCACGGGTATGCCGGCATTGGCGAAGGCACTGCGCACGAGCTCCTCGTGGCGCGGACTCGCGACGCGATTCAACACGACACAGGCAAGGCGCACACCCGCGCGAAAATCGCGCAGACCCGCGGCCACGGCCGCGGCCGTCTGGGCCTGTCCGCACGGATCGATCACGAGCAGCACTGGCCAACCGATCATCTCGGCAATGTCGGCGGTGGCGCCGGTGCCGGAGACGCCGCGTGCGGCCGCGCCGTCAAACAAGCCCATCGAACCCTCGGTTAGAACGAGGTCGGCATCCGCACCACGGCCAACGAGGTGCTCGATCGCCGCGCGATCCATCGCCCAACTGTCCACGTTGACGGACGGGCATCCGGCGGCGGCGGCATGAAACGCCGGGTCGATATAATCGGGCCCGCTCTTGAAGCACTGCACCTTCAATCCGCGGTCGCGATAGGCGCGCGCGAGCGCCAGCGTCAGCGTCGTCTTGCCGACGCCGGAGGCCGGCGCCGAGATGACGAGGCCCGCCCCCATCACGACGCCTCCGGAAAGCGCGGTACCGGCCCGATCGGCCGGTAGCGGCGATCATAGTCGGCGGCGTAGAGACGACTCTCGGCAAACTCCTCCGAACCCAAGGTCTTGCCCACCAGGATGAGTGCGGTCCGCTCGAGCTCAGCACCAAGAGCGGCTTCAACTGTGGCGAGCGTGGCGCGGACGATGCGCTGGTCTGGCCAGCTCGCGCGCCAGACGATCGCCACCGGGCAGTCCGCGCCGTAATGCGGCGCGAGTTCGGCGACGACCTTATCGAGTAAATGGATCGACAGATGAATGGCGAGCACCGCGCCGGTTGCGGCGAACGCGGCGAGATTCTCGCCCTCCGGCATCGCGCTGGCCCGGCCCGGCGTACGCGTCAGCACCACCGATTGGGCCAACCCCGGCAATGTCAGCTCAGCTTGCAGCGCTGCCGCGGCCGCGGAAAAGGCGGGAACACCCGGCGTCACGGAATATGAAATACCGAGCGCGCGCAGGCGGCGCAATTGTTCGCCCATCGCCGACCAGATCGAGAGATCACCCGAGTGCAGCCGTGCCACATCCTTGCCGTCGGCATGCGCACCTGCGATTTCTGCGATGATCTCGTCGAGCGACAGTGGCGCGGTGTTAACGATTCGCGCGCCTTGCGGGCAATGCGCCAGCACGCCCGCCGGCACCAGCGAGCCGGCATAGAGACAGATCGGACAAGAGGCGATGAGATCGCGGCCACGCAAGGTCAAGAGATCCGCGGCGCCCGGCCCTGCACCGATGAAATGCACCGTCATTCGCCGTCTCCCTCCGCAATGGCAGCGGTTGCCGTCCGGTCCTGCGAGATCGACCGCCTCGAAATTAGCCGCGCGCGACGGCCGGCCGCGGCGAGCGCGGCAGCCTCGGCGACCGATCCCGTGCCAAACTTGTCCCTGATGAGTTTTGACTGAGTCGGCGTTGCGATGCCTGTCAGAACTTCAGCTGGAATCGCCTTGATCGGCACGCCGCATTCTCGCGCGAGCAACTTCAGGGCACCCGCTTCCGCCTTGTCGCTAACGGTTGCCACCGCCGCGATTCCGGCGGGTCCGCCGGCCGCCACGAGCGCTTCGCGGAGCGCGTCGAGCGTGGCGTCGCGTTGGAATCCCAAGCCCGCGACCTTCATCTGACCACGCTCCATTGCACGACCGGCCGTGTCGCCTCCCAGGAGCGGTAATGGCCGAGTCGTCCTGCATGCGCGAGCTCGATCCGCATCAACCCGCCGCCGTGGCGGTGGTGCAGTTCCACGAGAAACGCTTCCGTCTCGAGCGTTATGGCGTGCGCGACCAGCCGCGTACCCGGGACAACGCGCGACCAGACGGCATCGAACATCGCGCTGTCGAGACCTCCGCCGAGGAACACAGCATCCGGCGTTTCAAGTGCAGCGAGAGCGTCGGGAGCAGTCCCGCCAATGACGGTGACCCGGTGCGACAGCCCGAAACTCGCTGCATTGCGGCGGATGTTCGCGGCGCGGTCATCGCGCGCCTCGACGGCCACCGCGATCCCGCCGCACAGCGCCCATTCGATCGAGATCGAGCCAGAGCCTGCGCCGATATCCCACAACCGTTCGCCCAGTCGCGGCGCCAGCGCCGAAAGAGCGAGCGCACGCACCGGCCGCTTCGTCATCTGGCCATCATGCGCGAAGAGATCGTCCGGCAGCCCCGAACTGCGGGTGATGCCTTGTGCTCCGCTGGCCTTCAGCGCAACCGCGACCGGGCCATCGGCCAAATCACCGGCATAGCTGTCTGCGCGATGCTGCATGATCTTCTCACGTGGGCCGCCCAGCGCGGCGAGGGTCCAGAACGACGATGCGTCCCACCCCTGCTCTGTCAACCATCTCGCAAGGTCACCAGCCGCCCTGGCATCGCGCACCAGGCAAATGATCTGTGCGCCGCGCGCGAGATGCGGCACGAGCCGTTCGAACGGCGCGGCGTGCAGTCCGAGACAGATGACGGACTCAAGACGCCAGCCGAGCCGCGCTGCGGCGAGCGAGAATGTCGAAGGCGCGGAATGCGCGATCCACTCGCCTGCCTCGAGCTTCTCCGCAAGACTGCCGCCGACGCCATGCCAGAACGGGTCGCCCGAGGCGAGCACCGCCGTCGGGCGGCCGCGGCAGCTCAGCACAGCGTCGGCATCGAACGGCACTGGCCAGGGCCGGGTGCGTTCGGTTATGCCTGCGAGCGCAAGATGGCGCTCGCCACCAAAGACGGTTTCGGCTTCAAAAAGCGCCTTTCGGCTTGCCTCGGAGAGGCCGGCAAGGCCATCCTCGCCGATACCGATGATGGTCAGCCAGGGATCAGCCATGACGCGCGCCCTCATTCTGGGCGGAACGACTGAGGCCAATTTGCTCGCTGCAGCAATTGCGCGGGCGGGCCTCGAAGCGATCTACTCCTATGGCGGACGCACCCGCAACCCCGCCGACCAGCCACTGCCCACCCGCGTCGGTGGATTCGGCGGCGCGAACGGACTTGCCGACTATATTCGCCGCGAAGCCATTACGCATGTCGTTGATGCAACCCATCCGTTTGCGGCCGAAATGAGCCGCAACGCGGCTGCCGCGTGCGCGGCAAGCGGAACGCCTCTGATCGCGATCGAGCGTGTGCCTTGGGCCAAGGCGACTGACGATAACTGGATCGAGGTTGCGGATGTCGCGTCCGCCGTCGCCGCCTTGCCGGAAAATCGGGCGCGCGTCTTTCTTGCCATCGGCCGGCAACACATCGCGCCGTTCGGCGCGAAGCCGCAGCATGCCTACACCTTGCGATTCGTCGACCCGCCCGAGGGCGCACTGCCATTCGATGCCGACGTCATCGTGTCGCGCGGGCCATTCACTCTTCAAAGTGAGCTGGAGATGATGCGCACGCGCGGCATCGAATGGATTGTCGCCCGCAATTCCGGGGGCGAAGGCGCGCGCGCAAAAATCGACGCTGCGCGTGCGCTCGGCCTTCCCGTGATCATGATCTCGCGGCCGCCTCTGCCTGAGCGGACGCGGATGGAAAGCGTGGCCGAGGTGATGCAATGGCTCGGTCATCGGGCGTGCCTCGGCGCATAGACCCAGCGGC
Source organism: Bradyrhizobium sp. Leo170 (assembly GCF_004296405.1). Lineage (GTDB taxonomy): Bacteria > Pseudomonadota > Alphaproteobacteria > Rhizobiales > Xanthobacteraceae > Bradyrhizobium. Next base: position 10,561 of record NZ_PSRR01000189.1, read on the forward strand.
CAACGCGTCGCGTCGCCGAATTGCCGATGATCACGAGCGTACGCATGTCGGCCATCTCGGGCAACGCCTCGCTCAATTTGATCATTTCAATCCGCTCATCGGGTGTGCTGACCGCGCGCGCGAATATCACGAGACGGTCGCCGCACCCGGCCTCCTTCAACACTGAGAGCGCGCGTCCAAATCCCTCCAGCCGGCTCGCCGAGCGCGGATTGTACATCGCGATGGCAAAATCAGCTTCGGCCGCAAGCCGCAGCCGTTTCTCGATCACCGCCCACGATTTCAGATTGTCGGAGAGATTAATGGCACAGAAATCGTGTCCGAGCGGCGCGCCGGCGCGCGCGGCCGCCGCCAGCATTGCGGTCACGCCAGGGAGCACCCGGATCGGAAGCCCCTGGTATTGCGGCGTCTCTTCGAGCGCTTCGAACACGGCAGAAGCCATCGCAAAGATGCCGGAATCGCCAGAGGATACCAGCACCACGTTGCGTCCCTCTGATGCCAGCCGCAAAGCGTGGGCTGCGCGTTGCAACTCCATGCGATTGTCCGACGGATGGAACGTGAGCCCTTCGCGCGGCGCTACGCGCGCGACATAGGGCGCATAGCCCAGAATGTCGGTCGCGGTAGCTAGCGCGGCCGTCACCTCCGGCGTGACCAGCGCCTCATCGCCCGGCCCAAGTCCCGCGATCGTCAGCGATCCCGTCATGCGATGTTGTCCGCGCGCCATCCCGTTCCATGCACGAGCACGATTGCAAAATAGGGGCAATCGGTTTCCTCGACATCGACCAGCCGCGCGACACGCTCGCCCGGCATGGTGCCGCGCTCGACCAGCCAGGCATCATTGAGACGACCGGCGGAGGCGAGCGCACGGCGCACCTTTTGGAGGTTGCGCCCGGTCTTCATGACGACGAGCGCGTCCGAATTGCGCATCCGCCGTTCGAGTTCATCCTCCGCCATTGTGCCCATCAAGACGGTCGTCACGTCATCGCCCAACGCAATCGGCTGACCGACCACATTCCAGCAGCCGGCCATGCCCGGAATGCCCGCGATCACCTCGATCTCGACGCGGCCTCGCAGGCCCGCGTGCAAATGCATGAAGGAGCCATAGAAGTAGGGATCGCCTTCGCAGAGCACGACGACATCGACCGCGAGCGCAAGCCGCGCCAGACGCTCCGCCCATTCTTCATAGAAGCCGGCGAGCACGCGAAGGTAATCCGGACTGTCGAAGGAGAGCTCGGTGGTGACCGGATATTCCATCGGATATTCGGAGACATTGGCGGCCAGCATGCCTTCGACAATGCGGCGGGCCTGACCGGGACGCCCTTTCTTGCGGAAATAGGCGACGTGCCTGGCTGCGCGCACCTCGCGGTCCGCGCGCACGCTCATCAAGTCCGGATTGCCTGGCCCGAGGCCGCAGCAAATGATGCGCCCCATCGCTATTCGCTCCGGCTCGCGAGCGCGTTCACGGCGGCGACGGTGATCGCCGAGCCGCCGAGGCGTCCTTCAATTGTCAGGGCGGGCGCCGGCGGATCGGCCATCAGCGCGGCCTTGGATTCAGCCGCGCCGACGAAGCCGACCGGACAGCCAATGATTGCAGCCGGCCTCGGGCAATCGCGATCCTCCAGCATGTTGAGGAGGTGAAACAGCGCGGTGGGCGCGTTGCCGATCGCGACAAGGGCGCCATCGAGGTGCGGTCGCCACAGTTCCAGTGCCGCGGCCGAACGGGTATCGCGCATGGATTGTGCCAGTACGTGAGCGGCGGGGTCGCCGAGCGTGCAGACGATGGCATTGACCGCCGGCAACCGCGCGCGTGTAATCCCCTCGGACACCATACGCGTGTCGCAAAGTACGGGCGCGCCGGCCTGCAGCGCATCCCGCGCCGCCGCCACCATGCCGGGCGTGAAACGGATATGGGCCTCGAGCCCTACCATGCCGGCGGCATGGATCATGCGCACGACCACCTGTTCTTCATCGGGCGTGAAGCGCGTCAAGTCCGCCTCGGCGCGGATGGTGGCAAAGGACTGTCGATAGATCGCTGCACCGTCGGTTTCATAAATGTGCGGCATCAGCGTCCTCCCGCCAGCATGGAGGGATTTTCGATGATGACGCCGTGGCTCAAGCCACGCATAACTGGCGCGGCGCGCGGCGAGCCGTCGCGGATGAGATCGAATCCGGCGCTGGTCGCAACCAGCGTGATCGCGGTCGCCCCGGAATGCGCGCAGCCCTTGGCGCAGCCCGAAACGTGGAGGCGCGCGTCCGCGGCGATGTGCGGCGCAAGCGCGGCAGCCAGCGTGCGGGTATCGGCAAGAGCCTCGCGGCAGCGCGGCGCGCCGCTGCAAGCGATGACGCGAAGCGCTGGGTCATCGGCCTCGGTGATGAGGTCCGCACCGCGCGGCATCGTGCGTGCTCCCTCAGCAAGAATCATCCGCCACGGTGTCATACGCAACCCTTGCGCATCTGCGGCAATAAGCCGAAGCGCCGAATGGGGCAGTTGCCCGAATGCGACGCCGACCATCGCACCCAGCGGACAAAGACCGGGACGAGGCACAGCGATCGTCGGTGCGGGCTCGGTCCTACCGAGCAGTGCATCCGGCAATCTCGCGCCGGCCATGATGTGGGCGGCCATGCGCCCTCGCCTGCCGCTGGTGCCGCCTGAGGTAATGAACCATTCGGCAAGCGCGACTGCAACGCTCACAGCGTCGCCGCGCGTAACGGAGCGACCAAACTCAGCGCCATCGGCGCGCACCAAAAGGCCGCCCGCGCGGCCACGCTCGATCCGAATGTCCGCGGATGCGCCAGCAAGCACCCGTTCCTTGCCGTCATCGACAGCGAAGCCAAATTTGGTCGGAAGAGCTAGCCCACTGCCGGCAAGGGCCTGCTCCAGTTCGGCTGCGAGCGAACGCGTGTCATCGCCTATGCCCCAGAACGGTGTCACCAGGATGTTGCGATGCGACTCGGCCTCCGGATCATGGTCAAGCAGCTTCAATTGGGCGAGACCGTCGAGCAGAGACAAGTGTCCCTGATCACTCACGCCTCTGATCTGGAAGTTGGCCCGGCTGGTCAAGTCGATCAAGCCGTTGCCGTAACACTCTGCCAGATCAGCCAGCCCTGCCGCCTGTGCCGCATCGAGCCTTCCGCCATAGGGGCGCACGCGGACCACGAGCCCGTCGCCTGACTGCATCGGCCGCAACGCGCCAGGGCACCAGCCCTTGATAGCGACCGTACTCATGACGCCTCGCGCGGCGCAGCCGCGATCGAATTTCGGCGCGTCTTCCAGAGTGATGCCAAGCCAGTGACGACCGTGACAGGGACTTTTGCGAGCGTGTTCATTCCGCGGCTTCTGGCAGGGCGGCGATAGGTGGAATGCGAGCGAGCGATTGTTTGCGGAAGATCTCCGGCCGGCTGCGCCATGGCACGATGCCATCGGGTGCCGCCGCGTAAGCTGACGCGCCGGCAATCACGTCGTGCGCGTTGCCATCGGACAAGCGACCGTAGACATAGGACCACCGTCCCGGCGCGCTGAGCGCGACCGAGCAGCCCTGGTTACAGGCGGACAGGCATTCGACGGGAACGACGACGCCGTCAGGCACGCCCGCGTCGAGAATAGCGGCATGCAGGCGCGCACCGGGCGTAATCTCGCCTTCCCCGAGCGTCTGGCCCGGGCGGCATGTGATGCAAACGTGAAGAGTGACGATCATCGCCCCTTCCTGAATTGACGGCGGGAAGCGATGAGGTGCACGAACCGTCCTTGAGGAGGCTTCGCTTTCCCCGTCGCGGAACACCCCGTCCGCCGGTCTCAACGTTGCGCTGGCAGGTCTCCCGGCTTGCGGAGCAGGGTCTTTCCCTTCGATCCCCGCCTTCCCGATCCCCAGGGGATCAGCTTCGGGCATCTCTCCGGTCACGGTCGCGGGGGCGGCTGCTTTTCAGGCCAAGCCGTTTGGCTCGAGCCCTATCGCATTCCCTCTTCGCCTGTCGCAGAACAGGCACCAACGCGGGCCGACCATTTGCTCTGGGCCGCAACTTGTCAAGCCAAAGGGACCACGCCGGATGATGTCCGAACCAGATGCCGCCGAGGACGGGGACATCGTCGCGCCCGAGGGCTCCACCGACGCCCGCCACGCCATCAAAATGGCGAAAAAGGAGATGGTCCGCGAAAGATCAGGGCGACCAAGGACGGCGAAGAGGGACTGATCGGGCGCAGGTGATAAGCCAGGGCTAGCTCGGTAAAGCTTTCGTCGATCACTAGACGGCCGACACGCGGCAGGATCGAAAGAAGTTCACTCTGATCATGATGCTTTCCGTCGGGATCGTTCGGGTTGACCACGATCGCGAGCTCAGCCCTCGCGAGCGCCTCGAGTTCCCGCCGCGATGGTCTCGTGATACGCTCGCGGACCGCTGAGCCGCTCGCCGAGCGCTCCAGCTATGGCGGCTTCGAGCCAGCCGGCATTAATCGAGCGGCGCCGGTTCGCATCGCGCATCATGCATGACCACCCTGCGAAGACCGGGGCGCGCAGCACGAAGAGAACAGCGGTCAGGCGAGCTGGAATGAAGTTTGCCACATCATCGATGCGCGCGCCGCAGCCCAACCAAGAGCTTCGTGTCGCGGCGTATGATGGCCGATCATAGAGTCCAGTGCGTTGATCGCCTTGTAGCCGGCAATGCCAGGTACCCCACCCCGACCAAGCCGGGATTTCTACTTCAGCAAATATGCGCCTGCGAATTGTTCGGCCATCACCGCACGTTCTTCTTCAGTTTGACCCAAATGCGACATCGACCCGTGATGGTCCTTCGCATCCAGCGTATGATGGTCATTTCGATTTAGCACCTCCTCCATCCCTGCCGGATCAGGCTGCGTTGTCTCGTCGAGGATCGGCATGGGCATTTCGGTGGCAGGGCCTGGCGCGGCGAACGCTAAACTAGTCACAACCGATAGCGGAATGCCGAGTTGCACTCGGGGGAAGCTCCCTTCGAGGGCGTGATCGCGGCCTCGTGGGAGGGCCGCTACAGGTCACCTCCGCGGCCGAAGTCTCTCCGCGAAATCATGAAGCAAAAGGAAAGCAATGAGCGCGATTGACCACTGGTGAGTCGTGCGACATACGGATCTTTCTTTACAGGCGTCTCTGGTTGCTCAAATATCTTCTGCGGTGGGTCAGATATCCCCCTCCACATCTGTCACAGATAGGGAGGCTCTTCTATGATCCTATTCAGGATAGTCTTCGCAGTAAGCGCTATCTTGCTAACCAGGGATGCATTTGCGGAGCCGGGGAATCTGGATCGGGACAGCCCCATTTCGCTTTGGGTCGCCAGCAGACTGCACCGATCTGGGAATGACATACGTGAGGAGTGATTCAAAAGGGGACGGTGACAAATGCTGGACTGGAACGAAAGTGTATTGTTCAGGTTATCCCGCCCCTGAAGTTGCATTCATCGGTTATGATGCTTGTGACGGTTTTCAATGTCATCGAACGATGTGCGGTAGCAATCCCAGTCCGGGTCCGAGGGTAATCGCAAGTGAGTCTTGGTACTTCTGTCCTGCCTGCGGCAGTGCAAATATTAGAAGGATCTTGAGATTGAACAAAGTTCCTAACGCACAGATTGCGGGTGCTTGTCCGTGGCGATATTTCTAGGTTCGTGATCATTGGGCAGTGCGTAGGCGCAGTCAGCGCACATGATCGCCCGCTTGTCGCCGATGCAGGTCCGATCCTTGCCGCCGTTGTGCTTGCAATCGCGGCATTTGAATAGGTAGTCACCTGGCGCGCGGAAGATTGACGGAGCGGATCGCTCGAATTTTCGCCGACGTTCAGCGCCCGCATCGACCGGGTGATCGATTAGGCTGGCTACTTCCGGTATTGGCCCTTCGGCGACCTCGTCATAGG
>NZ_PSRR01000190.1 GCF_004296405.1 Bradyrhizobium sp. Leo170
GGCGCCGAGCCAGTAGCCGACGATCGGCGGACCGCCGGTTTGCGCGAGCCCACTGCAAAAGCCGGAGAGGCCGCCGATGCCGATTGAAAGCGCCGCGTGGTCCTTGCCGCGGTAGCGCCAGCCCGACAGCAACAACGCCATCAGCGCAGCGACGAAGCCGGAAATGATCCAGCGCGTGGTCACTGGATCGAGCACGCTGAGAAAATACGTGCCGATCGGCACGCCGACGAGTGCACCGAGCACCATGATCGCGGTGGCCTGGCGGTCGGCATGCTTCCACGCATTCGGAACCAGCGGCATGGCCGCGACGAAATCGATGATCAGCAGCAGCGCTGCGACCAGACGGGGCGCGGCGATGCTGCTCGCCAGCGGCATGAAAATCAGCGCGGAGCCGAAACCGGAAAAGCCGCGCGCCGTTCCCGAGACAAAGGCGATGGCACAGATTGCCAGCGCAACGTTGAGGCTGACGTCCGAAGGGATGAGACCGAACGGGCTCATCCCCGGAGAGTGCCGCCGGTCTTCTTCGTGACGTCAGTGACGATCTTGGCTGCCACCGCGTCGATCTCCTGGTCGGTCAGCGTCTTCTCGCGCGGCTGAATGGTGACCGCGATCGCAATCGACTTCTTGCCGTCGTCCATGCCCTTGCCCTCATAGACGTCGAACACGGTGACCTCTGTGATCAGCTTCTTGTCCGCGGCCAGCGCGGCGCGGACGATATCGCCCGCCTTGACGCTGCGGTCGACGATGAAGGCGAAGTCGCGCGACACCGGCTGGAACGCGGAGAGTTCGAGCGCGGGCTTGGCGCGGGTCGGCTTGCGCTTGGCCTCGGGGATGCGGTCGAGGATCACCTCGAACGCGATCATCGGACCATCGGCGCCGAGCGCCTCGAGCGCGCGCGGATGCAACTCGCCGAAATAGCCGAGCACGTTCTGCGGGCCGATCTGGATCGTGCCGGAACGGCCGGGATGCAGCCAAGCCGGGCCGCCGGGCACAATCTGCACCGCCTGCACCGGCGCGCCGGCCGCTGCCAGCACGGCAAACGCGTCGGCCTTGGCATCGAACGCGTCAGCGGTGGCCGAGCCGGACCAGCTCCGCCCCAGGCCTTCCAACGAGGCGAAGCCGTGGCGCACGCCGGAAGCGGCAACGAACTGGTCTTCCGGCCTGTCGCCCTTGAACACCTGGCCGACCTCGAACAGCGCCACGTCAGGATAACCGCGGTTGATGTTCGCCTGCGCCGCTGCGACCAGGCCGGGCAAGAGGCTCGGCCGCATGTCCGAGAGGTCGGATGCAATCGGGTTGGCAAGCGCCAGCTCGGCCTGACCACCGCCGAACAATTCCGCCGCGGGTTTTGAGATGAACGACCAGGTTACCGCCTCCACCATGCCCCGCGCGGCCAGCGCGCGCTTGGCGCGGCGGGTGCGGAGCTGGATAGGGGTGAGCACCGGCTTGCGAGGTTCCTCGCCACGATCGAACGGAGTCATCGGCACCTTGTCGACGCCGACGATGCGGACGATCTCCTCGACGATGTCGGCCTTGCCATGCACATCGGTGCGCCAGGACGGCACTGCGATCTTCACCACCGGGCCGGTGCCCGCGACCATGAAGCCGAGATGGGTGAGAATGCGCTTCGTCTCGACCAGCGAGACTTCGATTCCCGCGAGGCGCTTGACCTCGGTCAGCGGGAAATCGATCACGCGGTCGTCGCCGTAGCGATTGCCGACGACGATGCTTTCCGACGGCGCGCCGCCGCACAATTCCATCACTATCTTGGTCGCCAGCTCGAGACCAGGAACCATGAAGGCCGGGTCGACGCCGCGCTCGAAGCGATAGCGCGCATCCGAATTGATGCCGAGCTTGCGCCCGGTCTGCGCGATGTTGATCTCGTTCCACAGCGCCGATTCGATCAGTACGTCGGTGGTGTTCTCGTCGCAGCCGGAGGCCTCACCGCCCATGATGCCCGCGAGCGATTCGACGCCGGCATCATCTGCGATCACGCACATCGAGGAATCGAGCGTGTAGGTGCGGCCGTCGAGCGCGAGCAGGGTCTCGCCGTCGCGGGCGCGGCGCACCACCAGATTGCCCCTCACCTTTTTGGCGTCGAACACGTGCAGCGGACGCGCACGGTCGAAGGTCATGAAGTTGGTGATATCGACCAGCGCATTGATCGGCCGCAGCCCGATCGAAGCCAGGCGCTTCTGCAGCCATTCCGGCGATGGGCCGTTCTTCACGCCGCGCACCAGCCGCAGCGCGAAACCCGGGCAGAGCGAGGCGTCTTCCACCGTCACCGTGACAGGCGAGGGGAATTCACCCTTGATCGGCTTGATCGCGGGGTCGATGAGCTTGCCCATGTCGGCGGCGGAAAGATCGCGCGCGATCCCGTGCACGCCGGTGCAATCCTGCCGGTTCGGCGTCAGGTTGATCTCGATTGTCGGATCGCCGAGCCCGGCCCATTCGGCATAGCCCTGGCCGACGGGTGCGTCGGCGGGCAATTCGATGATGCCGTCATGATCGTCGGAGATCTCGAGCTCGGCCGCCGAACACAGCATGCCGCGGCTTTCGACGCCCCTGATCGTGCCGACGCCAAGCGTGATGTTCTTGCCGGGAATGAAGGTGCCGGGGGCTGAGAACACGCTGATCAGGCCGGTTCGCGCATTCGGCGCGCCGCAGACCACCTGCACCGGCGCAGCACCGTTGCCGGTGTCGACCATGCAGACCCGCAGACGATCGGCATTCGGATGCTGCTCGGCCGAGATCACCCGCGCAATGGTGAACGGCGCCAGCGCCTTCGCCTTGTCCTCGATGTTCTCGACCTCGAGCCCGATCATGGTGAGCTTGTCGGCGAGCTTTTCCAGGGGCTCGTCGGTGTCGAGATGTTCCTTCAGCCAGGAAAGGGTGAATTTCATGATGCCAACCTGTGATCGCGAAAAACCTCAACCAGACGAAAACGCTCGCACATCAGCATCATGTCTTCGCTGAATTTGCCCTGCCGACCGAAATAGCGGCGGTGCGCGTCCCGCCAATATTGCAGGCTGCGGTCACCTTCACCTTCTTCGTAGGCAAACGCTGCGTCGACCTCGCCAAAACGGCGATAGGTCACCTCGGTTGTTTCGATGACGCAAGCCGGTTCGCCGCGGCCGTCGAGCACGATCCAGCGTTCGCCTGATGTCGAGGTGTTCGGCTCGTCTTCAGTGCTGCAGGTCGCGGTCTTGATGCCTTTCATGACGAGTTCGAGCAATTCGTCGGCAAGCCCGGGGCCGTCGCCAAAGGCGAACGCGCGCAAGCTCCGATATTGCTCGGGCACAGCACTCAGATTCACGTACTCAGCCCTCCCGCGAGCGTCGGGAGATCGAGCGGCTTGAAGCCGTAGTGGCTGAGCCAGCGGACGTCGCTGTCGAACAATTGGCGCAGGTCGCTCATGCCGTATTTCAGCATCGCGATGCGGTCGATGCCCATGCCCCAGGCAAAACCCTGGTAGACGTCGGGGTCGAGGCCGCAGGCGCGCAGCACGTTCGGGTGCACCATGCCGCAGCCCAAAATCTCCAGCCAGTCCTCGCCCTCGCCGAAGCGGATCTCGCCCTTGTCGCGGCGGCACTGGATGTCGACTTCCAGCGACGGCTCGGTGAATGGGAAGAACGACGGCCGGAAGCGCATGTTGATGTGGTCGACCTCGAAGAACGCCTTGCAGAACTCGTGCAGGATCCATTTGAGGTGGCCGAGATGCGACTCCTTGTCGATCACGAGCCCCTCGACCTGGTGGAATTGCGGCGTGTGGGTCGCGTCCGAATCGATGCGATAGGTGCGGCCGGGACAGATCACGCGGATCGGCGGCTTCTGCGTCAGCATCGTGCGCACCTGCACCGGCGAGGTGTGGGTCCGCAACAGCATGCGCGAGCCATCCTCCTTCGGATTGAAGAAGAAGGTGTCGTGCATCTCGCGCGCGGGATGGCCGATCGGGAAGTTCAACTTGGTGAAGTTGTAGTCGTCGGTCTCTATGTCGGGACCTTCGGCGACCGAAAATCCCATGTCGGCGAAGATCGCCGTCAGCTCGTCCCAGACCTGGCTGAGCGGATGGATGCGGCCCGCTTCCGCCGGCGCCTCGCGCAGCGGCAGTGTGACGTCGATGGTCTCAGAGGCAAGCCGGGCATCGAGCGCGGCGGCCTTCAGCACCTCGCGGCGCTCGGCGAGCGCCTGAGTGACCTTGTCCTTGGCAAGGTTGATCGCCGCGCCTTGTGTCTTGCGCTCCTCGGGCGACATCTTGCCAAGGGTGGCAAGCAGCGCCGAGACTGAGCCTTTCTTGCCGAGGGCGGCGACACGCACGGCTTCCAGCGCCGCCTCGTCGCCGGCGTTGGTAATGTCAGCGAGGATTTGCGATTCGAGTTGGGCTAGGTCGGTCATGGCAATCCCTTTTGGCCAGGATACCAAGCCGGCGCTCCCAGCCCGCATGCCCGGACCTAGCCGGGCATGACAATTTCCAGAAACTTCGCAGAAAAGCGACGATGGTTTAGGCCGCGAGCGCGGCCTTGGCCTTCTCGGCGATCGCCTGGAACGCCGCCGGCTCGTGGATCGCGAGATCCGACAGCACCTTGCGGTCGACAACGACGCCCGACTTGGAGAGGCCGTCGATAAAGCGGCTGTAGGTCATGCCGAACGGGCGGACGGCGGCGTTGAGGCGCTGGATCCAGAGCGCGCGGAAGGTCCGCTTCTTGCGCTTGCGGTCGCGGAACGCATATTGGCCGGCCTTCTCGACCGCCTGCTTGGCGACGCGGATGGTGTTCTTGCGGCGGCCGTAATAGCCCTTGGCGGTCTTGTAGACTTTCTTGTGCTTGGCGTGGGCGGTCACACCGCGTTTGACGCGAGACATGACTTAAATCCTTAGATTTCTGAAGTGGTGACGGGGGCCGCGCGGACCGCGGCGAGGTTCAAGCGGCTCGGCTCAAGCGTTCGGCAAGAAGTACTTCTTGATGTTGTCGCCGTCGGTCTTGAACAGCACGCGGGTGCCGCGGAGCTGGCGGATCTGCTTGTTGGTCCGCTTGATCATGCCGTGGCGCTTGCCGCGCTGGGCGTGCATCACCTTGCCGGTACCGGTCACTTTGAAGCGCTTTTTGGCGCCCGATTTGGTCTTCAGCTTGGGCATTTGGCTCTCCTTAAGTGCCAGCACGAAACCGCCCCGCGAGGGGCGCCGGCCGGCTAAATGCTCGTTAGAGCGTTGAATGTGCTCAGGTTTTTCGCAAATGAAACAACCCGCACAGAACGTCGCCACGGCAGCCCTTGATCAGCCGGGCGGCGAAGGTTGCGCTTATGGCAGAGTAGGGGCGAATTGGCAATCCCGGAACCGCTGCGGGACGCCTGCATCGCTTGGCGACAGACCCGGGTTGCGCTGCGCTCCACCCGGGCTACGGGCTGAACGGAAACGCCCGCCGGATCGGTCCGGCGGGCGTTTTCTTTCACCGATCGAAAATTCGCCTCAGCGCGGCGCCAGCACCATCACGACCTGGCGGCCTTCGAACTTCGCGTCCTGCTCGACCTTGGCGTATTGCGCGACGTCGGCCTTGACCTTGTCCAACAGTTTGGTGCCGATTTCCTGGTGCGCCATTTCACGACCGCGGTAGCGCAAGGTGATCTTGACCTTGTCGCCCTCCTCAAAGAAGCGCTGCATCGCGCGCATCTTCACGTCGTAGTCGTGATCGTCGATCATCGGACGGAGCTTGATCTCCTTGATCTCGACGATCTTCTGTTTCTTGCGGGCTTCGGCGGCTTTCTTCTGCGCAGAATATTTGTACTTCCCGTAGTCCATGATCTTGCAGACCGGGGGACTCGTATTCGGCGAAATCTCGACCAGGTCCATACCGGCTTCCATGGCCATCTTGATGGCCACCATGGTTTCCACGGTGCCTATATTGGTACCGTTCTGGTCGATTAGCTGGATCTGCGCGTTGCGGATTTCATCGTTGGTGCGCGGCCCGTCTTTGGCGACAGCGGGCGGGGCTCTATTGGGACGGCGAATGGGTAACTCTCCAAAGTTGTGAAGGAAGGCGATATTTTGAAGCAATACTTGGCAACGGGCAAGCGTGCTCGCAAGTTGCATCCCAAAACCGTCAAATGCGCGGCATTTAGGTCACGCGACAGAGCAGATATTTGGTGAGCGGATACTCTACAAGGAGAGATATGTTCCCTGCTCACGGTTTGCCCGTGTCTATCGAAAACGCACTGATGAGAATGACGATCCCATGACCAGTCCCGCGACTATCGACCAGGAACCAGAGTTCATCGAGGTAGGGAACGGCGCCGAAAGCCGCCGCATTGCGGTGCGGGCGCGCGGAGGTCGCAGCCTTGCGGGCGGTCCTGAGCGTAGTCCTGGGCTGTTCTGGCTCGGCGGCTTCAATTCCGACATGAAGGGCACCAAGGCGGTCGCGCTCGATGCGTGGGTCGTGGAACACGAACGCGCCTTTGTCCGGTTCGATTATTCCGGCCATGGCGAATCCGGCGGCAAGTTCATCGACGGCACCATTGGACGCTGGCTCGAGGAGAGTGTCGCGGTGTTCGCGCAGTTCTGCAGCGGGCCGCAGGTCGTGATCGGCTCCTCGATGGGCGGCTGGATGGCGCTGCTGCTGGCGCGCGAGCTTGCCAGGCGTGCCGACATCAGCGCCTCGCTCGCGGGAATGGTACTGATCGCGCCGGCGCCGGATTTCACCGAAGAGCTGATGTGGAAGGGCTTTTCGCCGGAAATCCGTGCCGAGATCGAGACCAAGGGCGTCTGGCTGCGGCCGTCGCAATATGGCGATAGCCCCTATCCGATCACGCGGGCGCTGATCGAGGAGGGACGCAATCATTTGTTACTCGGGGCCAAGATCGATGTCGGCTGCCCGGTGCGCATCCTGCAGGGCGCGCAGGATCCCGACGTGCCCTGGCAACACGCGTTCACGCTGGCGCATCGGCTGCCGAGCGAGGACGTGGTGCTGACCATGATCCAGGACGGCGACCACCGCCTGTCGCGCCCGCAGGACATCGCCCGCATCATCGCCGCAGTGAAGGAGATGGGGTGAGCGGCCACTCACGCTGTCATCATCCGCGAAGGCGGATGATCCAGTACGCCGCGGCCCATCGATGTATCACGACCGCTGTGGAATACTGGATGCTCCCGCCTGCGCGGGGCATGACAGAAAGAGTGGGGAGAAACGCCATGGAAACAACGTGCTTGCTCCGCGCCTTCTGCGATGCTGTCGAACAGCGGAAGGGCGCTGCATTCGCTGATTTGTTCACGGACGACGGCGTCTATCACGACGTGTTCTATGGCGCGTTCACGGGGCATGCCGCGATCGCTGACATGATCCATGACGTCTTCTATCGCACCGCGACCGATTTCCGCTGGGACATGCATGACCCCGTCAGCGACGGCCGTATGCTGTACGCGCGCTATACGTTCAGCTACCGCTCGACGCTGCCGGAGGCTGGTGGCGCGCGGGCGATGTTCGAGGGCGTTGCGATCATGACCCTTCGCGATGGCCGCATCGCGGAATATCACGAGGTCGCCAACACCGCCCCGGCCTTCCTCGATATGCACTTTGTGCCAGAGCGAATCGCAAAGATCGTCGCCAAGCAGGGCGCCGAGCTGAAGGCGCGCCCCGAGATGGCGCGGCATCTCGCCAACTGAGGCCGTCATTCCGGGGCGCGCGTTAGCGCGAGCCCGGAATCCATCAGGCCGCGGGGTAAGTGGTGAAATGGATTCCGGGCTCGATGCTGCGCATCGCCCCGGAATGACAAGGGGTGAGGACGTTGCGCTGCTCAAGCCGGCGCCGACTTGCGCGCCTGTGGCCGCGTGTTGCCGGCATGAGAGCGCCAGCTCGCGATTTCCGCAAGCTCCGCTTCCGGCCGCTTCACGACCGTCTGACGCCGCCCGAGATAGATATTGCCACCATCGCCCTCGATGGTGATCCAGTCGCCCGCCAGGATGGGCGACTTGCCGAGCGAGGCGCGTTCGGCCGCGGCGTCGATCGTCATGTCGGCGCATCCGACGATGCACGGCTTGCCCATCTGCCGCGCGACCAGCGCGGCATGGGCCGTGCGGGCGCCGACGGCGGTGACGATGCCGGCCGCCACCGCAAAGCCGGCGACATCGGCCGTACTGGTGTCCGGGCGCATCAGGATCACGGGGTCGCCGGCGGAAGCAAGCCGCTGCGCGCTTTCGGAATCGAAGGCGGCGCGCCCCACAGCAATGCCGCCGGAGGCGCCGATGCCGGTGACGACCGGATCCTCCACTGCTGCCAGCGAGACTTCGACCAGCGAGGCGAGGTCGACATCGGCGATGCGGCTAAGCCCTTCCTTCGGCGTGATCAGTCCCTCATGCACGAGGTCGATCGCGATCTTTAGTGCGGCGCGCGGCGTGCGCTTGGCGGAGCGCGTCTGCAGGATCCACAATTTGCCATCCTCGACGGTGAACTCGACGTCCTGGACGTCAGCGAATTCCCGCTCCAGCCGCTTCAGGATGTCGCCGAGCTCGCTCGTGAGCCTCGGCAACGCGCGGGCGATCGTCGCCTCATTGTCTGGCGTGCGCCGGCCGGACACGACGTCCTCTCCTTGCGCGTCGAGCACCAGGTCGATCATCGGCCGCGCCGTGCCGTTCGAAGGGTCGCGCGAGAAGGCAACGCCCGCGCCCGAAGCGAGCCCGCCATTGCCGAACACCATGGCCTGCACCGTCACGGCGGTGCCCTTCAAATCTTCGAGGTTTTGCAGCCGGCGATAGGTCTGCGCGCGCTCGCTCATCCAGGATTGGTAGACCGCGTGGGCTGCGCGTTCGAGCTGCGCTTCCGCATCCTCGAGCCAACCGTCGTCGCGATCCTCGATCAACGCCTGCTCGTCGGCGGCGAGCCGTTCGATCGCCTCGCTGTCGAGCTCGCGGTCGGTCGCAACGCCTTCTTGCGCGGTAAGCTCGGCGATCCGCGTCGCGAATGGCGCAAGGTCGAAGCCGAGCACGGTCTCGGCAAAGCTTTCCAGGAAACGCCGGCGGCAGTCCCATGCCAATCGCGGCCGGCCGGTTGCGCGGATCAGGCCGTGCACCGCGCGCGAAGTGCAGCCGACATTGAGCACCGTCTCCAGCATGCCGGGCATCGATCGCGCAGCACCGGAGCGCACCGAGACCAATAGCGGATGCCGGTGATCGCCGAAACGCTTGCCGGTGACGCTTTCGAGGAACGCGATGCCTTCCTTCAGCCCGTCGCGCAGCCGCCGCTCCGCGTGCGCGTGCTTGTCGGTGAGGTCAGCGCAGAGTTTCACCGGCAGCACGAACGCCGGGGGCACCGGCAGGCCGAGCGCCGCCATCAGCGCGAGGTTCGCAGCCTTGGCGCCGATCTCTTCGGCCGGGTGACAGGAGGTCTCGTCGCCGCCGATACGGACGATTTGCATTGTTGCCTCCCCTTCACGCCGCCAGATCGATCATGATGTGCCGCCGCAACAGGTGCCCGAAGCCGGCGAGGCGGTCGGTCGAGCGCTCCACTGCGCGGGCGAGTTCGAGTGTGGACAGCGAGGTCGCGACATCGTGGCCGCCGGTGAACACCAGCGCGGTGATGGTGCGTTCGCATGTGTCGGCGGCGTGCTCGGCGTCGACCAGGCGGACGACGGCAGCGAGCGCATCCTCGGAATCGGCGCGGCGGCCCTCCGGCACTTCGATCGCAGCGGCAAGCCCGCTGGCGGCGGCTTCGGTCGCGGTGATGGCGACCGCGCAGAGTTCGGCGAGCGCCGACACCAGCGACTTGTCGAGGCAGGCAGGCGTAAGCGAGGCGATGAAGGCGGCCTGTTCGAGTTCATCGACGGCTTCTTCGGCGCGATCGATCAACTGCCCGATGACGGGGCGCGCATCGAGCCGGGTGACTTCGCGCCGCGCCTCGAAGGCGAGGCGATCCGCCTTCTGCTCGATATGGCTTGCGCGCGCGGCGAGCGCCTTGCCGTCGGCGGTCTGGTTGGCCTGTAGCGTGGCGACATAACGGGAGATGGCGGCGACGAGGTCATGCGCCAGCCCGACCTGACGCAGCACCATCGCCAGCAGCGCGCTCTCGACCCGCTCCAGCCGCCGCACCAGATCGGCCTCGATCTGGTCACGCACCATCCTGACCGATTGACCGGCGAGCAGCGCCTCGGTCGAAAGCCGCAGCACGGTCTTGAGGAAATCGATCGCGGCCGCGCGACCGAGCGCCTGGTCGAGCCGCTCACCGAAACCGATGCGGTTCGGCGCGGCATTGCGCACGGCGCCGCCGAGCAGTTCATTGCCGCCGAGTTCGAGGAAGGCGCGGTGGCCGATCCGGTGCCGCGCCGCCCATTCCAGGATCCGCGCGGCGTCGTCCTTGGCGACCCAGCTCCGCAGCAATTTCCGCGCCTTGTTCCAGTCGATCAGGAACACCAGCGCGGCGCCCACCGCGGCCAGGAAATCGTTGCGGTCCGCGGCGCTTCCGCCTTCGAACTGGCCGGTGACGAGGAAGAAGGCGCTGTCCTCGCCAAGGCCATCAGCCGAGTGGCGGTCGAGCCCGCTCCACTTCGCCTCGAACTTGTCGAACAGCGAGATGAAGAATTTCGCGCGCGCCAGATGCACGTCGCTGTAGGTGACGGTGACCGCGTTCTTCCTGACCGCAATCACCAGGACATGCGCGTCGGTGGTGCCGATGTCATTCTGGATCAGGAGCCGGCCGTCGGACCGCGTCGCCATGGTGTCGAGGCCGGGGTGATCGAATTTGAGGCCGCGCGTCTCGTTGAGACCCTTCATGAAGCTTTCGACCGGCGCGCGGTCCTCGCTGTGCAGGCCGAACACATGGGCGCCGGCAAGCACCTCTTCCGAGCAGTCGGCGGCGAGCTTGTTGAGCGCCTTGTGCAGCTCCATCACCAGCCGGTGCAGGCTCGCGCCGGAGTCCTCGCCGACACCGGTCAGCCGTGCGATCCGCGCGAAGTCGATCTCGCTGGATGCATCGAGCAGGCCGGCGGTGCGGATCGAACCGAGACGTGCATTCGCCTTCTCGCCGTCCGCCACGCTGCCCGCATTCACCGCGCGGAGCATGGTTGCGATGTCGTCCTGGATCTCCTTCATCAGCTTTGCGAGCGCGGGTGCACTGAGACGGCTGTCGCCGATCATGTGCGCGCCGCTGACCAAGGAGGCGATGGCCGCCGGCGCGATCCCTGCGGCATGGCTTTCCACGGCAAGCTGGTTGATCGGGCGATCGGGCTGCCGCGCATGTTCGGCGGCGGCCTGCAGCGCGCTCAAGCGGACCTTGATGCGGTCGTTGGCGGCGAGGCCTTCGGCGACGAGCGACGGCAAGAGAATATCGGCCTGACCGAGTTCTCTAATGATCTGTGCTTTCATGAGACCACCGGGCGCGAGACATCACTGCCATCTCTATGCCTTGCGTCCGGGGCGGTCTCCTTGCGCTAGATCATTCATATAGCTGTCATATTCGATCTGATGCGGCCGCGAGGTCGCCGAACTCGCGCGTTACACACGACTATCGACCCTCATGGTGAGGAGGCGCGTGAGCGCCGTCTCCGGACGATGCTTCGCATCGCCGGGAGAACCATGAGGGCCGCCCGGTGGCCTCATCCTTCGAGACGCGCTTCGCGCTCCTCAGGATGAGGGTCTGATACGGGCGCCGATGCGCGCCATTCTTCGCGCACGCTGTCGTCGGTCTCCGAATCGATTGCGTGCGATGCCAGCGCGGCAAAAGCTTCCGGTTCGACGAGTTGCGACAAGGCCCAGACGGCTGCGCCGCGCACCAGCGGGCTTGCATCGTCGAGCAGGCGCTCGGCCTCGCCGGCCAAAGCGGCATCGTCGGAGTTGCCGATCGCGATCAGAACGTTGCGGACAAAGCGGTTGCGGCCGATGCGCTTGACCGGCGATTTCGAAAACAGCGCGCGGAACGCGGCATCGTCGAGCCGCACGAGATCGGCAAGCACTGGGGCGCGCAATTCCTCGCGCGCTGCGAGCTTTGCTTCACGTCCGGCTTGCGCGAACTTGTTCCACGGGCACACCGCGAGGCAATCGTCGCAGCCATAGATGCGGTTGCCGATCGTTTTGCGGAATTCGCGCGGGATCGGGCCCTTGCTCTCGATAGTGAGATAGGAGATGCAGCGCCGCGCATCGAGCTTGTAGGGCGCGGGAAATGCCGCGGTCGGGCAGATGTCCTGGCAGGCGGTGCAGGAGCCGCAATGATCGATGTCGGCGGAATCGCGCGGCAGCTCGCTTGCGGTGAAGATCGCGCCGAGGAACAGCCATGAGCCGAAGTCGCGCGACACCAGGTTGGTGTGCTTGCCCTGCCAGCCGAGACCGGCGGTTTGCGCGAGCGGCTTTTCCATCACGGCCGCGGTGTCGATGAACACCTTCACCTCATCGCCGCTGGCCGCGACCAGCCATCGCGCCAGCGTCTTGAGCCGCTTCTTGATCACATCGTGATAATCATCGCCCTGCGCATAAGCCGAGATCGCGCCGCGGTCGCGGCGCTTCAGGATCTCGAGCGGATTCTCGTCCGGCCCGTAATTGACGCCGAGCATGATGATCGAGCGCACGCCGGGCCAGAGCACGCGCGGATCGCTGCGGCGCTCAGGATGCGCCGCAAGCCAATCCATGTCGCCATGGCCGCCCAAGTCGAGGAACTCGCGGAAATATTTGGCCGCGCCGCCGATCGCGCCGGGATCGGTCACGCCGATGCAGTCGAAGCCGAGCGCGCGGGCTTCGCATTCGAGCGCGGATTTGAGATCGGCCGGTGAAAGCTTGGGCGGTGGGTTCAGAAGTCGAGGTCCACATAGGTCCGCGACGCCGGCACGCCCGCCAGCCATTCGCTGAGCAGCGGGCGGAACGACGGGCGGGATTTCACCCGCGCGTACCACGCCTTTGCTGCGTCGTCCTCGCTCCATGGCACGTCGCCTAGATAGTCGATCGCCGAAAGATGCGCCGCGGCGGCGAGATCCGCGTAAGTGAGCCGGTCGCCGGCGAGATAGTTCCGCGTCCGCGCCAGCCAGCCGATATAGGTCAGATGATAGCGCACATTGGCCTTGCCCGCGCGCAGCACCTCCGCATTCGGGGCGCCTCCGCCGTCTTCCTCGCTCATGAAGCGCTTGTAGATGCGCTCGGTCACCAGCGGATTGGAGGCCTCCTCGAAGAACTTGTCGTTGAACCACGACATCAGCCGGCGCACCTCGACGCGTTCGGCCATCGAGGTCGGCATCAGGCGCCGGTCGCCGGCATTCAGCCCATGCGCCTCGTCGAGATATTCGGCGATCACGCCGACACCGGGAACCGGCGGGAAACCCTCGGCGATCAAGGTCGGCGTCGTTGCCGCCGGATTGAGCGCCAGATAGGCCTCGCGACGTTCCCAGACCCGTTCCTCCACCAGCCGCAGATCGAGCCCGTATTCGCCAAGCACCAGGCGAATGAAACGGGAATGCGGACAGAACGGATGATGAAACAGCGTGTACATGAAGTCCTTCAGCAGTTCACGGCCTGATCGTGTCGAAGCCGCGGCAGATCAGGGACACTAATTCACGATGCGATTAGATGAAATCGGATCATGGTCCCATGTCTTTGTTTGAGCATGATCTTTTTGCAGAACCGGTCTGCCACTTCTCCGCACCATGCTCTCAGTTTGAGCATGATCTCCGCGCAAACGCATCGCGTTTGTCGCGAAGGAAAACCGGTTTCCGCTTTTCCGGATCATGCTCTAGCCAATCAGACGAATCAGGCAACCTATGTTTGGCGTTTTTAGCGATTGCAGCAAAACGGGGAATAGGCGAGAAGAACCCGATTTCTCCAGCAAAAGCAGGCCACATCATGATGACCGATACGTTGCGGGCGGTGATTCTGGGCATAATCGAAGGCGTGACGGAGTTCCTGCCCGTTTCATCGACCGGCCATCTCCTGCTGGCGGAACGATTCTTCGGACTCGGCGAAGGCCCCTTCTGGGACAGCTTCACCGTCCTGATCCAGCTCGGCGCGATCCTTGCCATCGTCGGACTCTATTTCGGCAAATTGTGGCGGGTCGCGCTCGGCATGTTCTCCAATGCGGATGACCGGCGCTTCGTCATCGGCGTGCTGGTCGCGTTCCTGCCGGCCGTCATCGTCGGCCTCATTGCCGGCAAATACATCAAGACCGTTCTGTTCAATCCGTGGGTCGTGTGCTTCTCGCTGATCGTCGGCGGCGCCATCCTGCTGTGGGTCGATCAGCTCGAGCTCAAGCCGCGCGAACATGACGCGACGAGATTCCCGCTGCTGATGTACCTTTGGATCGGCATCGCGCAGTGCATGGCGATGATCCCGGGCGTGTCGCGCTCCGGCGCCTCGATCGTCGCGGCAATGCTGCTCGGCTCCGACAAGCGCGCGGCGGCGGAGTTCTCATTCTTCCTGGCGATCCCGACCATGATCGGCGCCTTCGCCTATGATTTCTACAAGAACCGCGCCGAGATGACGACGGACAATCTATGGATCGTCGCGATCGGATTCGTGGTCTCGCTCATCACCGCTGTGGTCGTGGTGAAGACCTTTCTCTCCTATGTCACCCGCCACGGCTTCACACTGTTCGCGTGGTGGCGCGTGATCGTCGGCACGCTCGGCCTGATCGCGCTGGCGCTAGGAAGGTAAGAGTCAGTTTCGTAGCCCGGATGGAGCGAAGCGTAATCCGGGGTCGGCGCATCCGCGTCTGCGGTGTTCCCGGATTACGCTTCGCTCCATCCGGGCTACAATCTGCGTCAAGCCTGAGACGGTGGACGATATGCGTTCTTGCGCTCGAACTGGCCGGCCGGGCGGAAGCGCCAGAGATATTGCGGGGCGATTGCTTCCAGCGAATCGGGGGTGATGCCCAATCCTTCGAAGGTGAGGCCCGCGGCCTTGGCCGCGTCCGACACCACATTGTCCTTGCGCAACAGCTCGACCTGATCCGCCGTGAGCTTCAGCGCGCCCGGTGCGAATTGCAGGAACGCGGCCATGATCTTGGCGAGGCCGAACGGCAGCGAGACCAGCGCGCGGTCGCGGTCGGTGATATCAAGGATCGTCTCCATGATCTCGCGCATGGTCAGCACTTCCGGGCCGCCCAATTCGTAGGTCGCGCCCGGCTTGGTCTTGCCGTCGACGGCATCGGCCACCGCGGTGGCGACGTCGCCGACATAGGCCGGCTGCATCTTGGTCAGGCCGCCGCCGACCAGCGGGATTGCCGGCGACATCCGGGCCATCCCCGCGAAACGGTTGGTGAATTGATCCTCCGGCCCGAACACCAACGACGGGCGCAGGATGGTGGCGGACGGCGAGGCCGCCAGCACCGCCGCTTCGCCAGCCGCCTTGGCGCGGGCATAGGCGGAAGCCGAATCGGCGTCGGCGCCGATCGCCGAGACATGCACCACCCGCGCGCCTTCCGCGCTTGCGGCCGCAGCCACCGCCTCGGCGCCCTTGGCCTGAACCGCCTCGAACGTCTGCCCGCCGCTCTCGGTGAGGATGCCGACCAGGTTAACGGCGACGTGAGAATCGCGCATCGCGTCGGCCACCGAGGCCGGGTAGCGCAGATTGGCCTGGACGGCGTGGATCTGGCCGACCTTGCCGAGCGGCTGCAGGTGCCCGGCCAGTTCCGGTCGCCGGACGGCGACGCGAACGCGGTAATCCCGCTTGCACAGCGCCCGGACCACGTGCCGCCCCAGGAAGCCCGATCCGCCGAAAACCGTGACGAGCGTTTCCAGGTTCGATGCCATGGGTCAGTTCCTGCGGGTCGAAATAGGTGCGATTTTGGGGCCTGTTCAGCCGGATGTCGCGATACGCCATCGCGGTCACCCTGTACAGACTATTTGAGTTTCCAATCGTCTATTTGACAAGCGCGCGACCGGTCCTTACTAACCCCGCCACGTGCCCAGGTGGTGGAATTGGTAGACGCGCTGGCTTCAGGTGCCAGTGGCCTCACGGCCGTGAAGGTTCGAGTCCTTTCCTGGGCACCATCGCATTGCGATGTTGTTGATTTCGCTGAAGTCCTTGTTATTCAAGGGTGGTCGACCGTCTCAACTGGTACACAGAGACGGTACACATGCTTCTGCAAAGCTCTTCTCCTGTCCTCCGCGACGGCTCTTCCTTCAAAACCCTCCGACTACGTGTCCCGGCCGACTTGCGCGTCAAGGCGCTTGGCTGCGTGCTGCGCGATCCGGTTGGAGACGAGACTGCTACGATACGGGTGGGCCGTGCTGGTGGGGGTAACCTTGCCAGACAGGAATGAACGGATGAGGATCGCACCGATTTCCCATGAAAAATAAGGGCTTTTCGAGCCAACAAGTCAGCGTGGTGCAGCAGCGCGGAGAGCAGTTGTCGTCCAACCGTTCAGAACTCGAAGCGCCTGCTGGTGATTGAAGCTGCTCTTGAACGGCGAATTGAGGTTCTTGAGGCTGATGCCGCTAGACTTAAAAAGTGTTCACGCTAGTACCCACTTTTC
>NZ_PSRR01000191.1 GCF_004296405.1 Bradyrhizobium sp. Leo170
GAAAAGTGGGTACTAGATTCTTGTTTTGACGCGTTTTCTTCACGCGAACCGGTCTCCACTTCGCTCGAAAACGCTCTAGAAATCGAAGGGACACGCTCGTGCGTGCTTGGTTGATATCGCCGGATCAATTCGCCGAGGCGAGGAAACCAGCTTCTTTCATCAATACCTCGTGGCGCTTTTGCTCCGCCTCGACCCACTTGGCGTAGTCGGCCCCGGTCAGGAAGGTGGTGTTGAATGCGCCGCTCTTCATGAAATCCTGCCATTCAGGCGTGGCGCGCACCTTCTTGAACAGTTCGACGTAATATTCGATCTGATCCTTGGTGGCTTTCGGCGGCATGAAGATGCCACGCAACATCAGATACTCCATATCGAGGCCCTGCGATTTGCAGGTTGGAATATCCTTCCAGCCCTTGCCGTCGGCGATCGGCTCGTCATAGGCCATTGGCTGGGCGTCGAAGACGCAGAGCGGACGGAGCTTGCCGCCGCGCCATTGCGCTACCGCTTCGATCGGATTGTTGACGGTCGAATCGACGTGGTTGCCGACGAGCTGAACGGCGACTTCGCCGCCGCCTTTGTAGGGGATGTAGGTGAACTTGGTATCGATCGCCTTCTCGACGGCGACCGTGATGATCTGGTCCTCCTGCTTCGAGCCGGTGCCTCCCATTTTGAACGTGCCGGCCGGCGCCTTCTTTACGGCGTCAACATATTCGCCGACCTTGTTGTAGGATTTCTCGGCATTCACCCAGAGCACGAATTCATCGAGCGCCAGCATTGCGACCGGGGTCATATCCTTCCAGTTGAAGGGAATCCCCGTTGCCAGTGGCGTCGTGAAAAGATTCGAGAGTGTAATGATGATCTTGTGGGGATTGCCCGATGACCCCTTCACATCGAGAAAACCTTCACCTCCGGCGCCACCAGCCTTGTTGATGACGACCATCGGCTGCTTCATCAGATTGTGCTTGGTCACGATGCCCTGGATCGTGCGCGCCATCTGATCCGCACCGCCGCCTGTGCCGGCGGGTACGATGAACTCGACCGGACGAACCGGCTCCCAGGCGGCAGAGACTCCGGTACCGCTCGCGCACAACGCTGCGACGGCCGCCAATGCAAGATGCAGAATGGAATGCTTCATCTGGTGTCCTCCCTAAGAACTTTAACGCGCCGCTCTTTGTCGGCTTGCGATCAGCCCATCCCGATCACGTGCTGCGGGTCATCCGGCACCTTTCCGGTGATCGATCACCCGCTGCGATCGTGCGGCCGATTGGAACTGTATGAGGGCTGTTCAGGCGCGGCATCCGCTTCTTTCGAATAATGCTCGATCCTCGAGAGGAGCCACGGGAAGGATGGACCGCCCCTTGGCCTCTCGCGCCGGACTGACCGCCCCCACGGTGCACCGCTGTTTGCGCGGTGGCTGTCGGCTAGCGCCTACCTAAGGTATGCGACATACCAGCTTGCAAACAATCGGCGTGGTGGACCACTTTCCGAGCTACTTTGTCGCAGTGGGCCGTTACCGGGCATTCGGAAAGAAAAAGAAAGGCCCCGGAGCAGGCCAGCCACTCACTTAAATGTGGAATCGCCAAAAACGGCGATTCCACAGAATTCGCTTCGATGAAATCGAGCGCCAATACCGAGCAAATCTAGGCAATCCCGATGCAGGTGATGTCCATTTGGACCCCAAGATCGGACATCGGCGGGGACGGAGGCATGGTCGACTCCACGGCCGAGTACGTTGCGCTCACGCGGGGGCGCCATAGCGTGGCCGTCGCGATGGATTGGGGGCCGCGCCTCTGACTGCGGGCTTTTCGCTCTACGCGCGCGCGGCACACACCGATCGACACGTCTTGTTTTCGAACGCAGGAATCGGGTGGCTCCCAAAGGAGGCTTGAATACCTTGCTGCCCATAACGACAGCAGAAAGATGTTCGAGATATGAATCTACTTAAACATAAAGTCGCCATCGTCACGGGCGCGTCTTCCGGGATCGGTCGGGCGGTTGCGCTGATGTTTGCCGAGCAAGGTGCGGCGATGGTCCTGACCGCGCGGCGCACAACTCAACTTGACGAGGTGGCCCAGACAATCCGAAGCAAGGGAGGGCGTGCGATCATCGTCGGCGGCGATGTCGGCCTGCCCGAAACCCACGAAATGGCCGTCGCTGCCGCTACGAGCGAATTCGGGGGCCTCGACATCGCCATCAACAATGCTGGCACGGTCGGTCCGGCAAGGCCGCTGGCGGAGATTTCGCCGGAGGAGTGGCAGCACACCCTGACGACTAATCTTACGGCAGCATTTCTCGGCGCGCGCAGTCAGATTCCGGCGATGCTTTCGCGCGGCGGAGGCTCAATCGTCTTCACATCCAGCTTTGTCGGCACCAGCGTTGGCATTCCCGGCATGGCGGCCTATGGAGCTTCCAAGGCCGGACTGATGGGCCTGGTGAAGGGGATAGCCGCCGACTACGCCGCTATGGGCATCAGGGCCAACGCGCTGTTGCCCGGCGGTGTGGATACCGCAATGGCGGGCGATCAAAGTCAGAAGGACTGGGCCGCGGGCCTGCATGCGATGAAGCGGATCGCGCGACCCGAGGAGATTGCCTCTAGCGCACTTTTCCTCGCCAGCTCGATGGCCAGTTTCGTCACGGGATCGGCCTTGTTCGCCGATGGTGGCAACGCTGCGGTAAAGTGATCGATCGACGTCCGAGATACGCGAGAAATGCTTGCGGGGGTTAGTGCTCCGCAAGCGTTTCAGCACATGTAGATATGCCAATCCGCGGCGGCAAGCGACGCTTCGTGGGGCGAACCCGTCACGATGTAGGACGATCGTTCGTTTGTTTTGTGTCTGTTTTTGCTTCGCTGGTCCTCGATTTCGGCGTGAACACCGAAGTTCGGACAGAGCGGGTTCTTGCAGAAGTTGACGTTGACCCCTTCGAAAGGGGGAGGGAGACGAAGCCTTTTGGCTCCTCCCGAAGAAATCTCCGGCATGGTCGGCACCCCGAATTCTTTATGGAATAAGGGATGCCGATGAAGGTGGAGTTAAAATTCCACACTTAAGCTAGGGGCTGGCCGGAGCAGGGGCCATTCGCTCAAACAAAATGTAAGTCTCGTCGGCGCCACCTCGACGGCGTTCGCCGCCGGAATTCGTGTCGCTATGAGGCCTTAGAGGCCGAAGCGCGGGAGGTCGCCGTTGCGGATGGAGATCTCGGCGCTCTTCATCAGCAGCCGATCGATCGTGGCCATCAAACGTCCCCACAGCGAAGTCGGGGCCGAAATTGCGATGGAAGCAGTCTTGGACATGATGTCCCCCTTCTCTGAAGTTGCGGCGGAATGTCCGCTTCGTGATCTGGGGACTATTTATGTATACCAGATGCCAGCAACAACGCATTTGTTTGCATAGCAGCATCCGCCTTCTGCGGTGCAACATAGGCCGGCCGTTTGGCATCCCAAAAATCCTAACCAGAATGCGAACAGGATTTGCATTCGCATTTTAACCGGCGTAAACGACCGCCATTGGCCCATTTCACGTGGCCACTGGAGGAAACCATGAAGTTATCCGGAAGGGTCTTGCTCGCCGTCGTGGCGGGAACGAGCCTGGCCTTTGCAGCCTACGCCGCTCCGCAATCGAATTACTCGATCCCGCGCGCTCATGAAGAGGTCGTGCTGAAAAGCGGGGCGACGATGATCTATGATCAGAACGTCGCCGTGACGTTGCGCGATGGCCACGTGGTTTATGCCAACGTGTTCCGTCCCAAGCAGGCCGGGACCTATCCGGTGATCATGGCGCAGGGGCCCTATGGCAAGGATGCGACCTTCCAGGAGGCCTACGCATCAGGTTGGACCCAGTTGCTCAAAGCCAACCCGAACATTTGTGCCCAATCGTCGTGCCGGTTCATGCGTTGGGAGCACACCGACCCCGAACGCTGGGTCGGCGGCGGTTATGTGGTCATCGCGCTCGACGTCCGCGGTGCAGGTTACTCGCCGGGCTATCTCGACCTCGTCTCGGCGCGCGAAGCGCGCGATTTCTACGACGCGATTGAATGGGCTGCTGCGCAACCGTGGTCGAACGGGAAGGTCGGCTTGCTCGGCATTTCCTACATGGCCATCAATCAATGGCAGGTTGCCGCGCTTCAGTCACCGCATCTCGCCGCGATTATCCCCTGGGAAGGCGCGTCCGATCTGTATCGTGAGGCGCTGTTTCACGGCGGCATCGAAAGCAATGTGTTTCTTCAGCTCTGGTTCAAGAGCCAGATCCTTCCCAATCAGAATGGCAACGCGGCGACCGCCTACAAGGATCCAGGAACGGGGCGGCCTCCCACCGGCGCGGCACTCAGTGACGATTTGCTGAAGGCCAACCGAAGAAACCTGATCGACAGCGCGCACGCCCATCCTCTGCTCGATGGCTACAATCAGGAGATCAATGCTGATCTGAGCCGTATCCGCACGCCGCTGCTGTCGGCCGGAAATCTCTCGGCTCCAAGCCTCCACGGCCGCGGCAATTACGAGGGATTCGTCCAGGCGTCATCGACGGAAAAGTGGCTGTTCCTGCACACGGGAACGCATGACGACAGCTTCTACAGCGATGAGGGGATCGCGCTTCAGCACAAGTTCTTCGATCACTATCTCAAGGGAATAGACAACAAGTGGGAGAAGACCGCACGGGTTTCCCTGGTCGAACGCGATCCGGCGCGCGCGACCTGGACGACGCGGTCCGAGGAAGGCTGGCCGCTCGCCCGCACCCGTTATGTCAATTATCATCTCGATGCGCAGAACCGTTCGCTGGGCACCGAGGTGCCCAAGGGCGAAGCCAGCGTGACGTTCGATGCCGGAAAGACCGCGGCCACTTTCGATATGGTGTTCGATCGGACGATGGAGTTCACCGGACCGCTCGCCGCCCATCTCTGGGTCGCATCGTCGACCGCGGATGCGGATCTCTTCGTCACCCTGCAATTGTTCGACGAGAAGGGACGCGAGGTCACTTTCCTCGGCGCATCCGACACCGCCTCGCCATTGGCGCAAGGATGGCTGCGCGCGTCGCGGCGCAAGCTCGACGTCCAACGGTCGAAGCCATACCAGCCCTGGCATACGCATGACGAAGTGCAGAAGCTGAAGCCGGACGAGTTCTATCCGGTCGATGTGGAGATCTGGCCGACCTCGATCGTCGTTCATCCCGGATACAAACTGACGCTCCGGATCGAGGGGGCCGACTTCCAGCGTCCGCCGTCGAATCCGGATGGGAAATCCATCGGAAGGCGCGGGTCCGGCGTGTTCCTGCACGACGATCCCGCCGATCGGCCGAACCCTGAGTTCTCCGGCGTGACGACGATCGCCTCCGGCGGGGCGCGCGACTCGTTCCTCGTGCTGCCGACGATACCTCGCGGCGAATGAGCCGCGAGAGATCCTCTCCGTTGTTGGACCATCGGCATGATGGTATTGCTGCCATCATGTCGACCTTCGAAACGTCACCTCACGTCGTGCGGCCGCAGCAGCAGCGCAGCCGTGCCGCTCTTACGAAGATCGTCACGGCCGCTGAACAGCTGCTGAGAACGAAAGGCGCGGACGGCTTTTCGATGGCCGAGGTGGCGGAAGCCGCGGGCCTGCCGGTCGGAAACATCTATCGCCGTTTTCGCGGCAAGGATGAATTGCTGCAGGCTATCAAATACGAGATTACGGCCCGCATCGAGGAAGCCGTCGGCGAGCGACTCTCTCAGCGGCCATTCGACAACATGGCTGATGTGATCGAGCGTTTCGCCGCCGCGACCTGCGACACTTTCGCTGGCGATGAGAAGCTGTACTTTGCCGTCTTCGCCGCGCAGCGCGGCGGCACCTCGGAAATGGATCGGATAGGCGCACGCGGCCGGCGTCGTATTTTCTCCAGGTATCGCGAAGCGTTGCTTCCGTTCCTGCAAGGCGTCGCCGGCGACAAGGCCGAGCTTATGGCGCGGGTATCGTTTCACATCATAACGGCGGCGGTGCTCGGAAAAGCGCGAGCGTTCGATGAGGCGCTCAGTGACGTGTCGTGGACAGCGCTGGGCGAAGAATTCGGACGCGCTGCGCTCGCCTATTTGCAGACGAACATGCAGTCTATTCCGAAGCGTGATTGACCGCAGGTCGCGCCAAGACAAAAGGGCCGCCGGAATACCGGCGGCCCTTTTAGCCGTTCAGCGATATGACGCGACTTACTCGGCCGCCTGCTTCTGCGGCGGAGCGAGCGCGCCGGAGTCGTGGATCTCGGCGACCTGGTGATCGGTAAAGCCGAGCACCTGGCGCAGCACCTCGTCGGTGTGCTCGCCAAGCAGCGGCGAGCGAAGCACTTCGCTCGGGCTGTCCGACAGCTTGATCGGGTTGCCGACCGACAGGTATTTGCCGCGGGTGGGATGGTCGACCTCGACCACGGTGCCGGTCGCGCGCAGCGACTGGTCCTCGGCGAGTTCCTTCATCGACAGGATCGGGCCGCAGGGGATGTCGTATTGGTTGAGGATCTCCATCGCCTCGAACTTGGTCTTGGTCGTAGTCCACTGCTCGATGCGGGCGAAGATTTCGTTCAGCCGCGGCAAGCGTGCCGCCGGCTTGGCGTAATCCGGATGCGTCTTCCAGGTGGGCTCGCCGATCACGTCGCAGATCTTCTCCCAGACCGGTGCCTGCGTGATGAAGTAGATGTAGGCGTTGGGATCGGTCTCCCAGCCCTTGCACTTCAGGATGCGCCCGGGCTGGCCGCCGCCGGAATCATTGCCCGCGCGCGGCACGGCGTCGCCGAACGGAATGCCTTCGCCGAACTGGCTGTATTCCTTGAGCGGGCCATGGGCGAGACGCTGCTGGTCGCGCAGCTTGACGCGGCAGAGGTTGAGCACGCCGTCCTGCATCGCCGCGGTGACTCGCTGGCCCTTGCCGCTCTTGGTGCGGTGGAACAGCGCGGTGACGATGCCGAGGGCGAGATGCAGTCCCGTGCCGCTGTCGCCGATCTGTGCGCCGGTGACGAGCGGGACGTCGTCGCGGAAGCCGGTGGTCGAGGCCGCGCCGCCCGTGCACTGCGCGACGTTCTCATAGACCTTGCAGTCTTCATACGGCCCCGGGCCAAAGCCCTTGATGGAGGCCACGATCATCTGCGGGTTGATCTGTTGGATCTTCTCCCAGGGAAAGCCCATGCGGTCGAGCACGCCGGGGCCGAAATTCTCCACCAGCACGTCGCACTTCTTGATCAGCGCGGTCAGGACTTCCTTGCCCTTCGGGTTCTTGGTGTCGAGCGTGATCGAGCGCTTGTTGTGGTTGAGCATGGTGAAATACAGGCTGTCCACGTTCGGGACGTCCTGCAACTGGCCACGCGTGATGTCACCGACGCCCGGGCGCTCGACCTTGATCACGTCGGCGCCGAACCAGGCCAGGAGCTGGGTGCAGGTCGGCCCCGACTGGACATGGGTGAAATCGAGAATGCGAACGCCCGTAAGCGCCTTAGTCATCTGTCCTCTCCTTGTTACTACCTGTTGCTGTCATGCCCACGAAGGCGGGCATCCAGTAATCACCGTCGATTCAGTCGGGCTCAGTGTTCGCCTCGCGATAGCTCGGCGGCTACTGGATCCCCCGCCGGAGCCTGTCATCGGGCGGCCATTCGGCCGACCCGTTGGCGGGGAATGACGCCGTTCAGTTGATCCGTTACTTCTTCTTCAGAACGCTCTGCGGATTGAGATTGCCGATGCGGCCGCTCTCCGAGCCGGCCGCTGGATCGATCACCGCGTTGATCAGGGTCGGCTTGCCGGAGTCCATCGCCGCATTGACGGCACGCTTCAATTCATCCGGCGAGGTCGCGTTGACGCCGACGCCGCCGAACGCCTCGATCATCTTGTCGTAGCGTGCGCCCTTCACGAACACCGTGGTTGCGGGATCGGCGCCGGCCGAGTTGGTGTCGGTGCCGCGATAGATGCCGTCATTGTTGAAGACGACGACGCAGACCGGCAGGTCGTAGCGGCAGATGGTCTCGATCTCCATGCCCGAAAAACCAAAGGCGCTGTCGCCTTCGACCGCGAGCACCGGCTTGCCGGTCTCGACGGCGGCTGCGATGGCATAGCCCATGCCGATGCCCATCACGCCCCAGGTGCCGACATCGAGCCGCTTGCGCGGCTGATACATGTCGATGACGCCGCGGGCGAGGTCGAGTGTGTTGGCGCCTTCGTTGACGAAGATAGCGTCCGGCCGCTCCTTGATGATGGTGCGGAGCACGCCGAGCGCGCCGTGATAATCCATCGGCGAGGCATTGCTCATCAGCTTTGGCGCCATCTTGGCGACGTTCTCGTCGCGCTTGGCGTTGACCTTGGTGGTCCAGTCGGCAGGCGGCGCCGGCCAGTTGCCGCCCATGCCCTCGAGCAGCGCGGTGACACAGGAGCCGATATCGCCGACCAGGGGAGCCGCGATCTCGACGTTGGAATCCATCTCCTTCGGCTCGATATCGACCTGGATGAATTTCTTCGGTGCATCGCCCCAGGTCTTGCCCTTGCCATGCGAGAGCAGCCAGTTGAGGCGGGCGCCGATCAGCATCACCACGTCGGCATCCTTCAGCACGGTCGAGCGCGCGGCGCCGGCGGATTGCGGATGCGTGTCGGGCAGGAGGCCCTTGGCCATGCTCATCTGCAGGAACGGCGCGCCGCTCTTCTCGACGAAGCTGCGGATGGCGTCATCGGCCTGTGCGTAGGCCGCGCCCTTGCCGAGGATGATCAGCGGACGCTTGGCGCCCTTGAGCACGTCAAGCGCGCGCTTGACCGCCGACGGGGCAGGGATCTGCGCCGGCGCCGCGTCGATCACCTTCACCAGCGACCTCTGACCGGCTTCGGCATTCATCACCTGCGAGAACAGTTTTGCCGGCAGGTCGAGATAGACGCCGCCGGGACGACCGGACACGGCGGCGCGGATCGCGCGCGCAAAGCCGATGCCGATATCCTGCGCGTGCAACACGCGGAACGCCGCCTTGCAGAGCGGCTTGGCGATCGCGAGCTGGTCCATCTCCTCATAGTCGCCCTGCTGCAGGTCGACGATCTCGCGCTCCGAGGAACCCGAGACCAGGATCATCGGAAAGCAGTTGGTGGTGGCGTGCGCCAGCGCGGTAAGCCCGTTGAGGAAGCCTGGCGCCGACACCGTCAGGCAGACGCCGGGCTTCTTGGTCAGGAAGCCCGCGATCGCCGCCGCGTAGCCCGCGTTCTGCTCATGCCGGAACGACAACACGCGAATGCCCGCCGCCTGCGCCATGCGGCCGAGATCCGTGATCGGAATGCCCGGCACGCCGTAGACGGTGTCGATGCCATTCAGCTTCAGCGCATCGATGACGAGGTGAAAGCCGTCCGTAAGCTCTTGTTCCGTGCCCGGTGCTTCGGTCTTGGTGGCGGTATTTAGCATGGGCATGGTCTCCCTCTGGCTTTTCTGGTTCGGACGAGTTCGTCGTCTTCTGAGTGACGCTCTAAGTGAAAAGTTCCTGGCCGTGCGCTTCGACGTAAGCGGCAAGGCCAAGCGTGTGGTCGCGCGCGCGCTTTTCCGCAAGCTCGGTGTCGCGCGCCTCCAGCGCCTCGATGATGCCGAGATGCTCGGGTAGCGATGTCGCGGTGCGATCCTTCCGCCCGATCGTGAGCTGCCGGTAGCCGCGGACATGCAAGAGGATGTCGTTGGTCATATCGACCAGGACCTGATTCTCGGACAGCGAGATCAGCGCCTGATGGAAGGCGATGTTGGCCTTGGAATATTCCTCGATGTGATCTTCCGGCCGGCGGTCGCTGCTGAAATCCTTGAAGAAGTCGCGCAGCGCCGTGATGTCTTTCTTGCGCGCGGTGGTCGTGATCAACCGCGCGGCCATGCTCTCGAGTGCGGCCCAAGCGCGGATCATGTCGACGATCTCGGTCTTGGTGCGGCGGACCACGACGATGCCGCGGCGCGGCACGGTTTTGACAAAACCGTCCTGTTCGAGCATGGCGATCGCTTCGCGGATCGGGGTGCGGCTGACGCCGAGGCGCTCGGACAACGCACGCTCATCGAGCATCACCGGCTCGGGCGTCGTATAGATGTCCATCTTGAGAATAGCTTCCTTCAAGGCTTCGTAAGCCTTGTTCTTGAAGCTCGTCTCTGGCGCGATCCGGACGATCGCAATATCTGCCTCAGCCATAATAGGCGATGCCTTGGTTTCCTTCGGTGTTGGCACGACTCGTCTCCTCCGTTTGGAAGACGCCTTCTTAGCAGAAGAAATGCCGTCAGGTTTTTGGCATGCCAAATACCAGAATGTCAAGTTGCCATTGTTTTCTGCATCCCGCGAGAGAAGACCGGCTTGACTTTTTGGCTTCTGGCATACCAAATGCCATCAAATTTGTCCTGGGAGGAAGCCGATGTCAAATTCAAAAGAAGCAGTCCGCAAAGTTCTCGATGCGGTCAAAGCGGACAAGCGTACGAGCCTGACGGCGCCGGAGGGCAAATTGGTCTGCGATGCCTACGGGATACCGGTCCCGAAGGAGGACGTCGCCAAGTCGGCGGCCGAGGCGGCGCGGATCGCGTCCGGCATGGGTTTCCCGGTGGTCATGAAGATCGTCTCGCCGGACATTCTCCACAAGACCGAGGCCGGCGGCGTCGTGGTCGGCGTCAAGACGGCCGCTGACGCCGAGAAGACCTACGAGACGATTCTCGCCAACGCCAGGAAGTACAAGGCGGACGCCAAGATCGGGGGCGTGCAGGTCCAGCAGATGCTGGGCGGCGGCACCGAGGTGATCATCGGCTCGATCACCGACGGCTCGTTCGGCAAGCTGGTC
The DNA here is from genome assembly GCF_004296405.1 of Bradyrhizobium sp. Leo170. Classification (GTDB taxonomy): domain Bacteria; phylum Pseudomonadota; class Alphaproteobacteria; order Rhizobiales; family Xanthobacteraceae; genus Bradyrhizobium. The sequence continues at coordinate 10,759 of NZ_PSRR01000191.1, forward strand.
GCCTTCGGCCTCGGCGGCGTGCTGGTCGAAGTGCTCAAGGACATCACCTTCCGCCTCGCGCCCGCGACCACGGAAGACGCGCTGTCGATGCTCGACGGCATCCAGGCGCATGAGATGCTGAAGGGCGTGCGTGGCGGCGATCCCGTCAACCGCGAGGCGCTCGCCGATGTCATCGTCAAGGTGTCGCGGCTGGTCAGCGATTTCCCTGAGATCGTCGAGCTCGACCTCAATCCCGTTTTTGCCACCAAGAAGGACGCGATCGCCGCCGACGTGCGCATCGTCGTCGATTTCGACTACAAGCCGCGCCCGGCGCCGCGCCCGACCGAGGAAATCGTCGCCGCGATGAACCGCATCATGCAGCCGAAGGCGGTGGCCGTGATCGGTGCTTCTGCCGAAGACGGCAAGATCGGCAACTCCGTGATGAAGAACCTCATTAACGGCGGCTACAAGGGCGAGATCTATCCGATCCACCCCAAAGCGCCCGAGATCCTCGGCTACAAGGCCTACAAGAGCGTCAAGGACGTGCCAGGGGTGATCGACGTCGCGGTGTTCGCGATCCCCGCGAAATTCGTCGCCGGTGCGCTCGCCGAATGCGGCGAGAAGAAAATTCCCGGCGCCGTGCTGATCCCGTCGGGCTTCGCCGAAGCCGGCGCGCCGGAACTGCAGGCCGAGATCGTCGAAGTCGGCAAGAAGTACGACATCCGCCTGATGGGGCCGAACATCTACGGCTTCTATTACACGCCAGCCAATCTCTGCGCGACCTTCTGCACGGCCTACGACGTCAAGGGCCATGCGGCCTTGTCATCGCAGTCCGGCGGCATCGGCATGGCGATCATCGGCTTCTCGCGCTCGGCGAAGATGGGCGTCTCCGCGATCGTCGGCCTCGGCAACAAGTCCGATATCGACGAGGACGATCTGCTTGCCTTCTTCGAGCAGGACCCGAACACCAATTTGATTGCGCAGCACTGCGAAGACCTGAAGGACGGCCGCGCCTTCGCGGAAGCCGCCAAGCGGGTCTCCAAGAAGAAACCGGTGATCGTGCTGAAGGCCGGCCGCACCTCGGCAGGTGCGAAGGCGGCAAGCTCGCACACCGGCGCGCTCGCCGGCAACGACAAGATCTATGAGGACGTGTTCAAGCAGTCCGGCGTGATCCGCGCCCGCAGCTTGAGGCAACTGCTCGAATTCGCCCGCGGCGTGCCGGTGCTGCCGACGCCGAAGGGCGAGAACGTGCTGATCATCACCGGCGCCGGCGGTTCGGGCGTGCTGCTCTCCGACTCCGTGGTCGACAACGGCCTGTCGCTGATGCAGATGCCGCCGGACCTGGATGCGGCCTTCCGCAAGTTCATCCCGCCATTCGGCGCCGCCGGCAATCCCGTCGACATTACCGGTGGCGAGCCGCCGATCACCTATGTCAACACGGTGAAGCTCGGCCTGTCCGATGAGCGCATCCACGCGCTGATCCTCGGCTACTGGCACACCATCGTGACGCCGCCGATGGTGTTCGCGCGCAACATGGTCGAGGTGAAGAAGGAGATGGAGGCCAAGGGCTTCGTGAAGCCGATGGTGGCCTCGCTCGCCGGCGACGTCGAGGTCGAGGAGGCCGCCGAGTATCTCTATCAGCACGGCATCCCGGCCTATGCCTATTCGACCGAACTGCCGGTCGAGGTGCTGGGGGCCAAGTACAAATGGGCGCGCGGCGCGGGTCTGCTCTAACGAGAAGATCAATGCCGCTTCGACGTCAGTCGGAGCGGCATTTTGATTGAACGCTTCGGGTGAGGGGACTCTCCACAAACTCGGTCTGTGTCTGGGAATGCAGGTCGCGATGAAGAGAGACGTGATCCGGCGCAAGTCCATCGAGAAGACTAACGCGGATACTGAGGCCGATTCCCGCGAGGGCGGCGTGCAGTCCGTCGACCGCGCGCTCTCGATCATCGAGACGCTCGCCGAAGACGACGAAGGCTACCGCCTGAGCGATCTCGCGATCCGCACGGGGCTGTCGACCTCCACCGTGCACCGTCTGCTGGCAACGCTCGAAAGCCGCCGCTTCGTGCAATTCGACCGGACCCAATCGAAATGGCATGTCGGCGCCCGCAGCTTCACGGTCGGCGCCACCTTTGCGAGGCGCCGCAACTTCACCGCCCAGGCGGTTCCCTACCTGCGCAAGCTGCGCGACCTCACCCGCGAGACCGCCAACCTCGCCGTCGTCGACGACGAGTTCATCGTCGTGCTGACCCGAATGGAAAGCCGCGAGATCATGCGTTCGCTGACGAAGGTCGGCGGCCGCGTGGCGATGGTTGCGTCCGGCGTCGGCAAGGCGGTGCTGGCGACCTATTCGGACGAGGACGTCAGCGCGATCATCCGCCACCACGGCATGCCGCGCCTGACCGAGAAGACCATCACGCGGCCGAGCGACCTGTTCAGGGAACTCGAACGCGTCCGCCGCCAAGGTTACGCCGTCGACGACGAGGAAGCCTGCATGGGGCTGCGCTGCATCGCCGCCGTCGTCTACAACGATTGCAGCGAGCCGCTGGCGGCGATCTCGGTCTCCGGCATGACCAGTCGCCTGACCGACGATCGCTTGGCCACGCTCGGCCAGACCGTGCGCGAAGTGGCGGCCGAGCTGACGCTTGCGCTCGGTGGCCTCGTGCCCGCTGCGACGGCTGGCTGAGAAGACAACGCCGTCATTGCGGGCGCATCCGCCTGTGTGGAGAGATGGATTGCGTCGCTGACTACAGCTCAGATCGCGGGCGTTATCAGACCAACCCTCATGTCTCTGGCAACGTAGACGCATGTGTCATCGGCGTGCACGCGGCCGTTCGCAACTCCGAGAACCAGTCTGCCGCGCCTCACCTGGCGCATATCAACCTCATAGCGAACGCGTCTGACTTCTGGCGTGATATGGCCTCTGAACTTCACCTCGCCAACACCGATGGCGCGGCCTTTGCCTGGTGAGCCCGACCAGCCGAGCCAGTAACCGATCATCTGCCACATCGCGTCCAAACCCAGACATCCCGGCATCACAGGGTCGTGAGGAAAGTGGCAATTAAAGAACCAGAGGCTCGGCGTAATGTCCAACTCGCCGACGATATGGCCCTTTCCAAATTCGCCGCCGTCCATGCTGATGTCTGTGATGCGGTCCATCATAAGCATGGGCGGTGCTGGCAACTGCGCATTGCCTGGGCCGAAATAGCCACCTTCACCTGATTTGAGCAGATCGTCTTTTGTGTAGGACGATTGCGGAGTGTGAAAGTCGTGTGGGTTGGGCAAGACAACAAGGCCTTTGGTGGTGAGCGGTCGGGGTATACTCCGACGTCTGTACTCGCGGTCAGGATGTACTTGGATTGAGTTCAATTCAAGTGCGATCAGGGGCGAATGGTCGAAAGCTGTCGCCGCGAGGGCGCCCTCGATGGCAAGTCTGGGCTGATTGCCGATCCACACAACGCCGAAGTCGGCTCCCTGTCAGAGGTTGAACCGGCAGTAACGTCCGCTGTTGGGCGCAAGGTGGACCATTGGCGAAAGGCCTGGATCGACTAAACTGACGCCTCAAGAACCAGGGAACCGGTTGCTTCCCTGACCGCAAGAACAATGCCGGGGAGAAAGCATGGGTCGGAAGATAGCTATCGTCGGAGCTGGAGCCGTCGGCGGGTATGTGGGTGCCCACATGGTGCAGGCCGGCGAGGACGTCACGTTCATCGATCCCTGGCCCGATCACATCGAGCACATGAGGAAGCACGGACTGCGCGTCACGCACGCAAGGGACGTCGCGGAATTCTCGGTTTCCGTGCGCGCGCTGCACATCACGGACGCGCAGCAGCTCGCCAAGGAGAGACCGGTCGACATCGCCTTCGTCTGCATGAAATCTTACGACACCGCCTGGGCCACCATGCTGATCCAGCAGTATCTGGCGCCCGACGGCTACGTCGTGTCGCTGCAGAACTGCATGAACGAAGAGACGATTGCCGGCATCGTCGGCTGGGGCAGGACGCTCGGATGCATTGCCAGCAGCATCACCGTCAATCTGCCTGAACCCGGCCATATTCACCGCGGCGCCGGCAAGGGCGGGGCGGCGCACACCGTATTTCGCACCGGCGAAGTGCACGGTCGCGTCACGGCTCGGGCGGAAGAAATCTGCCGTCTGGTGGGCTACTCGGACAGCGCCAAAGTGACCGGCAATCTGTGGGGCGAGCGCTGGTCGAAACTGGTTGCCAACGTCATGGGCAATGGGCTCTCGGCCTGCACGGGTCTGTCGGGCGGAGACAAGTTGCAAAGCGAGCCGATCCGCCGTTTCTCCACCCGGCTCGGCAGCGAAGCGATCCGCGTCGGCCAGGCGCTCGGCTATCAATTGGAGGAGATCCTGCACCTGTCGCCTGAGACGATCGCGCGCGCCGGAGAAGGCGACGAGACGGCGATGCGCGTCTGCGACGAGCAGCGCTTCAGGGACGGCAAACGCACCTCCTCCGAGCAGCGTCCCTCGATGGGCCAGGACGTGCAGAAGGGCCGGCGCACCGAGATCGAATTCCTCAACGGTTTAGTGGTGCGCGAGGGCGAGAAGATCGGCCTGTCCTGCGCAGCCAATGCCGTGCTGACCGACCTCGTCAAGCGCGTGGAGCGGAATGAGCTGAGCCCGGATCCGCGGCACATTACGGGGCTGCGGTTGAACTGAGCCGCGTTGCTCGCCTTGATGCGCAGAACGGGTTGACGTCTGAACTACCGGGTGGGCAGACAAACTCCGTCCACTTGAATCGGACAGGTACGGGCCAACAACGGACTGGCTGCAAGGCAATGTCGCCAAGCGAAAGGTCTCTTATAGAGACACCTAACATTGCGGGCGCTTGTCGAGAGCCGCCACGATGCGCTCTAGACTGGCATCAATCCGCTGCGTTTCGGTGAGCTGCTGCTCACACGGTTGGATTACCGAAACCCCCGATTTTGTGCGGTTGGTAAAACGCGAAACCACGATCCATGCACCAATGAGCACCACGAACGGCCACCATGAGAGCAGTGCCGACAGCCAATCACCATTCATATACAGGTTTCCATCCTCTTTATCGGACAGCGGAGCAGCCCAGCGCGCGTCAGGATGCCGTTCATCCATTAACAGGTAACCCTCGCTCGTTGATAAATGTAGGAAATCAATGCACGCGGCGCTTGTTGGGGGCACTCAGAACCGGAAGATCACTTTTGGGATTGCCGAGACAACTATAGCTCGGAAGAACTCGCGGTATCGCCATTTGCTAACCGGATGTCTGTCAACAGCGGCCGGCATCCGAAACCCTTCACAAAAGCGGCGTCGAGGCACGCGCACAGCGATGTCCGCCCTGGTTCAGACGACCGACATGGTGAAAGCGGGAGCGCGATTCAGCTCGGGGTCTTTTCGGACCTCAGCGCAGTCTTGAAATATCTCCGGTTTACCCCAACGACCGGACATCACTAAGCGCAGGGTGGCTTAGCGAAAGCGTAATCCACCCTTGCATCGCGCGACTGTCCGGAGTCCTTTGAGGTGCCGGCTCGTCGTGCTTGGGGCGTCGTAACGGACGCGCGCCGCTTCGTCCTAGTACCCACTTTTC
>NZ_PSRR01000192.1 GCF_004296405.1 Bradyrhizobium sp. Leo170
GGTGCCCTTCCGGGTGCGGGCGGCAATGGTGGGGGTGGCGGCGTCGGCATGCGGCTCGACACCGGAATTACCCTCACCAACGGCATGTCTGTCACCGGTGGCGCCGGCGGCGCGGGCGGAGGCGGAGTGAACGGCGCCGCAACAGGATCAAAGGCCGGGAACGGCGGTGCCGGCGGCAACGGCATCGTGGTCGATGCCAACAATATGCTGCTCAACTCGAGCACCATTACGGGAGGCGAGGGCGGAGCCGGAGCCATAGGCGGCAATTCAGGCATATCGCGGGGCGCCAACGGGGGGAACGGCGGCGCCGGCGGCGCGGGCGTCACGCTGGGAGCGCCGGAAGGCGCGGCAAATGCGACGCTCATGAATGCCGGCCGGATTGTCGGCGGAGCGGGTGGCAATGGCGGCAATACGGGCGCGGATGGCGGCACCTCGCCGGGAGGTGGCTTTGGTGGAGCGGGCGGGGCTGGGGGAACTGGCGTTCTCATGGCCGGAGGCAACAGCCTCTCCAATTCCGGCTCCATCGAAGGGGGAGCCGGAGGACAGGGCGGCCTGGGCACCACACTCAATGGCGCGACGCTGCCTCAGGGCGACGGCATCCGGGTGAACGGGAGCGGCACCTCGATCACCAACGGTGTCGGCGGCCTCATCCGCGGTGGAGCCGGCATAAACGCCAACATCGGTACCGGCACCATCGCCATCGAGAACCACGGCACCATAGAGGGGACGGGTCCCCTCGGCATGGCGATAACCCAGCAAGGCAACGGCACATCCACTCTCATCAATACCGGCACCATCAATGGAAATGTGGAGCTGAGCGGCTACGACGTCACGCTGAAGATCAGCACGACCTCCATCGTCAACGGCACGGTGTCTGCCGGCCTCCTGTCCGGTCCCGGTCCCAAGACGCTGGAATTGTTCGGCGCGGGCACCGGCCAATACGACGGCAGTTATGTGGGCTTCAATGCACTCGTGGTGGATGGCGGAACCTGGATCGTCTCCGGCAACAACGCCTTCAACAGCGCCACCGTGAGAGGTGGCACGCTCTCCGTCGCCGCCAGCGAGAGCATCGGCAGCGCCGCCGCGCGGCTCACCCTCGATGGCGGTGCGCTGGAGAACACTCAGGCATTTTCCATGAGCCGCAACGTGACCCTCGGCAGCGCTGGCGGCACATTTCTCACAGATGCGCAGCTCACCCTCGCAGGCATCGTCGGCGGTGGCGGCACACTGGTCAAGAGCGGCAGCGGAACGCTGGTGCTCAGCGGTCCGAATACTTATTCGGGTGGCACCCTTATCGAAGCGGGCAGCGTATCAGTCTCTGCCAACGAAAATCTTGGCGCCTCATCCGGCGGGATAACGCTGAATGGCGGCACGCTGCAGGTGACGGGAACGGCATTCACCTCCACGAACCGCGCCATCAATCTGGGTGGCAATGGCGGCGGCTTCGATATTGCGGATACAGCGAATACCTTCACCATCGCCCAGGTGCTTTCGGGCACCGGCAGCCTCACAAAGCTCGGTGCCGGCACGCTCGTCCTCACGGGCGCGAACAGCTATTCCGGCGGCACCACGGTGTCCTCCGGCACGCTGGTTCTGGGCAGCTCGACGGCGGCGGGAACCGGAGCGGTCAAGGTGCTCTCCGGCGGCCTGCTGAAGGGCAGCGGCACCATCGGCGCTCTGTCGGTGGGCAGCGGTGGCATGGTGGCGCCGGGCAACTCGCCCGGCAGCCTCACGGTGAACGGCGCCGTGAGCTTCAATGCCGGCTCCATCTATCAGGTGGATGTGACGCCGCAGGGCCAGCACGACCTCATCACCTCGACCGGGGCGGTGAGCATCAACACTGGCGCCGGCGTTCAGGTGCTCGCCGTGCCTGGCGTCTATGGCCCCAACACCACCTATGCCATCCTCACCACCTCCAGGGCAGTGAGCGGCACCTTCGGCTCGGTGTCCTCCGACTTCGCCTTCCTCACCCCGACCCTCAGTTACGACGCCCAGAACGTCTATCTGACGCTGGTCTATGACGACGGAAGCAATGCTGGGGGAGGCGGTGGCGGCGGTGGCGGCTCCGGCCCGCGCTTCGCTTCCTATGCGACCACGGCCAACGAGTTTGCCGTGGCCAATGCCGCCCAGGCTCTGGGGATCGGCAACACGCTGTTCAACGCCATCGTCTCCTTGCCGGTCTCCGGCGTGCCCGGCGTGTTCAATGCGCTTTCCGGCGAGGTCTATCCCTCGGCCATGTCCGTTCTCCAGGACGAGAGCCTGATCCTGCGCCGGGCGGTGCTCGACCGGGCCCGGGTGCCGGTGGCGGCGCCCGCTGCCGCGCCGCTCGCTTATGCCACCAAAGCCCCGTCCGGCACCGGCGTCATCGAGCTGCCGGGCACGCCTGACGCCTTCTGGGCCCAGGGCTTCGGCGCCTGGGGCCGGATCGACGGCAACGGCAATGCCGCCACCATCTCCGGCGACGTCTCCGGCATCATCGTCGGCTATGACCGCACCTTCTCCGGCGGGACAGGCGACTGGCGCCTCGGCTTCGCCGCCGGCTACTCGTTGTCCAACTACCACGTGGATGCGCGCGCCTCGTCCTTCTCCAGCGACAATGCCCATGTGGCGGTCTATGGCGGAACGAGCTTCGGGGCCTTGGGGGTGCGGTTCGGCGGGGCCTATAGCTGGGCGGACATCAGCGCGGACCGCGGCGTGGTCTTCCCCGGCTTCTATAATGCGCTTTCCGCCGACACCTCGGCCCGCACGGGCCAGGTGTTCGGCGAGGTGGGCTATGGGCTCTCCTCCGCGAGCGTGAACCTCGAGCCGTTCGCAGGGCTGGCCTACGTCAACGTGGATCTCAGCGGCCTCACCGAGATCGGCGGCCCCTCCGCGCTGACCGGCTACGGCGGCAGCGAGGGCGTGACCTATTCCACCCTGGGTGCCCGCATCAGCGTGCCCTTCCTCCTCGGCCCCATCCCCACGACCTTCAAGGGCACGCTCGCCTGGCAGCACGCCTTCGGCGATATCACGCCGGAGGCGCTATTCGCCTTCGGCCCCGGCACGACGCCCTTCGCCATCTCCGGGGTGCCCATCGCCAGCGATGCGGCGCTCATCGAGGCGGGCCTCGACATGGCGTTTAGCGCCAACACCTCGCTCTCGATCTTCTATGCCGGCCAGCTTGCCGAGACCGACACCAACAACATGGTCAAGGGACGCTTCACGCTGAGGTTCTGAGAGACCGATCTGGGACGCGCGTGCGACATCGCAAGTACCCACGCACGGCTTGATACAATCAGGTAGAATAAGGCTCGTCTGCCGGGTCGAGGCCTCGTGCCAATATCATGAGGAGGTCAGTCCATGAAGATCGAACGCACCACATTCGGCACCATCACGATTGACGGAGAGACCTATGAACACGACGTGATCATTCGTCTGTCCGGCGAAGTGGCAAGGCGGAAGAAGAAGCTGTCGAAGAAGTACTACGGCACCTCGCATGTCCTCTCGAAGGACGAAGCGAAGTTCGTCTTTGAGAAGGGATGTGAGCAGCTCATTCTGGGCTCGGGCCAGTTCGGCAATGTGCATCTATCGCCGGAAGCTGACGCGTATTTTGCGAGAAAGGGCTGCACTGTCCTGCTGCAGCCGACGCCCAAGGCGATTCACACGTTCAACAGCTCGCATGCGAAGAAGATCGGCCTTTTTCACGTGACCTGCTGAATCGGGGGAGGCCGCTGCCGACGCGTAATCAGCACTTGGACGAGATCATCTTTCGTCGTGCAGTACCAAATGCCGTACTGAGCTCAAGCAACAGCCCGGCAAGCAAGTAATTTTGGCAGCTTCGCGTTCATCCGGCTGCGGCGCAACGCGTAGTAGCGTGAGCGGGGCGCTTCCGTGCGCGTAGCTCATTTTACCAATTTGCGATGCACCCCTCTTCCGGTTGTTCTCGTGCCATGCGAACATGGTAGCATGCGGAGACTGCTGCAAGTTGTGAAGACCATAGCCACGCTCATCGTTGGTCTAGCGTTGGTTGCGTTCATGACGTGGCTGGGGCTAGCCCAGTTATATCGCGTGCTTTCCATGGGAAAATTGTACTCGCGCTCATACGGTCCGGGTTACACCGGCTCTTCAAGACTCATCAGCCTTGAGAGCGACCCGATCAATTTTGTGGCGGCTCTCGGCGTGTCTGTGGTGCTAACGGCTTTCGGGCTATTCGTTTTCGCGCGCCTGTTCCTTAAAATCAGATGCTGGTGGAACGCCAAGGTGGCCGCGACCAAATAGGCCCTGTTTTGCGTCGGACCGCCGTGCCGGACGCCTATGATGTCCGCTCTCGGCGATAAAGCGGAAACGGTAGGCCGACCGCGGAACGGCGCTTTTGACCCAACTGAGACATACCGATCCCCGGCGGGCCCCGGTCAGGTCGTTTTGGGCAGATCGCCGATTGCGCTCATGCGGCCGATGGGTAGTCCTTGGCGTCCTCAGGCTGACTGCAGAGGCCCATGATCATCGCAATGATCACCGTGTGGATGGTGCAACCTGCCGTCTACGAGGTAATCGATATGGTCTCCATGCGGCACCTGTTCATGTCCGCAGCCTGGACCGTGAGTATGTGAGCAGTGGACGTGAGGGGTGCAGTTCACGGGATTTGCCGCATCGATCGCGATGACATGTTCGTCCACATGATCCTCGTGCATATGGTGAAGATGACCATCGTGAAGATAGTCCACATGGCCGTCATGGCGAACCGCAGTGTGTCCGCAATTCGGGCCATGGCGATGAGGGTGGTTCTCATGGTGTTTCTCGTTGCAAGTGGCCATCAGCATGCTCCATATGCATGTGGTTCCCCGCCCACTTAAAATGGTGCGAAAGGCAACGCCGCCAAGGGCGCAAAAGTCGAAAGTCGATCCGACACGTAATGTTATAATGTTACCGCCCCGTACGACCGCAGCTCCACATATCGAAATGAGTTGACGCATTAAGCGGTTCGCACTTCGGGTTTCGTCTTATGTCGCCTGTTGGGCCACGTCCGGACATTGGGGGGCGCCTACGCCCCTTCCGCATCCCCGCCATAAACGAGGCAGAGCGTACCTTGGGTCGAGAGGGCGGATGGATGCGGCAATGGAGATGAGCCAACACAAGGGAGAAGCCAATGACCAGATCAAATGCGATGATTATTCGCAAAGCCTACGAGGACTTCGCACAGGGAAACGTCCCTGCGGTCTTTGCAGCCTTCGATCCGAGCATTACTTGGCATGTTCCCGGCCATAGTCCGCTGTCAGGTGACTACACCGGGCCCGATCAGGTCGGGAGCTTCTTTCAACGCACGATGGAGCTTTCCGGGAACGTGTTTAGCATTGACGTGCACAACGTTTTGGCCGAGGGCGATCTCGCGGTTGTGTTGGTCACCGTGAATGCACAAAGAAGGGGGATTTCCGAGTCATTTCCAGAGGTGCATGTCTGGAAAATGAGAGATGGGAAGGCGGTCGAGTTCCGTGAGTATCAAGGTGACGAGCAGCGAGAGGATCGCTTCTGGTCCTGAGACTCATACTTCGGTCCCTCGTAAGCTTGCGTGTACGGGTGGGTGTCTGTCTGGGGTGTGATGGAATTACCAACAGTTCAGACGAGCGAGCACATGTCAGCTAAGCCGCTGCTTCAAACAGCGTCTTTAGCAACCTTCAGGGGGGTGATGCCTTGACCGACTTGCTGGCTGGCTTGGCCGCGAACTCCATGGGCTCTTTCGTAAAGGATTTACCCCGCTGTGGGCTTCAGCGCTGATCTTGCGCCTCCGAACGCAAGCTTTCTTGATCGTGTATTCACCGCGCGGGCTAGGTCGCAAGTACAGTCTAGGTCGCGGCGCAGGCGACGACAGCACACTGACGCTTGCGGTGTAGCAGCCAGACTGCGATCGCCATATTCACGATGTTCCAGGCGATGCCATTGAGCAGCGCCGCTGCGTAGGAACCGGTCCAGTCGTAGATCGCGCCGGCGATCCAGCCCCCCAGCGCCATGCCGGCGAGAGTGACCGAGATCGCGAGGCTGACGCGAAAGCCGGCCTCCTGCGCCGGGAACAGCTCACGGATGATCACCGCATAACTCGGCACGATGCCACCCTGCGCCAGGCCGAAAACAGCGGAAATGACGTAGAGTGAGACCAGCCCGTTGAACGGCAGATAAAGCGCGAGTGCAATGGCCTGCATCGCCGAGCCCAGCAGCAAGGTCGGCAGGCCGCCGATGAGGTTCAACACCCAGCCGAAGATCAGACGGCTCGCCACACCAAAGCCGAGCATGACCGCCAGCATCTCGGCTCCGCGCGCAGGGCCGTATCCCAGATCGCCGCAGTAGGCGACCAGGTGGACTTGCGGCATCGACATGGCGACGCAGCAGCACAGGCCTGCGAAGGCCAGCAGACCTTGGGTGACACTCGGAGCCAGGCCGATGGCTTGGTTGGTATTGCCGGTGCTCGCCGCTTCGAGCGCAGCCTTGTGGGATGTCGGCCGCCGCCGCAGAACCAGCGCGAGCGGCAGCATCGTTGCCAGGCAGAATATGCCGATGCCGACATGGGTCGGCCGCCAACCGACCGCGACGATGAAATGTTGGATGATTGATGGCCAGACCACGCCGGCAAGGGAGCTGCCGGCAGTAGCCAGGGAAATGGCGAGGCCGCGGTGCCGATCGAACCACAGCGAGGCGTCGGCCACCAAGGGCGCGAAGCTTGCTGCGCCGCCGAGGCCGATCGTGACGCCGGAGATAACCGCGAAGACAGACAGGTTCGGAGCGGAGGCAGTGAGGACGTAGCCGAGGCTCATCAGGATCGTGCCCCCGACCAGGGGTGGCAAGATGCCGAATCGATCTGCCAATCGGCCGACAATGATGCCGCCGATCATGAAACCGATGGTGGTGAGCGTGTAGGGCAGAGTCGCGTCGGCGCGAGGCACGTTGAAATCAGCCTGCACGGCCGGCAACGCCACGACCAGAGACCACATGCCGACGCAGCCCAGTGTACTGAGGGTGATGGAGACGACGAGGCGAATCCAGGAATACGAAGTCTCGATCGACGGCATTTCAGGCGGCACTGCGGCAGGTTTCCTCGGGCTTTGCGTGTAGGTCAGCCATGGGGTATCGCCCGCCTTCACCGGCGACAAAGCAGGATTTCTCTTTTGTAGAGCGAGCGAAACTCATGCATCCTCCCGCCCTACCGCATCGCTCGGAGCCGGCCATGACGTATCTGCTGCCGCCACTCAATGCCCTGCGCGCCTTTGAGGCCGCCGCCCGGCATCTCAGCTTCAAGCAGGCCGCCCACGAGCTGCACGTCACTGCCGGTGCCGTCAGCCAGCAAGTCCGCCTACTGGAGGAGCGGCTGGGGGTGCAGCTGTTCGAGCGGCGGACGCGGCAGGTAATCCTGACTTCTCCCGGCGAAGCCTATCTCATGCGAGTACGCCAGGCCTTTCGGTGCCTCGCCGACGCCACTGCCGAACTCAGGCCTGAGGGCGTCACTAGTCTGTTGCATATTGGGGTATATGCGAGCTTCGTCGTCGATGGGTTGCGGACGCGCCTGGCGCAGTTCCGCGTGGCCCAGCCACAGGTAGCCATTCGCCTCAGCCAGCCGGCGGGTCTGCACGAGCTACTCGAGGGCAAGGTCGATGTAGTGATCGCGCAAAGGTTGCAGCGCTATCCGGGTTACAGGTGCGAGCCTCTGGAAAGCGGCTTCCTGATCGGCCCGCTTGGCACCTCGGATTGTCCGGAGATCGAAACCCTGCGGTCCTGCCTGCATGGCCACGACGAGCTTGAGCCCACTACCACGATCAAGGCGCCACTTCTGCCCTTTGCCAGGTGATGTCCGGTTCTGGCCCCTTAGACGCCTCTGTGATGAAGGCCGCCAGCTAAGGCGGCCTTCAATCTTGGACGCCGATTGCTAGAGCATGATCCGGAAAAGTGTGAAGCGGTTTTCCGAAAAGATCATGCTCAAACAATAACCTAAAGCGCGATGATGATTCATCCTCATCTCATCGCGCTTTAGTTATTGCGGTAGCCCCTCGACGGCGAAGCTGCGGAACTTCGCGAGTTTGTTGCGGAGTGGTAGGAGTTCTTTGAACGCCGCTGAATCGCGATAAGCTTTGATTTTTTCAACACTGTCCCACTGTTGGATAACAATGCGCGGTTTCGGCGGTTCTCCTTCGATGGTTGTGGTTTTGCCTCCAGCGGCGAGGAATTTGCCGCCGGCGGATTTGATAGCGGCCTGAGCCTTCGGGACGTAGTCCTTCAGGTAGGTCTCCATGTCCGAGGGCTCAATTTCAACGACTTGATATACTGGCGGCGTAGCCTGGGCATTAAGTCCTTGAACCGCTATCGCACCGAGCCCGAAGCCCGCAAGCATCGCCAATGTTACTGAATAGCGCGTCTTCATGACGTTACTCCCTGGTCATTGCAAAAATTATTCGGTCGTACTGGCGCGCACGACCAGCGATTGCGAACGCAAAAAAGCACCGGCAAAAAGGAACGTCGGTCTATTAAGGTGAGACACCTGCCGACAGCATGTGTGCTGCCAATACCAAACAGGGATTTCGGCACGTCCCGTTGGCAGCTCGCGGACTATTCCAGTGTCCGTCTAATCAGCGTACAACATCGGCCGGGTTGTCGGAAGGGTACAGGACTGCCGCGCCGTCGCAATCTTGGAGCCGGTGACCTATGAGCCACGAACACGTCCGCACACTTGGGCGGGATAGTGAACCGTATGCCGGCATTCAGCCTCGCCGAAGTGGCGCGCTATGTGTGTTAGGTACCGCGCCCCACAGCTTGTTGATACGAGCTTCGAAGACCGCGACAGCCGCTTTTGGCCCAAGCAGCGGTTGCAGGATGTCCGCTATGCCGCCGCTGCCAGGGGATAAGCAGACATCCGGCGAATCGGCCAAAAATGACGCGAGTGACCCAACTCGGACGTGATTACCCCAGAATAAGGCCTATCTTGTTCCGGTTATTCGGGAAAGGTGATATTCTTCTGGTCTCCATCAACGGCACGGAGTGGGTCCATGAAACGGTTTCCCCTCGCAGTGGTCGTTGGCCTGGTTGCCGCGACCGTTTCGCAACCTGCTGACTCACAATCTGCTGAACAACGACTGGGCAAAGTGCATTTTGCCACGTCCTGCAACCCGGAGGCCCAGGAGTTGTTCGATCTCGGCATGCTGTATCAGCACTCGTTCTGGTACAGCGCATCGAGACGCACCTTCGAGGAGGCCCTCAAGGAAGACCCGCAATGCGCCATCGCCTACTGGGGGATTGCGCTCAGCTATCTTTATAACCCGCACGCGCCGCCGCCGCCGGACAGTCTTCCTCTTGGTCTCGAAGCCGTGAAAGAAGGCCAGACGCTCGGCGCCAAGACGCAGCGCGAACGGGATTACATCGATGCGATCGCCGCGATGTACGTCGATTATGACAAGGTCGACCATCGCACACGGGTACAGAGGTATCTTGCGGCGGAAGAGCAGGTCGCGACACGCTATGCGTACGATGACGAGGCGCAGATCGCGTACGCGATCACGCTCAACGTCGCAGCGTCCCCGACCGACAAGACATATGCCAACCAGCTAAAAGGTGCGGCGTTGCTGGAGCCGATCTTCAAGCGCCAGCCCGAGCACCCGGGCGTCGCCCACTATCTTATCCACCTCTACGACTATCCGGCACTCGCGGAAAAAGGCCTCGATGCGGCAAGGCGCTATGCAAAGATCGCGGCTCACGCGCCGCACGCCCGGCACATGCCATCGCATATCTTTACCCGCGTCGGCCATTGGAAGGAGTCGATTGCCTCGAACCAGGAATCCGCGCGCATCGCCAAGGAGGACGGCGAACAGCACGACCAAGCGCACGCGATGGACTATCTGGTCTATGCCTATCTCCAGTTGGCCGAGGACAAGGAAGCGCGCGCGGTGGTCGACGAACTCGCTAAGCTTGAGTTCAAGCTCGAGCGGTTCCCCGGCCCTTACGCGGTCGCGGCGAGCCAGGCTCGCTATGTGTTCGAACGCGGCGACTGGAAGGCGGCGGCCGCGCTCCAGCTACGGCCGACCAAATATCCCTATGTAGATGCGATTACTTATTTTGCGCGGGCGGTCGGCGCCGCGCGGTCCGATAACACGGCTGCCGCCAAGGCCGACATCGCCAAGCTCGTCGAGTTGCGCGACAAACTGAATGAGGCAAAGGATGCCTACTGGTCCAACATCGTCGACATCCAGCGGCAGGTCGCGGGCGCCTGGGTGCTGTACGCCGAAGGCCGGTACGACGAGGCGCTCAATGCGATGGGTGCCGCTGCGGACGCGGAAGACAGGACCGAGAAACATCCCGTCACTCCGGGACCGCTGGCGCCGGCGCGCGAGCTCTATGGCGCAATGTTGCTCGACCGCAGCATGGCCAAGGAAGCGCTTGCCGCCTATGAGGCCGTGCTCAAGAAGGAGCCTAATCGGCTCGTGACGTATATCGGGGTGAGCAAAAGCGCCAAGGCGTCCGGCGATCAAGCAAAGGTCCGAGAATGTGCGGTGCAGATTGCTCGGCTCACTGCTGATGCCGATGTATCGCGACCCGAGCTGATAGAAATGCGAGAGACAACCGGAAGCAAACTCTGATGCTGCGCAGGATGTGGCGCGATGGTGGGGCGGCGATGCTCGGCGCCGTTGCACTGTGTCTTTGCGACGTGCCGAAGCTCGGAGCCATGGAGTTCCTTGGTCAGGCCGGTGTGCTGGGCGAATGGGAGCTGACCGGCAATCTCATCGAAAGCGGGTCGGGCCCTCGCAAGGAATTTTCCGGCCCGCTGAAGATGAAGCACGTGGGGATCTGCGCTCAGGACGGACCGGAGGAACGAGCCGGAGAGATACGGCTGCAACTCGCTGGCCCGGATGCGCAGGTGACAGCCGAGATGGTGTTGGACGGCGCTCGCTGTTCGTATACCGCCCGCAAAACGCGCGCTTACGAGGGGACGTTGTCGTGCACCGGTCGGGCATCTGTTCCGTTGCTTGTTTGGCTCAAGTAAGCCCTTGCCATCATTCTGTGTAGGGCAGTTGCAGACCGAAGGCAGTCGACAAGGTATCGCGGGGACTAGCCTGTATCCCCGACCTAATCGCTAGAATTTTAGATCGTGCTTAGTTAGTGGCGGGACACCTTCGACCGTTTCCGTGCGCGAACGTCCGCTGTAAAGCCCGAATGTCCGGAACATTCGCCAAGCGGGCACCGTTGGTTTTATCAGGATCCGCGCTAGACTAGACCAGCTTCTCCGCACTTAACGTCGCTTCGATCTCGGCAAGGATCCGGGCCAGCCTGTCCGCCCATGCCTTCTGTCCGGCCTGATCGGTGATCAGGTCCTGGCGGATCTCGATTCCCGTGTTCATCAGGCCGCGCCTCTCGGCGTGAAAGGGGATGGTGTAGTCGGTCTCGTCGCTGACCGCATAGGGCTCGTTGTTGCCGACCACGAGGTCGCCTTCGCTGCGCAGACGCTTCAGCAGCAGCGGCGGCAGCACGGTGTCGCGATGATAGAGCGTGCCGATATGCCAGGGACGCGCGATCCCGGCATAAACAGGCGTGAAGCTGTGCATGGACACCAGCACCGTCGGCTTGCCCGCGTGCAGCCGCTGGTCGATGATCTCGCCGATCCGCCGGTGATAGGGATCGAAGATCGCCTGCCGCCGTGCCTGTGCGGCTTCGCGCGTCAATCCTTCATTGCCGGGGATCGTGATGGCTTCGCTGATCAGGGGGATCGAGCTTGCGACATGCGGGGGGCGGTTACAGTCGATCACGAGCCGCGAGTAGCGCTGCGCGACCAGATGCGCGTCGAGCTGCGTTGCAAGCTGCTCGGCGACTTCGGCGATCCCGATGTCCCAGGCGATGTGCCGCGTCAGCTCGTTTTCGGAGAGGCCGAGATCGCCGAGCGCGCGCGGGATCAGCCGCCCATAATGGTCGCAGGTCAATAGGAACGGCGAGCGGCCATCGGCATTATGTTCGTGGACCGGCGGGGTGTTTTCATCCGTGAGCAGGAACGTCGCGCCGGTCGTGGTGTCCAAGATTTTATCCTCAACTTTGCCTATCGAAGCGGCACGCCGATCTTAAAAATGAGCAGCGCCCACTATAGATTAGACCGCCGAAAGTCACGATGATTGCCGGACGATGCCGTTACTCAAGATTCATCACAAGACCGTATATCGCTACACCCATCCAGTGGCGTTCGGCGAGCACCGCATCATGCTGAGCCCGCGCGACAGCCATGACCTGCGCGTGGTCGAGAGCGATCTCAGAATCGAGCCGCAGCCGATGTCGCTACGCTGGATCCACGATGTGTTCGGCAACAGTGTGGCGATCGCGGCTTTCGACGAGCGGGCGGACACGCTGTCGTTAATCTCGACCGCCACCGTCGACCATAATCCGGCCGAAGAATTCGCGCTGACGCCGGACGATCCCGCTTATTTCTATCCATTCCTCTATGACGAGGACGAATTTCCGGATTTGCTGCAATATGTCAGGCCGCAATATGCCGATCCGGACGGCGAGATTTCGGCCTGGGCGCGGCAGTTCCTCGATGCCGAAGCGCCGACGCCGACGTTCAAGATCCTGAGCGGCATGACCCATGGCATCCGTGAAAGTCTTGACTATCGCAAGCGCCATGAGCAGGGCACGCAGCATCCGCTTCATACGCTGCAGACCGGCTCTGGCTCCTGCCGCGACTATGCGCTTTTCATGATCGAGGCGCTGCGGCGGCTCGGCATCGCCGCGCGGTTCGTGTCGGGCTATCTCTCGACGCCTTCGGACAGCTTCCATGTCGGCGGCGGCTCGACGCATGCCTGGGTCCAGGTCTATCTGCCGAGCGCAGGCTGGATCGAGTTCGATCCGACCAACGGCATCGTCGGCACGCGCGATTTGATCCGCGTCGCCGTCGCCCGTGATCCGCGCCAGGCGATCCCGCTGCACGGCGTCTATCTCGGCGCAGCGGAAGCGTTCGTGAACATGGAAGTTGCGATCACGGTCGAGCCGGTCGGCGACGAGGAGAGGGACGTCGTGCCGGCATGACGGGTTCGCATCGCTAGAAGGATTGGAGCGAGGATGGAGATCAAGGTCGGCTTCGAGATTGCCTATGCGGCCGCGCAGCCGACGCCGATGGTGATGATGCTCTCGATCCATCCCTCGCGCTTCCAGGACATCGTCGGCACCGAGACCATCATAGCCGAGCCCAATGTCCCGATCGGCTTCTATCGCGACAGTTTCGGCAATGTCTGCGGCAGGCTGGTGGCGCCCGCCGGTGGCGTGACCTTGCGCGGCCACGCGCTGGTGCGCGACTCCGGCCTGCCCGATATCGTCAATCCGAGCGCGCAGCAGATTGCGATCGAGCAATTGCCGGACGAGATGCTGCTCTATCTGATGCCGAGCCGCTATTGCGAGACCGACAAGCTCACCGACATCGCCTGGTCGCTGTTCGGCAACACGCCGCCCGGCTGGGCGCGGGTGCAGGCGATCGTCGCCTTCGTGCACCACCACGTCACCTTCGGCTATCAGCACGCCCATCACATGAAGTCGGCGCATGATGTCTACGAGAGCCGCACCGGCGTCTGCCGCGACTTCGCCCATCTCGCGCTCACTTTCTGCCGTTGCATGGGCATCCCCGCGCGCTACTGCACCGGCTATATGGGCGACATCGGCGTGCCGCCCGACCCCGCGCCGATGGATTTCTCCGGCTGGTTCCAGGCCTATCTCTCCGGCGCGTGGTACACGTTCGACGCCCGTCACAACATGCCGCGCATCGGCCGCATCCTGATGGCGACCGGCCGCGACGCCGCCGACGTCGCGCTGACCACGAGCTTCGGCCGCATGACGCTGGCCAAATTCATCGTGATCAGCGAAGAGGTGGCGGCGGCTTAGTCTCCGCTCGCAATGACATAGAAAGCCATGATCTCCGACCGTCTCTTCGTCTACGGCACCTTGATGCGCGGCTTCGACCATCCGATGGCGCGGCTGCTCTCGGGCAATGCCGATTTCATCAGTGAGGCGCGCTGCCAGGGCCGGCTCTACCGGGTCGCGCATTATCCCGCGCTCGAGCTCTCCGACGATACCGCCGACATCGTGCACGGCGAATTGTTTCGCCTGCGCGTCCCGGATGAACTGTTACGCGAGTTCGACATGTATGAAGCTTGCGGCGAGGGTTTTCCGCAGCCGACCGAATATGTCCGCCAGATGCTGCCGCTCACACTGGCCGACGGCACCACGGCCGAGGCGTGGACCTATGTCTACAACTGGCCGGTCGCGCACCTGTCGCGCATCGCCTCGGGCCGGTTCCTTGAGCTGTAAGCCGCCTCACTCCTCCCGCTGCACGCGGATGTCGACCTCGCGCTCGACATAGCTCCATTCTTCGGTCGCGCGCAGCATCGCCACCAGTTCGTCGAACAGCGCAGTGTGCTCGGGCGCGAATTCGAACCAAGTGAGGAAATCGAAGGGCTCGCCGAGGTCGCGGCTGTGGAACAGTTGCCGTGCGATCGCGGGGAGATATTTCAGCGTGCCGGCGATGTGGTGCGACTTGTCCTCGAAGATCTCGCGCCGCTCTTCCGGCGTCAGATTCCACCACGCGACGGTCTTGCGGATCGGGATCAGCGCCGCACAGCTCGCCTCGCGCCGGCCGAGCTCGGCCTGCTGCGCGTCGAGCTGTTCCTTCTCCGCGCGGTTCGTATAGCGCAGATAGCTGATGACGCCGGCGAGCCGCCAGGCCGTGGTCGACGGCAACAGCGGCAGCGCGATCGCCTCGCTCGCGATGATCGACAGCGCCGCCACGCGCGGCAATGTCTCTCCCTTCACCTTGGAGATCGAGGTGACGCGCCAGCCGCCGCTCTGTCCGCCTCTAAATGTCGTAAACATGCCACTATCCAACAGCGGAACCGGGCGGCGTGCAAGATGCCAGTACCGTCAAGGTGGCCAACAGCGCCCGGAGGGACCTGTGAATACCGGGCGAATCGCCACAATCCTGATACTTTGAGCCCGCGCTCACTATATCGGTGACCCCTCACGCAGGCTCCAAATCCGCCCCATGCGCTTCACCCCGCAATTCCTCGACGAGCTGCGCGCCCGGCTTCCGGTCTCGGAAGTCGTGGGCAAGCGCGTGCGGCTGAAGAGGGCGGGGAAGGAGTGGAAGGGGCTGTCCCCGTTCCAGCAGGAGAAGACGCCGTCGTTCACGGTCAACGACCAGAAGGGGTTTTATCACGACTTTTCCTCGGGCAGGCACGGCAACATCTTCGACTTCGTGATGGAGACCGAGGGCGTCTCCTTCCCCGAAGCCGTCGAGCGGCTGGCCTCGATGGCCGGCATGCCGCTGCCGGCGGTGACGCCGGATGCCGCCCGTCACGAGCAGCGCCGCAAGACGCTGCATGATGTGATGGAACTCGCGGCCAAATTCTTCGCCGACACGCTGGCCTCCCGGAACGGGGCAAAAGCCCGCGGCTATCTCGCCGACCGCGCGATCTCGCCGGCGACGCAATTGCAGTTCCGCCTGGGCTATGCGGCGGCAGAACGCTTCGGGCTGAAGGAATTCCTGGGTTCGCAGGGCATTTCGACCGATGACATGGTCGAGGCGGGCCTGCTGGTTGCCGGCGACGACATCCCCGTGCCTTACGACCGCTTCCGCGACCGGGTGATGTTTCCGATCACCGACCTCCGCGGCCGCGTGATCGCCTTTGGCGGCCGCGCGCTGGAGAAAGACGTCCCCGCAAAGTACCTGAACTCGCCGGAAACCCCGCTCTTCCACAAGGGCGACAATCTCTACAATCTCGCCACCGCACGCCAGGCGGCCCATGACGGCGCTGCCCTGATCGTGGTCGAAGGCTATGTCGACGTCATCGCCATGGTGACTTCCGGCTTTGCCGGCGCGGTCGCGCCGCTCGGCACTGCGCTCACCGAGAACCAGCTCGCGCTGCTCTGGAAGATGGCGGACGAGCCGATCCTCTGCTTCGACGGCGACCGCGCCGGCCAGAAGGCCGCCTATCGCGCCGCCGATCTGGCGCTGCCGCATCTCAAGCCCGGCAAGAGCCTGCGCTTTGCGCTGCTGCCGGAAGGCCAGGACCCCGACGATCTCGCCCGCTCGGGCGGGCGCGGCGCGATCGAGGAGGTGATCTCGGCCGCCCGCGGCTTGGCCGAGGTGCTCTGGTCGCGCGAGATCGAGGGCGGCAATTTTGCAACGCCCGAGCGCCGCGCCGCCCTTGAGGCCCGCATCGGCGAGCTCACCAATGCCGTCCGCGACGAGGTGGTCCGCCGCTACTACCGGCAGGATTTTGCCGAGCGCCTGCAGCGCAATTTTGCCCCCGAGGCCGCCCGTGGAGGCTATGGCCGCGGCC
>NZ_PSRR01000193.1 GCF_004296405.1 Bradyrhizobium sp. Leo170
TCCCCGCGCCGCAGCGCCGTCAAGCGCCGCCGTCCGCCACGGGCCTAAGCGCTTTCGCTCCGTCATTGCGAGCCACCGGGTCGGCGCGCAGCGCCGCCCGATGACAGGCTCCGCGAAGCAACCCACCTCTCCCACGCGGGCAGAATGGATTGCTTCGTCGCTTCGCTCCTCGCAATGACGGGGATAGCTTACGATGCGGTAGCCGGCTTGCCGTAGATCACATCGGCGCGTTTTTCGAATGCGGCGGCGAAGCGTTGGAATGCGGCATCGAACATCGATCCCATCAGCATCGCCAGCATCCGGCTTCTGAACTCATATGAGATGAAGAAGCCGACATCGCACTCGGTCTCGGATTTCGGCTCGAAGGTCCAGCGGTTCTCGAGATTGCTGAACGGGCCGCGCAGATATTCGACCATGATCTTCAGGTTCGGCCGATCCAGCGTGACGCGACTGGTGAAGTTCTCGCGCACCAGCTTGAACGACACGGTCATGTCGGCGACCAGGACCTCCGTGCCGTCCTCCTTCGGAGTGCGCTGCCGGATCTTCAGCGCATGGCACAGCGGCACGAATTCCGGATAGCGCTCGACATCGGCGACCAGATCGAACATCTGCGACGCGGAGTGACGGACCCGCCGCGTGCTGGAAAACCTCGGCATCAGTGGATACTCGTCGCATGGAGCATCGGCGCGAGCTCCTTCAAATACTGGCTCGCCCGTGTCCGATCCCTGAAGCGGACAAGTGACTGGTCGGGTCGCAGGCCCTCGAAAAACTTGAGAAGCTTCGGTCGCTGCTTCTGTCGATACGTCCAGACGTATCGAAAGAATTCGAGATCGATTCGTTCCGGGCACCCCTCGGCCATTTCCGGTCGAACCTGGCCAAAGCTTCCGGCTATCCGCCTCGCGATGCCAAGCATGCAGGTCCGACGCGGAAGATCAAACCAGATGACGCTATCGCAGACCTGGCGGCGCAGCTCGCCGGCCCCATTTGAAATGTAGTTTCCGTCCATGACCCATTGCGGTCGAAGCGCCACCTCAGTCACGCGTTCGTGGAACTCCGCGTTCTCGGACGCGACCCAGCCTGGTTTCCAGTAGATCGCGTCGAGCGACACGAACGGGATTCCCGTAGTGTCTGAAAGACGTTGCGCAAAGGTCGATTTGCCGGACCCCGAGGATCCCATCACAAGAATGCGTCGCATCGGCGATCCGGCGTTAGCGCGACCGCGCCACGCGCGCCGCTTGCAGTTTGGCGAAATCGTCGCCCGCATGATGGGACGAACGCGTCAACGGACTCGCCGACACCATCAGGAAGCCCTTGGTATAGGCAACCTTCTCGTAGCCCGCGAACTCGTCCGGCGTGACGTAGCGCATCACGGCGTGATGCTTCCGCGTCGGTTGCAGATATTGGCCGATCGTGAGGAAATCGACATCCGCCGAGCGCAGGTCGTCCATCACCTGCAGCACCTCGTGCCGCTCCTCACCCAGGCCCACCATGATGCCGGACTTGGTGAAAATCGTCGGATCGATCTCCTTCACCCGCTGCAGCAACCGGATCGAGTGGAAATAGCGCGCGCCGGGCCGCACCGACAGATAGCGCGAGGGCACGGTTTCGAGATTGTGGTTGAAGACGTCGGGCTTTGCCGCCGCCACGACTTCAAGCGCGCCTTCCTTGCGCAGGAAGTCGGGGGTGAGGAGCTCGATCGTGGTCTTCGGGCAGCGCGCGCGGATGGCGCGGACGGTCTGGGCAAAATGCTCAGCGCCGCCGTCGGCAAGATCGTCGCGGTCGACCGAGGTGATGACGACATGCGAGAGCCCGAGCTTGAAGGTCGCCTCCGCCACGTGCTCCGGCTCGCCGGCGTCAAGCGCGCCGGGCATGCCCGTCTTGACGTTGCAGAACGCACACGCCCGGGTGCAGGTGTCCCCCATGATCATGAAGGTGGCGTGCTTCTTGTCCCAGCACTCGCCGATATTCGGGCAGCCGGCCTCCTCGCAGACCGTGACGAGGCCATTCTCCTTCACGATGTTGCGGGTATCGGCATAGCCGCGCGTGTTCGGCGCACGCACCCGGATCCAGTCCGGCTTAGGCGGCGACAGCGCGTCGGGCCGGTTCACCTTTTCGGGGTGGCGCGGGCGCAGCGGACTGGCTGAAATGGTGTCGATCAGGGTGACCATGGGAAATCTGCGGATCTTCGAGACTGTTAGCTAATCCGTATTGCCCGAACCCGCAACCCGGCTCGCGCATGCTAACAGAACGTGCAACATATGGGCAGCAGTCCCCCGCGTTTCCCTCTGATTCCCACCAAAATGGTTCAAAATCCCAGACTGCCGGGCGAAGCACCCATCCGCCTTGGCAAGGCGCTCAAACGCTCATTCTTTGGCCGCAGCGTGCACGAGGTCGCGCCCGACCTGATCGGCGCGACCTTGCTCTTCAATGGCGTCGGCGGCCTCATCGTGGAGGTGGAGGCCTATCACCACACCGATCCGGCCGCCCATTCCTATCGTGGGCCGACGCCGCGCAACCAGGTGATGTTCGGCCCGCCGGGCTTTGCCTATGTCTATCGCTCCTACGGCATCCACTGGTGCGTGAATTTCGTCTGCGAAGAAGCAGGCTCGGCGAGCGCCCTGCTGATCCGCGCGCTGGAGCCCACGCATGGGATCGCGACGATGCGGCGGCGACGTCATCTCAAGGAAGCGCACGCACTATGTTCCGGTCCGGGAAAGCTGACCGAAGCACTCGGCATAACGATTGAGCACGACGCCCTGCCGCTCGATCAGGCACCGTTCTCGCTGCACGCGCGCGTCGGCAGTGTCGATATTGTCGCAGGCGTGCGAATCGGAATCACAAAAGCAATCGATCTGCCTTGGCGTTATGGCATGAAGGGCTCGAAATTCCTGAGCAAGCCATTTCCAGTTTGAGTTGAAGTTGAAGCGCCATCGTAACGAGGCGCGCATCAACAATCGCAACATCGACGCAATCCTGTCACGACACGCCCACGTTGCGCGTGCAGACTGAGCGCGCGTTGCTTCGCTGCACGCGTGTGAGTTGCTTATGAATTGTGCTCTGCTGAAATGACGGAACACAACGCAGGTGAACAAGTCCTGCGCAAAATGCTGGCCACCGAAACAGCGAAATAGAAAACATAGAAACTAAGGAGCTGGCCGATGGCGGGCGTTTTTACTGTCGAAGGATTCGGATTCCCGTCCAACTACAATGGTGCATTCGTCACCAGCGCGGCGCGCGATGCCATGCAGGCAATCGCGGACACCAATGCAAATTCGATCGAGCTTGCGCCTCGGCTCTTTACGAACACGAGGCATTCGGACGATGTGTTCGCCGATCCCGGCAAGACCGAGAGCGACGCCAACATCCTTAAAGCCATCGCGGATGCGAAGGCGCTCGGCCTTTCGGTTTCGCTGAAACCCATGGTCTCCGCTCTCGATGGCTCGCTTGCACATGTGCTGACACCGGACGATCCCGCCGCCTTCTTCGCGTCCTACAAGACCGAAATCGTTCACATGGCGGAACTCGCCCAGCAAGCCGGCGTCAGCATGTTCGTGATCGGCAATGAGCTCGGCAAGCTCTCCGGTCCCGAATATCGCGACGACTGGGTGGACATCATCAATTCCGTGCGCGCCGTGTATCACGGCGAAATCACCTACGCCGCCGCCACCGATGAAGCCATCAATGTCAGCTTCTGGGACAAGGTCGATGTCATCGGCGTCAACGCCTATCCGCCGCTGACGACCGAGCGCGATCCAACCGTCCAGGAAATGGTCAACGCGTGGAACACCATGTCCACCGATGATTATTGGGCCAAGGTGATGGATCACAAATCGCCGGTCGATTTCTTCCACTCCCTCGCCCTTCAATACGGCAAGCAGGTGGTCTTCACCGAAACAGGCTATCGCAGCGTCGACGGCACCAATATCAGCCCGGGCAACCCAGGGAGCTCAACGCAGGACGTCCAGGAGCAATATGACGCGTTCAACGCCTTCTTTCAGGTGTGGGGATCGGAAGGCGGAAGCTGGTTCAGGGGCGCTTCGATCTGGAACTGGGATGCGGACAACAAATATTCACCACTCGGCTACTCACCGGAAGGGAAGCCGGCTCAGGGGCTGATCACAGAATGGTACGGCGGCGAGCGTCAGCCCCCCGGCCAGACCCTGACGGGCTCTCCGGCCGCCGATCTGATGGATACCGGCGGCGGCAATGACGTGCTGTCGGGCGGGGTCGGCAACGATACGATCAAGGCCGGCGCGGGCGACGACACCATCACCGGCGGTCCCGACACGATTCCGAAATTGACGCAAACCACCGTCACCGTGACCGGCTATGGCTCCGTCGTCGACGGCATCGGCGCGCAGATGCAGCTTCTGGTCAATGGCCAGCAGGTCGGCAACACCGTCGAGTTCCACAATGCGACCAACGCATCGGGCTTCCAGACCTTCACCTTCACATTCGCCAACCCCGCGACGATCTCAAGTCTCGATCTCGCCTTCATCAACGACATCGCCGGCGCCAGTGGCGACCGCAACCTCTACATCAAGGACATCACGGTCAATGGCGATCATCTGTCGGTTGCCGATGCGGTCAATCCGAGCTCGCCGGGAACCTGGAATCTCTATCAGAACAAGGCGATCCATTATGACATGAGCGGCCACCAGGACCTGTTCTTTGGCGCGTCGACCGACAACGACATCATCGACGGCGGTCCTGGGAAGGATGTGATCAACGGTGGCGCCGGTGCCGACGTGATCCATGGCGGCGCAGGCGACGACACGATCAATGGCGGTCCTGGCATTGCCACCGCAACTGATCAACTCTATGGCGACGATGGCAACGACATCATCAAAGCGGGCAACGGCGATACCGGCGCCCTGCTCGACGGCGGCGCCGGCAACGACCAGCTCTATGGCGGATGGGCCGCCAACGTCATCAAGGGTGGCGACGGTAATGACTATCTTTCAGGCGGCGGCGGTAACGACACCCTCTATGGCGGCGCCGGCAATGACTCGATGAAAGGCGGTCCGGCCGCGACCCAAATGTTCGGCGATGACGGCAACGACACGCTGATGGGCGGAACCGGCAACGAGCTCCTGTACGGCGGCAGCGGCGACGACAGGCTCAATGGCGACGGCGGTAACGACACTTTGTCAGGCGGCGCAGGCAATGACATTTTCATGTTCAGCCCCGGCTTCGGCAAGGACGTCATTGTCGACTTCCAGAACACCGATGGCGCGCAGGATCTGATTCAGTTCAACCGCACGGTGTTTGCCGATTTCAACGCCGTGCAATCGCACATGGCGCAGAGCGGAACGAGCGTCGTCATCACCTTCGACGACAACAATTCGGTCGAGATCAGGAACACGACGCTCGATCAGCTCCACGCGAGCGACTTCACGTTTGTCTAGGCGCGGGTTTCGAAACGGATCGTAGGGTGGGCAAAGCGCAGCGTGCCCACCCTGACTTGCACCGAAGACTTGCACCGAACGTGCATGGTGGGCACGCTGCGCTTTGCCCACCCTACCTCTTCTCAAGAAGCCTTCTTCAGCCGCTCGAGCGCCTCGAGGATCTTTGCCTTCCGCTCCAGCGCCGCCTCGCGCTTTTCCTTTTCTTCCTCGACGATCTCTTCCGGCGCGTTGGCGACGAACTTCTCGTTGGAAAGCTTGGCGTCGACGCGCTTGATGTCGGCGTCGGCTTTCGCGATTTCCTTCTCGAGCCGCGCGCGCTCGGCGGCAAGATCGATCACGCCCTTCAGCGGCAGCGCCGCGACCTCGCCGCGCACCAATAGCTGCACAGCACCTTCCGGGGCGGCATCGGCAAAGGAGATGTCGGCCAGCCGCGCCAGCCGTTTGGCGACATCGTTCCAGCGCTGCCCCCGCGCCTTCGTCTCATCGGAAACGTCTACAAGCACCAGCGGCGTCAACGTGGACGGTGGGATGTTCATCTCCGCGCGCACCGAGCGGATCGCACTGACGAGATCAACCACCCAGCCGATCTCGGCCTCGGCTTCGGGGTCGCTGAACTCCTCCTCGGTGTCATCCTCGAACGTGCCGATCACGGGCGGAATGAGCGCGTCGGTCGGCCCTGCCAGCGAAAGCGTGGCGATCTGCTCAGGCGTTAGCGCGCGCGCCTTTCGCGGCCATGGCGCCAGCACCAGAAGACCGTCGCGCTTCGCTGTGACGTCCCAGAGTTCCTCGGTGATGAACGGCATGAACGGGTGCAGCAGCTTCAGGATCTCGTCGCGCACCCATGCGATCATGGCGCGGGTCTCGGTCTTCGCAGGCCCGTCCTCGCCCATCAACAGCGGTTTGGTCAGCTCGACATACCAGTCGCAGAACACGTTCCAGACGAAGCGATAGACCGCGCCTGCCGCATCATTGAAACGGTACGCCTCGATCGCTTCAGTCACCTCGCGGGCCGCAAGCGTCGTCTCATGCATGATCCAGCGATTCAGCGTCTGCTTCACGCTGGTCGGATCAAACCCGGCCGTCAGGGCGGCGCCGTTCATCTCGGCAAAACGACAGGCGTTCCAGAGCTTGGTGGCGAAGCTGCGATAGCCATCGACGCGCTGCGTCGACAGCTTGATGTCGCGTCCCTGCGCCGCCATCGCCGCCAGCGTGAAGCGCAGCGCATCTGCGCCGTATTCGTCGACGAGATGCAGGGGATCGATGACGTTGCCTTTCGACTTCGACATCTTGGCGCCCTTCTCGTCGCGGACAAGGGCGTGCATGTAGATGGTCGAGAACGGCACCTCTTTCGTGAAGTGAAGGCCCATCATCATCATCCGCGCCACCCAGAAGAAGATGATGTCGAAACCGGTGACCAGCGTGTCGGTCGGATAGTAGCGCTGCAGCTCCGGCGTCTCGTCCGGCCAGCCAAGCGTCGAGAACGGCCACAGCGCGGACGAGAACCAGGTGTCGAGCACGTCTTCATCGCGGGTGATGAAGCCCTCGCGCTTGGCGGGGTCCTCCGCCATGTCGTGGCCCTGCTCCGGCGTGATCACTTCCTGCTCGACGTAATAGCCGAGCGCGTTGCCAACGGCCTCTTCCTCGGTCTCGGCGACGAAGACCTTGCCGTCGGGCCCGTACCACGCCGGGATCTGATGGCCCCACCAGAGCTGGCGCGAGATGCACCAGGGCTGGATGTTCTCCATCCATTCGAAATAGGTCTTTTCCCAGTTCTTCGGTACGAAGCTGGTTTCGCCCGCGCGCACGGCCGCGATCGCCGGTTGCGCCAGCGTCTTGGCGTCGACATACCATTGGTCGGTGAGGAACGGCTCGATGACCACGCCGGAACGGTCGCCATGCGGCACCATATGCGTGTTCGGCTCGATCTTCTCGAGAAAGCCGAAATCCTCCAGCCGCGCCACGATCTGTTTTCGCGCGGCAAAGCGCTCGACGCCGTGGAACTCTTCAGCGAACTGCAGCGCACCCTCAGGCAGGCCGCGCAGATAGTCCTCGTTGCCGACAAGCGAGAGCTTGCCCTCCTGGTCGAGCACGCTGATCTGCGGCAGCCCATGGCGCTTGCCGATCTCGAAGTCGTTGAAGTCGTGCGCCGGCGTGACCTTTACTGCGCCGGAGCCCTTCTCTGGATCGGAGTAATCGTCAGCCACGATCGGAATCCTGCGGCCGACCAGCGGCAGGATCACGTGGCTGCCGACCAGCGCACTGTAGCGCTCGTCGTCCGGATGCACGGCCACCGCGGTATCGCCGAGCATGGTTTCGGGACGGGTCGTCGCGACCACGATGAAGCTTGCGGGATCGTCAGGGCTGAACGCCCTGCCCTCGATCGGATAGCGCAGGTACCAAAGGTGGCCCTTGACCTCGACCTGCTGCACCTCGAGATCGGAGATCGCGGTGAGCAGTTTCGGGTCCCAATTGACCAGCCGCTTGTCCTTGTAGATCAGCCCTTCGCGGTGGAGTTCGACGAACACCTTCACGACCGCGCGCGACAGGCCCTCGTCCATCGTGAAGCGCTCGCGCGACCAGTCGCAGGAGGCGCCCAGCCGCTTGAGCTGGTTGATGATGGTACCGCCGCTCTCGGCCTTCCATTGCCAGACCCGCTCGAGGAATTTGGCGCGGCCCATCTCGCGACGGCTTGGCTCCTGCCGTTCCATCAACTGCCGCTCGACCACCATCTGGGTGGCGATGCCGGCATGGTCGGTGCCGGGCTGCCAGAGCACGTCGCGTCCGCGCATGCGCTCGAAGCGGCAGAGGATGTCCTGCAGCGTATTGTTCAGCGCATGTCCCATGTGCAGCGAGCCCGTCACGTTCGGCGGCGGGATCACGATGGTGAACGGCGCGGCGTCGCGCCGCTCGGGGCGGCCGGCCTTGAAGGCGCCGCTCTCCTCCCAGACGCGGGACATCCGGCTTTCGATATCGGCAGGCTGGTAGTTTTTCTCGATCATGGCACTACAAATGGGATGTTTGAGAGCGCTAAAAAGCCGTCCGAACGCGCCAAGTCAACCGGACCGACGCGTCCAAGCCGCCATAACACCCATTCGGGATGGCTGAATTGAGGGGGCTTCGCAGCCCGAGCGGCTAGCGCCCGCGCGAAACCCGCTCGATCTCGGCTTTCACGATCCGCTCGACCAGCCCCGGCAGGTTGTCGTCCAGCCAGGATTTCAGCATCGGCCGCAGCATTTCCTTGACCAAATCCTCCAGCGTCCGTGCATTGTTGCTGAGCACGGTATTGGCCAGCGAATTGAACGCGCTTTCGACCGCGTTCATGGTCGTGCGCGACAAGATTGGCTGCTGACCATAGGAGGAACTCTCGGTCGCCGGCTCATAGGCTGACTGCCGCGGTGGAGGCGGCGGCTTGGTGGCTTCCGTGAATTCGATGTCGTCCTGCGGTTCAACTTTCTGAAAGGTCGGTGGCGGCGGCTTGGGCGTCGGTGCTGGATCCGGCAGGGCCATTTCGTCAGTCAGTTCGAATACGTCGCCATCGGGTTGGGGCGGCCTGACTTCGGCCTCCTGCGTCGCCTCATCGAGGCTCGCCAGCATGGCGTCGATGTCGTCCTGGCTGTTGGTTTTGGCTGGTGGTGGCGCCGGCGCAGGTTTTGGCGCTGGTGGCGCCGGCTTCGCTGCTGCAGGAGTCGGCGGCGGCGGAATGTCCTTCACCACCGGCTTGGGGGCAGGCGCGGCGGCGACCGCCGGTTTCTCCGGCGCCGCAACACTTGCCGGCCTGTCGTTTGCGGGTTTATCCGCGGAAGCGGGCTTGGCCTCATCATCGGCAATGATGCGACGGATCGACGCCAGAATCTCCTCCATGGAGGGCTCTTGGACCTTTGCAGGTTGCGTCATTTCCGACTCCACATCGAAATTATCCTACACCAAACCGCACGAGATTCGGCGGTTCCGGATGAAGCGGCCGGAATTTTTCATCGCTCGAGTCCGGACTTGTCCCCAGATCAACGGTTACCGGTGCGTTGCACGCGGTGCGTTCGCCCTCACGGCAACCGATCCGCAGCGATGGACGCAAAAAGCCGTTGCGAATCGTTCTGTTGCCTATGGAAACGGTATGTCAGGGCAACAATCGATTGCAAGCAACGCGCTTCGAAGTTTTGCGGCGTCTTCATGACCACCACGCGACATATGGAGTCGGCGGCCGCGGGTGGGACAAACGAGGGCTCAGAAATGCATTGGGCCCGCTAGCCAAGCGGGCCCAATTGTCTGTTCAGAGCAATGTGGGAGCGACGATCAGCGGCCGTCGGGCGTTCGAACCCCAGCCCAGCTATCACGCACCTGCTGGTAGTGCACGCTCGCATCGTAGGTCGAGGTCGGCAGGTTGAGCACCTGGGGCTGCAGCCGGCCCACCGCCTGCAGCACGCTGTAGGAGGCGACCACACGGTCATGCTGCGCAATCACGAGAGCGTTGCGGGCGTTGACCAGGGCCTGCTGCTGGTTCAGCACGTCGAGCGTGGTGCGCTGCCCGGCCTTGGCTTCCTCGCGCACGCCGTTGAGCGCGATCTCGGATGCCGTCACCTGCGCCTGCGCGGAGGTTACTTGCGCCTTGCCGGCCAACAACTGGCCCCATGCCGTGACGACATTGGCGCGCGCCTGATCGCGCGTCTGTTCGAGCACAAGGCGCTGCTGGGCCAACGATTCCTTATTTTGGCGGATCAGCGAATATTCGGCGCCGCCCTGGTATATTGGCACCGCAATCTGCGCTATCGCCGACGCCTGGAACTGGCGCTGGATGACCAGCGTCTGATCGTAGGCCTGCTGCGCGCTCGCCTGCAGCGTCACGCTCGGAAACAGCGCGCCTTCGGCGATCTTGACGTTGAGGAAGTTGACGTCGACGCCAAACATCGCTGCGGTCACGTTCGGGTTCTGCGTCAGCGCGAGTTCGATGGCGGCATTGAGGGTCGGCGGCAGGAAACGGTCGACCGGTGAGCCCGGCGCGAGATTCGTCGGTTCGCTGCCGATGATGCGCCGGAAGTTCGATCGCGTCGTGGTCAGTTGGGATTCGGCCGTGAGCTGCTGCGTGCGTCCGGCGGCGAGCTGAGCCTCCGATTGCGCGACGTCGGTACGCGTCACCTCACCGACATTGAATCGGTCGCGGGTCTGCTTGAGCGTCTGCTCGAGCACCCGCGTGTTGCTGCGCTGGACCTCGACGATCGCCGCGTCGCGCAGGTAGTCCATGTAGATCTGCGCGGCGCTGAACAGCACGGTCTGTTCGATATTCCGCAGCGCTTCGCGTGAGCCGGAAACCTGGCTCTCCGCGGCCCGCGTTCGGTTGCCGGTCTGAAATCCATTGAACAGGGTCTGCGAAATCGTGGCGCCGACGGCGCGCGGGGCCTGCGCTCCATGCGCAGCCACTCCACCCGAGACGGCATCAGTGTACTGATAACCGCCGCTCGCCGTGATCGACACCCTCGGCCGGTAGCCCGACAAAGCCTGCGGCACGTTTTCGTCGGTGGAGCGCACGAAGGCGCGCTGCGCATTGAGCTGCGGATTGGTCTGATAGGCACGAACCAATGCGGCCTCGATCGTGTCGGCCAGGGCCGGCGTCGGTCCCATGCACGCCAACAAAAGGACCGCTGCCGCGGCTCCGGTGACAACCTTCACCCCACGCATCCCCAATAATCCATCCATTGCTATTCACCACCCGGCTCGAGACCATGAACCGGGCGCTGCTTCGATCGAAGTGAGTCCCGCCTCACCTTATTCCGCAGCTAGGCTGGACGGAACTACCTCGCAACGGAACCCGGTGGAAACTCTTCACGTGGGGCAAACGGGCCACACTTCTGATTCAGAACGGGATTTTAACGCTTCGAATCGCCACCAAGCCGCCACGAACCGGACTTCTCCGTTCGAGCCGGCTAGGAATCCTTCCCTTGATGTGAATCCGTATTCGCCGAAACGCCTCGAAGTCTTCCTCCCTCCGGGGCGATCCATCTTAGAACACGAAAGCCGGCACGCGCTCCAGGCCCGGCAGGAGCGGCGCCACGGCATCGAATAGCGGCCGATGCCCGAAATCCCCGTGGGTATGTGTCACGATGGCGGCCCGCTGCGGCTGCGACAAGGCAAACACCCCGACCAGCCGCCCGCCCTCGCGGAGCTGCTCAAAGAGTTCCTGCGGCACGATCTCGGTGGCACCATTGAGGAAAATGACGTCGAACGGTGCGTCCGCGGCATCGCCCTTCGCCGCCGGCGCGGCATGGACGGTCACGTTGGCGGCACCAGCCCCCGCAAGCGCGGCCTTGGCCTGGTCGGCGAGCGTCGGCTCGCTTTCGGTGGCAAACACCTCCCCGGCGAGGTGTGCAACCACGGCAGCCGCGTAGCCGGTTGCGCAGCCGACGACCAGAACGCGGTCAGTCGAATTGATCTCAGCCGCCTGCAGCATCTTCGCCATCACGGCTGGCGTGATCAGGTAGCGCTTCGTCGCCCCGCCCTCGCTGACATCGAGGTCGAGATCGAGATAGGCCAGCGCGCGCTTGCTGTCGGGGACGAAAGCCTCGCGCGGCACGGCAAGCATCGCATCGAGAATACGCGCGTCGGTGACGTCACTGGTGCGCACCTGGCCATCGACCATTTTCTGGCGCGCGGTCGAGAAACCGGACATGGGCTGAAACCTGCAAGTCGTGCGGCGCGGCCGCGACGGGAGTGAGACCGCCCGTCTTTTGTAACAAGCAGGATCAAAACGCAACACGCCCGATGGGCCATACCGGCCGCACGAACTCTTGCAGGGGAACGGCGTCTATTCGATCGCGACGGCAAGCCGGCCGATCAGCCTCGCAGCCTCGTCAAGACGCGCGGAATCGTGCTCTTCGACGATCTGCGCGAGCCGCCGGAGGCATTCATCGTCGCTCATGGTGGGGATATCGCTCGGGACGATCGAGGGTGTTGTTTTCGGCACCTCGGTGTCGAAGACGGCCATGGAATCACCTCGCAAGGAACCCTGCTTAGCCAAGAATCGACGGTGAATGAGTCGATTTGGCGGCTGTCCGCACCAAACCCGCAAAGCGCCACGCGGATGTGATTGAGTCGCGCCCTTCAGGACGACTTGAATCGGGACGTCGGATGCGAATCCGCCTTGCCCGGGCCGCGCATACGCGAAACCAGGAGCTTAGGAGGTTCGGCTAACAGCTTGATTTAATTGAAATGTTGGCTCCCCGGGCTGGATTCGAACCAGCGACCATTCGATTAACAGTCGAATGCTCTACCGCTGAGCTACCGAGGAATAGGCGAAACCGGCGTTTCGCTTGCGGTCAGCCCTATAACAAAGCCTTCCCGGCTTGCAAAGGACCAAATGGGCTTCGCCGCACAGTCCACAAAGATAACAGCGCGAGCCATCGGGCCGCTCGTTGCGCGGTCTGTACAATTTCAGCGGCACATCGCATCGGCAGGGTTGCTCGGCAATCGCCATTTCAGGGCTTCAGGTCGAATCTGGCATGTCCGGTTTTTGGATCGGCGGGGACGGAAAGATGCTGGTGGATCATCTTCCATTGCCCGTCCTTCTTCTGAAACACTCTCGTGCTTCGCGCCCAATTCTCAACCACCGGCGCTGAAGCTGAACGGTAGCGCATGCGGTTGAGGCCCCACGCGATGGCAATGTCATCGCGCACGATCACCTGAAGATCAGGAATTGTCCCATTCGAAGTCGCCCTTGATCAGGTCGAAGCCCTGCTGGCAGACTTCGCGAATGGCATCGATACCGCGGTACTGAAGTGGCGCCACATGTTCATAGGAATGAATATCGGGATCGAGAGGACGCATGGCGCCATCGATGTCCAGCGCCGATGAAGTGCGCAGCCAGTCGGCGAAAAGAGCGCGGACTTTCTGCTCTTCTGCTGCATTCCTGCTCATATGCTTCTCCTTTCAGGCGGTGACGTTCGAGCTTGTCAGGCGGGCGCCGAGCTTGTCGAAGCATTCCTGCCAGCCCTCGGCATTGCCGTCGCGGCGCAGGCTGTTGTCGTAGCCAATCTGGCGGAACGTCATGTCAGTGCCACCGCGTGAAGCCTCGAAGGTGACGGTCATCAGCGTCTCCGGTCCTGTGTGAGCGCCATCGACCTGGGTCAGGGTCAGCACGAGCGACCTCCCCGGCACCATTTCGCGGAATTCACCGTGCTCGAAATAGACCTGCCCGGTCGAGGAGCGAAAATCGACCCGCCACTTTCCTCCCGGCCGTGCATCAATCTCGCAGCTAGTGACCTCGTAGCCGTCGGTCGCAAACCAATGCCGGATCTGTTCGGCTTCAATCCAGTTGCGATAGACGAGCTCGGGCGGGGCTGGAAACCAGCGTTGGATGGTGGCGCCCAGCGGCCTCTCCTCCAAGGTCACCTTGCCTCTGTCCATCATTCTCCTCCCGTTTGCTTTGCCAGATGGGTCTCGAGCTTGTCGAAGCGCTGCAGCCAGAGCTTGCGATAGTTGGCGAGCCAGGAATCGATCTCGATCAGCGGGCTGGCGACGATCCGCGACGGACGTCGCTGGGCATCGCGGCCCTTCGTCACCAGGCCCGCCGCCTCCAACACGGCGACATGCTTGGAGACAGCCCGGGGCGTCAGCGAGAATGGCTTGGCCAATTCGGCGACCGAGGCTTCGCCCTCCAACAGTCGCGCGAGAATTGCTCTGCGGGTCGGATCAGCCAGGGCACCAAACGTGGTGCTCAACGGGTCTTGGGGCGGCATATTTGGAACCAAATAGTTCTGGAACTGACTAGTTCCTATAGGAGTGTGTGCCTTTCGTCAAGGGCGCATCGGCGCACGTGTTCGAATCGCCGGAGCCGATCCGTCAGCTTTCGGCGGTTGGATGAATCTCGTAATGAAACTTCATCTGCGTAACGGAGCCCGCATATAAGGTTCGAGCGATTTTGCTGTAGACGGTTTCACAACCATCCCGGCGCCCTTTGAAGAACCTGACTTGCAAGCGATCGAAAAGCAGGTTCAGCGCCGGCTCGCGCAGCCGCCGAGCAGTTGGCGGCCGACCACCCTGCCCTGAGTGACCACGAAGGACAGATCACGCTCAATGTGCGCCGTGGCGATGCAGCGGCGGTGGACTACCGTCTCCTCCATGGAACGCATCCGAACCGCAGCCCTTCACGGCGCGACGCGCTGCTGTTTTCCTTCACGCCAAATTGGCGCTTTCTTCCCGAATCCATTCGCGCACATCTCGCAATGCATCCGGCCCTGCCAGACATTGCTGAATGGCCCACCATCGCCGAGTGGGGAGAAGGAATCTTCCCACGATACGACGCGCGCCGACGTCCCTGCAAATCAATAGAGTGGCGCCATCGGATTTTGGTGAAGGGGCTTTGACGTAGTTTCGAGGAGAATCGCTCCGGGCCTCAAGGCTCGCCTTGAAACTTGGCAGTTCATGTAATATACGAAGTTACATAATGCGAGACAGCCGCCTCTCCTCCGTGTTCATGCTCTTTTGCACATGGCCGAGCACGGCGAACCGCTGAACGCCGTTTTGGGCGAAGCTTTCGCCGAAGCAGAGGCGCTACTGCTCGATCGCTTCGGCGGCATCACCCTCGCCGATCTCAGTGCGGAATTCTCGCGACGTCATATGGCGCACCACAAGGAAAGGAACAGAAATGCTTCATGACGCGATCGTCATCGGTGGCAGCTACGCCGGCATGGCCGCGGCCCTTCAATTGTTGCGCGCCCGGCGCAAGGTGATCGTCGTTGACGCAGGCGCCCGGCGCAACAGGTTCGCCTCGGCATCCCACGGCTTTCTTGGTCAGGATGGAGTCGATCCAGCCGAGATCGCACGCACTGCGCGAGAACAGCTCATGGCCTATCCGACGCTCACATGGCTCGAGGGAACCGCTACCGACGCCAAGCGGCAAGGAGACGGCTTCGCGGTGACAACAGCCAACAGCGAGCTCTATCGTGGCAAGAGGCTTATCCTTGCCACCGGCGTCAGCGATGCACTCCCTCTTCTTGATGGGCTCGCCGAGCGCTGGGGCAGTAGCGTCTTTCACTGCCCCTATTGTCACGGATATGAACTGAATGAGGGACGGATCGGTGTGATCGCCACAAGCCCGGACGTGCTCCATCACGTAGTTCTGTTTACGGAATGGGGAGACGTGACGCTCCTGCTCAACGGCGCCTTCGAGCCGGACGCGGACGCCCGCGCCGAGCTTGCTGCGCGCGGCGTCACGATCGAGGCAGGTCCTATCGCAGGGATCGAAGGCCACGCAGACGTGAGGCTACAAGACGGACGCGTCCTGCCTTTCGCCGGCCTGTTCACCGCAACGCGCAATGTGCCCTCTACGCCATTGGCCGAGACGCTTGGCTGCGAATTGGAAACGACTCCGTTCGGCATCCAGATCCGAACCGACGAAAGCAAGCAAACGACGGTGCGCGGCGCCTTTGCCTGCGGAGACGTCGCGCGAGTACCGCATTCGGTATCGCTTGCGGTCGGCGATGGCGCAATGGCTGGGGTGCATGTGCACCGTTCACTGGTCTTTTGAGGGCCCATTGGGGGGGCGATCCGTGCGTTATCGGCCAATCCCAGTCCACCACGCAGACACGCATCGACAACCGCAGCAGCGGTCCTATCAAATGCTCAATGAGAGGGTGAAGCGAGATGCAAAGCTCGGGCGCAAAGCGCCCGCGAGAGCGCGCACTCGCATCCACTCCGCTGTTTGACAATTGAATCGGAACCTCTCCCTACGTCATTGCGAGCGGAGCGAAGCAATCCATCGCGCCGCTTGCGGAGACATGGATTGCTTCGCTGCGCTCGCAATGACGGTCCCCGTCGTCCCGGGCTTGCGCGGCGCGGCGAAGCCTTAGCGAAGCCGGGACCCGGGA
>NZ_PSRR01000194.1 GCF_004296405.1 Bradyrhizobium sp. Leo170
CGGCCTAGGCAGCTTTGCTTGAGCTTGGTTGCGTCAATCTTGTCTGGCGCAGCCTTCACCTGAGCGCGAAGATCGTCGCGGAAGCTTGGATTTCTGTCCAGCACGATCGATTCGATTGATCGGATCGTCACACTAACGGCAGCGTAGTCGGTGACGTAGCTGTAAGTCCCCGTCCGCAAAACATCCACCGGTCTCGTTTGAGTACTTCCCGATTTCAGCGCGCCGAGCAACTTGCTGAAAGGGTCGGCCGCGGATTGCAGGTTGGTAATCTTCGACGCGATTTCGGTCGGCAGGGCTTGTCCTGTGAAGAACGAGAACAGCGGCGAAACGATGCCGAGCAGACCGGATACAAACTGCCCAAGCGGGCCGCCGGCGGGATCGTCGTTTTCGTTCTTCACTGCGACCAAAGCGAGTTTCGAGCCTGCGACAAGGAAGTCCTTCTTGCAGTGCCGATAGTCGTACGACGTCCAGTCTTTGCTGCTTGCGCTATAGGCCTGAACCGCTCCGACCGCATCGCTCGGGAGCTTGTCCACGGCGGGAGTGCCGGTGCCGACAGATTTTGTAATCAACAGTAGAAGGCTGCGTGTCTTGCCGGTCCATGCGTTCGTCACGCCCTCAAGCGATCCGCCACGTGGAGAGCATCGGACCTCAACGGCGTAAAGGCCGAGACTTTGAACCTTCGGATTTTTCGATGAAGGCCAGGTCCAATCAACTTGATCTTCCCAAGCGGCACTGACAGGCGTGGCGACGGTAAGAAAACTCAACAACGATAG
Organism: Bradyrhizobium sp. Leo170; assembly: GCF_004296405.1. GTDB lineage: Bacteria > Pseudomonadota > Alphaproteobacteria > Rhizobiales > Xanthobacteraceae > Bradyrhizobium. The sequence goes on from NZ_PSRR01000194.1 coordinate 774, forward strand.
CAACTTCGCAAAACGATGCCCCATAAAATCCCCCACTATCAAAGATTGCACGACTAGCAGGCGCAATGGTCGGATGCAAGTTGCCGCCTGCCAAACGATCGTTTCGTCTTGTTGCCTTTGTTTGATTTGCGCGTGGTCTGCGCCGATGAGCAACGTTAGGTTGTGTCGCGCGCCGATGGAGTCGCTGCTGTTCGATTTCGCGGCTGGCCCGTCTCCGCGGCACGCGGCGTCCGCGCCTCCAGGCCGTGCCATTCAAGAGCGGTATCCTGTTGGCCAGCTTCCTCAACGCGCCTATCGGTGGCCCCCGCGAGGCGCTGGAGGGGCGTAAAGCCCGCTTTGGGGCTCGGCCCCCGTTCCCACGGGGCCGAATTACGTCGTATATTGGGGGCGATTTCAGCCTGGCCCCCCTTAGCATGACCTCCGAACTGCCGCCGAATCCGCCCCAGAAGCGACCGTTCGCGCTGTCGATCGGTCAGCTTACCTTCGGCAGCTTCCTGCTGGTGCTGGCAGTCATCATCATCACCTCGACCGCCAGCGTGATCGCGATCCGTCACATCGACGCCACCTTCGGGGAGCTGCAGCGGCTGCAGAGCGTCGGCGACCTGGCCGAGGATATCGACCGCCGGATGAACGAGCTCCGGCTTGCGGCGCGCGACTTCGTCACCGATCCCGGCACGCAGACGATCCAGGTCGGCGAGGCTGCCAGCGCCCTGGGCGAGGCGCTGAAGAAGACCAGGATCGAGCTTGCCCCCGAGCAGCAGGACATGATCGATGGCGTGACCGAGCGCCTCGCCACCTACCGCGGCGGCATCGAGCGCATCTCGGCGCTGATCAACCGCCGCGCCGAGTTGATCATCGGCCTGCCGCCATTGCGCGACGCCTTCGAAAAGGCGGTGGCCGAAAGCTCCGATCCCGCCACTGCCTCCACCCTGTTGCAGACCCAGGGCCGCATCGCCACCGCGCTGCTCGCCCACAACCCGTCCGCGGCCGAGCAGGCGGCACAGAGCATGCGGTCGATGACCATCGCCGACCCGGCGCTGCGCACGGCCGTGAACGATTACGCCGACGCGGTCGTCGCAATATCGATCCGGGAACGCCAGATCGCCGATATCGACCGCGAGGTGCTGGGCACCGAGGGACGGCTGATCCAGCGCGTGACCGAGCTGTTGCGTGAGCTCAGTTCGCGCCGCGGTCACGTCCTGTCGCGGGATTTCGCGCGCACGCTCACCGAGGCGAAATGGCAGAGCATCGTGCTCGGCTCGGCCGGCGTGCTGATCGGGATCTTCGCCGCGCTGCTCGTGGTCCGCCGCACCGTGCGGCCGCTCGCCTCGATCACCAAGTCGATCCGCGCGGTCGCAGCCGGCGAGAAGAGTGCGTCGATCCCGGCGACCGACGTCGACAACGAGATCGGCGAGATCGCCCGCGCCGCCGAGGTATTCCGGAAGACGCTGGTCGATGCGGATACCGCGCGCGAAGCAGCGGTGCGCGCGCTCGCCGAGCAGCGGCTCGCAGAAGAGAGCTATCGCAAGCTGTTCGAATCTTCCATCGACGGAATTTATGTGACGACGCCGGGCGGCGCGCTGCTCAACGCCAATCCGGCGCTGGCGTGGATGATGGGCTACGCCACGCCGCAGGACCTGATCAACGGCATCGACGACGTTGCGTCCAATGTCTATGTCGATCCGGCCGCGCGCACCCAATACCAGCGGCTGATGGACCGCGACGGCATGGTGCGCGACTACGAATATCAAGTCCGGTCCCGCAGCGGCACGGTGCTATGGCTGTCCGACAGCGCGAGCGCGGTGCGCGACGAGAAAGGCGAGGTGATCCGCTACGAAGGCACGGTGCGCGACATCACCGACCAGAAGCGAGCCGAAGACGCGATCGCCGAAGGCCGGCGTTTGCTGCAGATGGTGATCGACACCGTTCCGGCGGTGATCAACGTCAAGGACCGCAATCTGCGCTACGTCCTGATGAACCGCTACATGGCCGGCATTTTCGGCATCGAGCCGCACGAGGCACTCGGCCATACCACCGGCGAGCTGATGGCGCGCTATGGTGCTGCAAAGACCGATGAGAACGACAAACGGGTGTTGTCGGGGCGAACGGAGCTCGGCTTCTACGAGGAGGAGTACAAGGACGTCGCCGGCAACATGCGGCAATGGCTGGTCAACAAATTGCCGATCCTCGACATCAATGGCGAGATCGAGAACATCGTCACGGTGGCGCTCGACATCGGCGAGCGCAAGCGCAGCGAGCACGAGATGCGGAAAGCGCGCGACGCCGCGGAGGCGGCGCTACGCAATTTGCGCGAGACGCAGAACTCGCTGATCGAGGCGGAAAAGCTCGCGGCCCTCGGACGGCTGGTCGCGGGCGTCGCGCATGAGGTCAACAATCCCGTCGGCATCAGCCTCACGGTCGCCTCAGCGCTCGAGCGCAAGGCGGCGACCTTTGCCGCGCAGGTCGAGCGCGGCGAGCTTCGGCGTTCGAGCCTGAACGATTTCCTTGCCACGACGAGCGATGCGTCCTCGCAGCTCGTCGCCAACCTCAACCGCGCCGCCGAGCTGATTCAGTCGTTCAAGCAGGTCGCCGCCGACCGCAACTATTCCGATCAGCGCAACTTCGATCTCGGCGATCTCACCGAGCAGGTGGTGATGAGTCTGAGGCCGGGCCTGCGCAAGCACAATCTGACGCTCAACGTCGATTGCCAGCCGAACCTGATCATGAATTCCTATCCCGGCCCTTACGGCCAGGTGCTCACCAATCTCTTCCTCAATTCGGTCGCGCACGCCTTTCCCGACGGCAAGCCGGGTATCGTCGACATCCAGGTTCGCGCTTCCGGCAGGGACAATGTCGAGGTCATCTTCTCCGACAATGGCTGCGGCATGTCGCTCGACGTGCGCCGCCGCGCCTTCGATCCGTTCTTCACGACGCGCCGCGACCAGGGCGGCACCGGCCTCGGGCTTCACATCGTCTACAGCATCGTCACCACGCGCTTAGGGGGCCGTCTCGATCTCGACTCCGAGCCCGGCGGCGGCACCCGCATCCAGATCATCCTGCCGCGCGTCGCCCCCGTGGAGCAGGCCGCGGAGTAAGCTCTCTCCACACGAACGGCGCCGTAGCCCGGGTGGAACGCAGCGCAACCCGGGGCCGCTCGTACACGCGGATGCAGCCGTCCCGGGTTACGCGTTCCGCTTCACCCGGGCTACGATCTACGCAATCAGACGACGTGATGCGCTAATCGATATCCACGAGCTTGCGCAGCGTGGCGCCGAAGATCTGGCTCGCTTTGCCGACGAGCGCGGTTCCACTCATGGTCGCCTGCGTGGCGGTGAATGTTCCGGTGACGCCGATGCCGACCGGCGCAGGTCCGCCGAATAGCGGGTTGTCGCTGTCGCGCGGCGTGGTGTGTCGCTGCACCAGCACTTCGCCTTTGAAGGTGTTGCCTTTCACGGTGTAGGTGCCGGTGTAATAGAGATACGCATCGCCGCCGACAATCTGGCCGTCGCGAAACACAATCACCCCGCTGCCCTTGCCGACGCGTCCGTCGAGCAGCGTGACGTGAATGGAATACAGGCCGTTTCTCATAGCGCCCCGCGGCCGGCCACCTTCGCCCAAGGCCGGTTCGGAATTTATGCCAAAGCAGCATGCGCGGCGCAACGCGTCAGGTTGAGCATGCGCCGCTCAATGCCGTGCGAAACCGAAATGATTCCATTGGAGCGCGACGTCTCGATGACGACGTTGTGGCTGACGGCGCTTGGCGAATCAAGTTGGCCCGCGAAATGCATAACATTTGTTGGCACCGGCCGGCGGGTGCAGGAGCGAGAGACAGGTGACGAACTGGATCGATTCCGGCCGCATTTTCGCGCGCCTACGCGCAGAGCTGACAGGTTCCATCCGTGAAATTACGGACCATCGTCGAGCGGTCCGCCTCAGAGTCCCACTCACATTGAGTCTTGTCGCGTTGTTGTCGGTGACGGCCGTAAGTCTCGGGCATGCGCGCGATCCCGACGGCCGTTACGCCAATTCGCCGCTCAAGCAATGGTTCGACAGTTTGAGGAGCGGGAAGGGGCCGTGCTGCTCCGATGCTGACGGCACTGCGGTGAGCGACGTCGATTGGGAATCCAAGGACGGACATTATCGCGTGCGCATCGACGGCGAATGGATCGACGTGCCCGATGATGCCGTGATCACCGAGCCGAACCGCTACGGCCGCACCATGGTGTGGCCGATCCGCGGTTATCTCGGGCTGCAGATCCGTTGCTTCATGCCGGGCAGCATGACGTAACCGACGCGCACGTCGCACGGTCAGGCATATTTCTTGTCGCGCTCCAGGAGCTCGATCGAGATGCCCTGCGGGCCGCGGATGAAACAGATGCGCACGCCGGGGCGGATCGTGGTCGGCTCCTTCGTGAACGCGACGCCCTTCGCCTTGATCTCGGCAGCGACAGCGTCGATGTCTTTCACCGCCAGTCCGAAATGGTCGAGGCCCTGATAGGGCGTCACCGGCGGCGCGTTGACGCCATCGCCTGGTGTCACCGGCGCGATGAACACCTTGGCGCCGCCGAGCTGCACGTCGATGCGGCCGGGATTGCGGATGATCTCGCCACCCAGCACGTCTCGAAGCCACGCCGCGGTCGCTTCGGGGTCGGGGGTGCGCAGGTGGATATGGTCCCAGGTAACCTCTATCGGCATTTCATCTCCCATCTTTCTCGACGCACGTGAGATCCGTTGCTGCGGCAATCTATCGGCTCGGAATCCACAAGGCCATCCTGTCGCAGGCGCTGCGCCGCATTTTTGCCGGGGAGACTTGGAACTGTAGCGTCAGTGGACGGTTAATCGACTAGCGGTGGTCTCCGTACAGCGGTGCGTCGCTCTCAAGCCGTGCGGTGATGCGCCGGAGCGGTTTTGCGTGCAGCCAGGAAGCGCTGTCACGCGAGTGAGGACATGGCCATGGGCATCGGCAGGTGGTCGTTTCGCGGCTTTGGCGCCAAGCTGATTCTGCTCGCCGTTCTCGCCATCGCCGGATTTGCTGGATGGCTGATGCTCCCCGATCCCAGCGACGCGAATAACAAAGCGGTCGCCGTGGCGGCGCCCCCGACTTCTCAGCAGGATGTCGCCTGGCTCGAGAAGACGACCGCGCCCACCGAGGAGGCGGCTGCCCCGGTCGAGCAGGCCGCGCCGGTCGAGCAGGCGACCGCGCCGGCTGAGAACGCAGTGGACGATGAGGTGCCGGCCGCCAGCACCAACGAACCCTTCACGGTCGAGCGGGCGCCGATCGACGGGCTGACGATCTCCCGCCAGTTCTGGCGCCGCGGCGGCCTCGGCTCGAAAGCGCTGGTCTGGCTAACGCTGCGCAACGCCAACCGCTATCCGGTCAAGGATATCGAGATCGCCTGCGCCTTTGCCCGCGCCGACGGCACGCATCTCACCGACCGCCGGCGCGTGATCAGCGACACCATCAACATGAAGAGCCGCAAGACCTACGCCGGCATGCTGGTCGGGTTCGTGAACATCAATGCAAATAAGGCAAAGTGTTCCCTGGTCACGGCCAGCCGCGCCTGACACAGCGTCCCGAAAAAGTGAACGCTTCGGTTGAACCCGTAGCGTGTGACCAGGAACTAACTCCCTATATCGCTATTAGGCGAATAGACCGCGTCATCGCGCGGGGGAGCAGTTTCGATGTTGGTGACGCGTTATTTCCTGTACGTCGGCGGGGCGTTGTTCGCGCTGTTATATGCAGTTGACGCCCTGGTCCCGCAGGACGCTGCCACGACAAGCCATAGCGCGCCCGGCATCGACAAGTCGACCGTCCGCATCCAGTCCGCCCAGAAGCTGCCGGAACGGGTGGTTTTCGACACCAGCCTCCCGACCATCGTGCCGCCGGCCCCCGCCACCCAGATGGCTGCCGCACCGCTTCCGCCGGCGCCGGGTGCCGGGTCGTCGGTTGCCCAGGCCCGCGAGACCTTCGCCCAGTACGTTCCGGCCGACGCCAAGAAGCATGAGCCGCAGGCGCCGAAGAGGCATAAGGTCGCCAGGGCGCGGGCCTACCAGCCGATGTACGCGGGTCAGCCGATGTATATGGGCCAGCAGCCGATGTTCATGGGCCAGCGGCCGATGCGGGTGGCGCAGCAGTCGCGTTTCGGCTTCTTCGGCGGTGGGCCGACTTGGGGCACCTGGTAACCGGATTGCAGCCGGATTACTGCGGCAGCTTCGGAATCTTGTCGGCAAAGCCGTTGTAGCAGGTCAGCCGCTCGTCCTCTTCCTTCACGAACCGGCACTCGCCGACCGCCTTGGCCGCGGCGGGCTTCGGCTTGGGTTGCGGCGCGAAGACCTCGTCATAGCAATTGAGCCGCTCCTTGGTGCCGTCATCGATCTCCTGGCATGCCTGGAGCTTCTGCGCGACCGATGGCTGCTTGGCCTTCTCGCCCTTCTTTGCCGGAGACTTCTTCGTGCCGACCTGCATCAGCGGCTTGTCGCCGACCATGGGCTGATTGGCGGGGTCCGCTGGCGGGGTCGTGCCTTGAGCTGTCCCTTGGGCGAGCGCGGCGGCCGGACACAGAAGCGCCAGCGCGAGGATGAGCTTTCTCATATCGAATTGTCCGAAATGGCGTGACCGGAGAGGGCGCCCGAAGAGATCGAACCGGACCGCTGGAATCGCCCCAAAACCTAACGTTGTTTACTCGCGCTTGCGCGCCCGTCCAAGCGGTCGCAACGCCGCTCTGACAGGCCGTGTTTTCTTTACGGATTTTCCGGTTCCTGTCCAGCGGGACGGCGCCTCCCGGGCGGCCCGTCCGGACCGCCAGCGGGCCCAAAGTGGCGGCCTAAGCCGCCTGCCGGCCCGCCAGCACCTTGTCGAGGGTGATCGGCAGGTCGCGCACCCGCACGCCGGTCGCGTGGTAGACGGCATTGGCGACCGCCGCGGCGACCCCGACGATGCCGATCTCGCCGAGCCCTTTGATCCCGAGCGGATTGATCAAGGCATCCGGCTCGTCGACGAAGATCACCTCGATGTCGTGGATATCGGCGTTAACCGGCACATGATACTCGGCGATATTGGCGTTCATGATCCGGCCCAGGCCGTGGTCGTAGATCGTCTCCTCATGCAGCGCCATGCCGATGCCGCCGACGACGGCGCCCATCACCTGGCTGCGCCCCGTCTTCGGGTTCAGCACGCGGCCAGCGGCGACCGCGCTGACGACGCGGGTGACCCTGATGACGCCGAGTTCCTCGTCGACCTTGACCTCCGCGAACACGGCGGAATGCGTGTTCCTGGCGTGCGCCTTGTCCTCGGCGAACTCGTTGGTCTTTTCCTTCTCGATCCGCTCCAGCGCGCCATGCCGCATGATGTCGGAGATCGACACCCCGCGCTCGGTCTGCCTCCGGCCGACGAGCTTGCCGTCGGAAAGGGTGACGTCTTCCTCGACCGCGTCGGCGAGCGGCGAGCCCTTCATCAGCTTTGCCAGCCGCAACAGCTCCTTGCGAACCTCGCCCGCGGTCGCGATCACGGCGTGGCAGGCGGAGGCCGCCATCCATGACCCGCCCTCGACCGGCGCTCTCGGCAGCGTGGAATCGGCAAGGTGGACCGTGACGTTCTCGATCGGAATCCCGAGGCTGTCGGCCGCGACCTGAGCCATGATCGTATAGGTGCCGGTGCCGATATCTGAAGCCGCGCAGGAGACCTCGGCGTGGCCGTTGGCGGTCATCACGATCCGCACCGCGGTCGGCATCTGCAGCGCCTCCCAGACGCCGGAGGCCATGCCCCAGCCCACGAGGCTCTTGCCGTCGCGCATCGAGCGCGGCTCCACCTTGCGCTTGTCCCAGCCAAATGCCGCGGCACCCTCGCGATAGCATTCGCGCAGGCGCTTGCTGGTGTAGGGCAGGTCCTCGTTCTGGTCGCGGTCCGAATAGCAGCGCAGCCGCAACTCCACCGGATCCATCTTCAGCGCGACCGCGAGCTCGTCCATCGCGCTCTCCAGCGCGTAGACGCCGGTCGCAGCGCCCGGCGCACGCATGTCGCAGGAGGTCGGCACATCCAGCGGTGCCACGCGGTGTTCATATCGGGCATTCGGCGAGGCGTAGAGCAGGGCCGACCAGCCGGTGTCGTTGCGCGAGAATTCCTCGAACTGCGAGGTCACGCCGACAGCTTCATGCGTGATCGTATCGAGCGTGCCGTCGCGCCGCGCGCCAAGCGCAAGCCGCTCGATGGTGGCCGGACGATAGCCGAGCCCGTACATCTGCTGGCGCGTGAGCACGAGTCGCATTGAGCGCTGAAGCTTCAGCGCGGCCATCACCGCCAGCACCACCTGATATTGCGGCCGCAAGCCGGCGCCGAAGGCACCGCCGACATAGGGCGAGAGCACGCGGATCTCTTCCGGCTTCTTCTCGAACACGCTGCAGAGATACTGCTGCACGTTCCGCACGCCTTGGGTCTTATCGTAGACCGTCAGCGGGCCGCCGGCTTCCCACATTGCGGTGGTCGCAAACAATTCCATCGGGTTGTGATGCTCGGTCGGGATGAAATAATCGGCCTCGTGCCGCACCTCGGCCGCCGCGAATGCCTTTGCGGCATCGCCACGCGGCCTGTCGGGCTTCTCGACGACGATGGCATCATCGCGCTTGCGATAGACGTCGGTGACGAATGGCTGCTTCTCATAGTCGACGCGGACGAACGAGGCCGCATAGCGCGCGATCTCCCATTCTTCCGCCACGACCAGCGCAATCGGCTGCTGGTTGAACTTGATCGCGTCGTCATAGAGCGGGCGGAACGGCGAACCTTCCTCCGGGGCGACGTCGTCCCTCCAGGCCTCATCGCTGTCGGCGACCTTCGGCCTGTTCTCGTGGGTGATGACATCGATCACACCCGGCACGCGCCGCGCCGCGCTGATATCGATTTGCGCGATCCGGCCCCTGGCGATGGTCGCCTCGACGACCGCGCCATAGGCGAGACCGCCTGCGTTGAAATCGCCGGCATATTTGGCGGCGCCGGTGACCTTGGCGCGGCCATCGACGCGCGAGGTGGCGGTGCCGGTATAGGTTTTCGCGGTATTGTTGAGCATGCTCATTGGATCGTCTTGTTCGATTGCGATTGCGGCGTGCCGTGCGCGGCCTGCGACAGCGTGCGGATGATCGCCCGCCGGGCGAGATCGAGCTTGAAGCCGTTATGTGCCTGCGGCCTGGCGTCGCGAAGCAGCAGGTCAGCCGCGCCGGCAAAGCTCGCTTCGTCAGCGGGCCGCCCGCGCAGCGCTGCCTCGGCCGCCGGATTGCGCCACGGCTTGTGGGCGACACCGCCGAGCGCGAGCCGCGCCTCCTGGATCATGCCGTCCTTGAGCTCGAGCGCGGCCGCGACCGAGATCAGCGCAAACGCGTAGGACATCCGGTCGCGGATCTTCAGGTAGGAGTGGTTTGACGCAAAGCCCTTTGCCGGCACCTCGATCGAGGTGATGATCTCGTCCGGCCCGAGATTGGTGTCGATATGCGGGGTGTCGCCGGCCAGGCGATGGAAGTCCGCGAACGGAATGGCGCGCGCGCCGTTCGGGCCCGTCACGTGCACGGTGGCATCGAGTGCGACAAGTGCCACGCACATGTCGGACGGATGCGTCGCAATGCACGACGTACTTGCGCCGAGAATCGCGTGGCCGCGGTTGACGCCACTGATGGCCGAACAGCCCGACCCCGGCTCTCGCTTGTTGCAGGGCGTCGCGGTGTCATAAAAATAGGCGCAACGCGTCCGCTGCACCAGGTTGCCGCCGGTGGAAGCCATGTTGCGCAATTGCTGCGAAGCGCCGGCAAGAATCGCGCTTGCCAGCAGCGGATAGCGCTTTTCGATTAGCGGATGCCAGGCAAGGTCGGAGTTCGGCACCAGCGCGCCGATCCGCAAGCCTCCCGAGGCGGTCTCTTCGACCGAGGTCAGCGGCAGGCGGGAGATGTCGATCAGCGTCGTCGGCCGCTCGACATTGTCCTTCATGAGATCGAGCAGGTTGGTGCCGCCGGCGATGAACTTTGCGCCGCTAGTGGCGGCGATCAGCCGCACCGCGTCGGCGATATTATTCGCTCTTGTATACTGGAACGGGATCATGGCTTGGTTCCCATCGCCTGCTGGATCGCGGCGACGATGTTGGGATAGGCGCCGCAGCGGCAGATGTTGCCGCTCATGAATTCCCTGATCTCGTCAGCACTCTTGGCCCGTCCCTCGGCGATCAGGCCGACGCCGGAGCAGATCTGCCCGGGTGTGCAATAGCCGCACTGGAAGGCGTCATGGTCGATAAAGGCCTGCTGCAGCGGGTCCAGCGCGCCATTGGCGGCCAGTCCCTCGATGGTGGTGACGTGCGCGCCGTCCCGCATCACTGCAAGCGTCAGGCACGAATTGATGCGGCGACCGTCGACCAGCACGGTGCAGGCGCCGCATTGGCCGTGGTCGCATCCCTTCTTGGTACCGGTGAGATCGAGATGATCCCTGAGCGCATCCAGAAGCGAAACCCAGGGCAGGACCGAAAAGCGCCTCTCTGTCCCGTTGACAGTCAATGTCACCGACACCTTTTCCGGCAGCGGTTGAGGCTTGGCGCCCGATTGTGCGGCTCCATCTTGCATCGTCAGCGACTCCGTCTTGCAGGTGGCTGCCATCCGCCATTACAGCGGAGAATACCGGCCGTTTAGATTGGTTCCAAAGCGAGCGGCAGCATGTCGAAGCGGCTGTTCCGGTTCTTTCCAAATTGCACGCCGGATTTCATGAGTGCACTTGCCACGATGCCGCAGGGACATCTCGCTGCAAATTCGCGGCCTTGCGCTTGCTATGAATCTATTCCGTGAAGTCGCCGCTCTTTGTCGTGACGGCCTATTCGGGAGTGTCCTGGTTCACATTGAGACAACGCTGGTCAATCGTTGCTTCTGTGCGACCCCATGTCAGCATCGAGCCCGGCAACAATCAGGACGCCGGCGCTGGCGGCTGCCGCCATGAGAATCAGGATGATGCTGAGTGCATAAATCACGATCGGCGACCTCGACGGACTGATTATCCGATACAATCAGCAAGAGCAGCCATCGTTCCGCGGCGCGTTGCGGGGAGTATCGGGCATCACTCCGTGATCTTGATGAAACCCTCTTGGACGAGCTGCACCGTGCGCGCCATGGCATCGGTGTTGACCGGGATTCCGGGGAGCAGGTCGGTGTTTCCCCAGTGGTGGGCCTTTGCAGTCGCGCCACACAGTTCCACGCGGACGCCGCGTTTCATGAGATCTTCCAGCAGATCCTTGTAGGGGTTGCCGGTCGAGATGTTCCGGTCGGCGTTGTAGGCCGCATCGTGCAACGTCACGTGGCCCGCGTTGGTATGAAAGACCGCAACCACGTCGCTCTCCGCGTTCCAGTCGGCGGCATCGTTCGTGATGAGCTGAAGATGAAAGATGGACGCCGGCAGATCGCCCTCGAACCCCAGGGCGCCGATGCTGAAGACCACCTACAGCCGCGACAGCTTGACGGGGATGTCGATATGCAGCGCTTCGTCCAGGGCAGACATTCTCAATACTCCTGCGACAGCCGCGCGCTCACGCGCCCTCGTAGACCAGCTTGGTGAAGAAGTCGGGAGTTATGACGAACTGGCCCCATTTCTCGTCGAAGGCGGCCGTTGGCTTCGCGGCGATCGTCTCCTCGAGCGTGCGCCCCTGCTGCTTGAGCTTGGCGACGTTGTCGTGGATGGCGACGAGCATGTCGTGATAGGCCTTGAGCTCCGCTCTGTTGCTGACGGGACGGCCATGGCCAGGGATCACGATGGTCTTGTCGGTCGTGGCGGCAAGATTGGCTTCGGCGGCCGCGATCGATCCCTTGATGTTTCCGCCGGTCGAGTAGTCGATGAACGGATAGATCCCGTTCCAGAAGGTGTCCCCGGTATGAAGGATGTCGGCTTCGGAGAACGTCACCGAGATATCGCTGTCGGTGTGGGCGGGGCCGTAGTGCTTCAGCGCCAGCGTCTGACCGTTGAACTTGAGCATCTTCTCCGAGGCGAAGACCTCGGTCGGAACGGCCGCAAGAGGCGAGGTGGGGAAGTTGAAATCCCAGTCCTCGACCCGCTGCGCCGAGAGCAGATGCTTGTGCGTATTCTCATGCGCGAGGATGGCCGCGCCCTCGGCGTTCAGCCACTCGTTGCCGTCGGCGTGATCGAAGTGCCAATGCGTGTTGATCAACTGCCGGATCGGCTCGTTGCCGAGCCGGCTCGCCGCCTCGAGAATGCGCAGACGCGACGCCGTGATCCCGGCGTCGATGAAGACCTTGCCGTCTTGTCCCGTGAGGACCGCGATATTGCCGCCGGACCCTTCGAAGATGCTGACGTTGCCGCGCAATTTATGGACGGTGATGGGGGTCTTGGCCGCGGAATCCCGGATCAGGTCGACGATGTTGCGGGAGGCTGCATAGGCCTCGCGCGGACTGAGCCAGCCGCTCGTCGCCGCAACCGTGGTCGCGGCCATGCAGCACAGGCAGAAGCCGCGCCGCGACATCATGTGTTGGGGCAGGGTGGACATGAATGCTCTCCGGTCTCGGGAAATCTCGGACGGCTTGGCCCCAGAAGCGGGCAGCGTTGTTTCGTGCGGTCTGGGAAGAACTTAAGCAGAAGCCGGTGGAATATTGGATGTCCGCGCGGCGCATTCGCATGGCCGCCCGGATCAACATCTGGCAGCGATGCAAGCGACCATGACAAGAAACGAAAGCGATGATCCGTTAAGCAGCCTGGCGCCATTTTTGCGCGTCAAACCCGATTTACAGGATTTCTGCAGGTTCGGCGGCACCTGGGTCTCGCCGCACGAGGCGTCCGGCGGGGCGCAGTTTCATATCGTGACCCGCGGCCATTGCGTGTTCGAGATAAACGGTCACGGTCCGGTGAAGCTTGGCGCCGGCGATACATTGCTGCTCCCGCACGGCGACGCCCATGTGGTCCGCTCGGTTTCGACCGATGGCGCCATCCGCAGGATCGTGACCGAATTCCGCAATGCCATTCGCACGAAGTCGACCCCGGGCGTCGCCTACGACACCGAGCTCGTTTGCGGCGTATTGCGGGGTGAAGCTGCGTCCGAGCAAGCCCTTATCGCCGCGCTTCCGAACTTTGTCGTGCTGCGCTCGACCAGGCTTCCGCTGGCCGAGCGATTGCACACGCTCGCGATCTGCATCAGCGACGAATTGGATTCGAACGAGACCGGCAGTACGATCATCGCGACCAATCTGGCAACGGCACTCTTCGTGATGATGCTGCGCGAACATCTCAAGGAGGTGCCGCCGGCTAGCGGTCTTCTCGCCCTTCTGACCCATCGCTCGACGTCGCATGCGGTGCTTGCGATGCTGCGCGAGCCCGACCGCGACTGGACCCTCGACCTCCTGGCGAAGGCGTCCGCGGCATCCCGGGCAACGCTCGTCAGGTCATTCCGCAAGCTGGCCGGACTGGCGCCGCTCGCCTTCCTGACCGAGCTGCGTCTCGGCTTCGCGCGACAGCGGCTCATGACCACGAACGACCCCATTTGCGTGATTGCCGCCGATGTCGGCTACCAGTCGGAGGGGGCGCTAAGCAGAGCCTTGCTCCGGCGCTATGGCGTCAGGCCCAGTAAACTGCGGCTCGGCAAATCCGGTTGAACGCTGCATTCCGGTCGCCGGGGCGCTGAAACGAAAGGGCCGCTGATTTCTCAGCGGCCCTTGCCGGTTAATAAATCTGTTCGGAATGAAATTGGCCCCGGCGAAAGCAACCTTAGCGGTATCGTGGTCCTATTTGGATTCCGGGGAATCACGGTGGCCCCACGGTGAACACCTTCCGTCAGGGTGCTCCCCGCTGTGAGCACTCCCGGAACCCGATCGAACGCGACTGCGCCAGGACTGCCACCAGCTCGCATTGAGGATCGCAACGCGTGAAGGTTTGCGCTCGCGAGCACCGAGACGAGCCGCTTCGATTACGTTGGCAAACTCAAAGCCTCACGGCTTTGCGGCCAACCCGCCATATCGAACCGGTGTGATAGCTGCGACGTCTCCTGCATCACGTTTCGGTCGCGGTCTTCGTCTGCGCGAACTCCCGGGTGGGATTCGGCTGGTTCTGTCCTGTTCTGGCGATGATGTTGGAACGCAATTCCGGCCCGCGCTTGTTGTCGGTCGGCTTTTTGGCCGGCGCAGCGATCAGTCCGTCTCGAACAGCCTGCTTGCGTGCCTGCTTGCGCAACCGTCGTATGGCTTCTGTCTTCTCTCGCGCAGCCTTGTCCGAGGGCTTTTCGTAGAAGCGACGCCGGCGCATCTCCTTGAAAACACCTTCGCGCTGCATCTTCCGCTTCAGAATTCGAAGCGCCTGATCGACGTTGTTCTCTCGGACGAATACCTGCACGCGCTTTTCTCCTAAGCATTGTCGGCGCAAAACCGTTGAAGCTTCCCGCGATGGGCGCTTCAGAGATTTCGGAGTACTGAAGTTCGGTTGAAAGCGATCCCGGTGGTGAAGAGAAGTTGGGACGCAATTCTGAGCCGCCGCAATCTGTTCGGATGGAGCGCACGGCCTCTCGGCCATCGGCGCGAAGCCGATACAATTGTTTTGACGATGGAGCCTATGGGCGGGAATAGCCAGCTCTTTTTGCAAGGATTTCGATTGAGCAGCCTGTGCTCTTGCTGCATTTGCAGCCGACCTGCTGCATCGAACAGGAGAAGAAGTTCCTTCCGCGACGGCCGATTTTACCTCCGGGACTTGTAATCCAGGGCCGAGGCCTGTAGGTTGCATCGGTTCGATTAGCCGCTGTGCCTTTCTGAATGTGCCCGCGGGCTCTTTCCCAAAGACATCGCCAGTTGAATGGATCGCGTGACGGTCGCGCGAATATGCTTTGGAGATGAAAGAATGCCGACGGGTACTGTGAAGTGGTTCAATGGTCAAAAGGGGTTTGGCTTTATCCAGCCCAACGATGGCGGGAACGATGTGTTCGTTCACATCAGCGCCGTTGAACGGGCGGGTCTTTCCGGCCTTGCCGAAGGCCAGAAGGTGGCCTTTGAAATCAAGACTGACAAAGTGCGGGGCAAGGTAAGCGCAGAGAATCTGTCGCTGGCCTGAACCGTTCGCGCCATTTCACGGATGTACTGAAATGGCAGTATTGCCCGCTCGATCCCGGGATTGAGCGGGCTTTGTGTTGTTCGGATTGGGAAGACAAGATGGCTGTCCAGAAACCCGCTGAAGCGTCCCCGGAAAGCATCGCGCGCGCTAACCGGCAACGTCTCGCGATGGAAGAAGGTGCGCGAGCGATGGCAGACGTCCAGCAACAGGCCATTGCGGTGCGTAAGAACATGGAACGTCTTCGCGCCTTGAGGGAGGCCAGGGAGGCCGAGGAGGCGACAACTCAAGCGGCTCGTCCGGACATCTCGAACAGGAAGCGCAAGAAGGTGCTCTCGAAATAGCGCGCACGTTCGGCTCTGGCTTTGAACCGGCCTTCGTAGGGGGCGGATAATCAACCGCTAGAGC
>NZ_PSRR01000195.1 GCF_004296405.1 Bradyrhizobium sp. Leo170
GCCACAGCGCAACCGGCACCCGCCGAGCCGGCCCCGAGGGGGCCGGTGATTCGGGAGGTGCCGAACTAGCGTGAGCGCCCCGCACAGCCCCTTGCGGAAGCGTACAGCGGTTCCTATCTAGTTGTTAACGGCGCCGTCGCAGTCTGAAGGGCTCTGGCGTCGGGACGACCACGTAATAGCAAGGCAGCGCCGGATGTACGCGCGCCTGTTGTTCGTGGTCGTTGGCATTTTTGGGCGTCTCCAGGCCCTTTTTCCCGCATTCTGGCCGGCGTTTAGGGCTTCCCGCGGCTCGGCGGCGCGGATATACGCTTGGCCGCCATGAATGACGCCATCAAACCGGGCCCCGAAATCCCGTCGCAGGCCGTTGGTTTGCCGCTTCTTTCGGTTGTCGTCCCCACCTTCAACGAGCGTGACAACGTCACCGTCCTGTACCGGCGGCTGGAGACGACGCTCGCCGGTATCCCCTGGGAGGTCGTCTTCGTCGACGACAACTCCCCTGATGGAACCTGGGAGGTGGTGCGCAGCCTGGCGCGGCAGGATTCGCGCGTGCGCTGCGTCCGCCGGGTCGGGCGGCGCGGGCTCTCCGGCGCCTGCATCGAGGGCATCCTGGCCTCCAGCGCCCCCTATGCCGTGGTGATGGACGCCGACCTGCAGCATGACGAGACGCAACTGCCGAAGATGGTCGATCTGCTGCGGAGCGGGAAGGCCGATCTCGTGGTCGGCAGCCGCTATATCGAGGGCTACCGGGCCGAGGGGTTCGACAAGCAGCGCGCTGGCGCCAGCGCCTTCGCCACCGAGATCGCGCGCCGTTTGCTGCGGGTCGACATCGCCGATCCCATGAGCGGCTTCTTCGCGATCCGCCGCGACCGCTTCGAGGAGCTGGCCCCAGACCTCTCGACGCAAGGCTTCAAGATCCTGCTCGACGTCGTCGCCACCGCGCAGGGCAAGCTGCGCGCGGTGGAGATTCCCTATACGTTCGGTTCGCGGCAGCACGGCGAGAGCAAGCTCGATTCCATGGTCGCGCTGGATTTCCTCGGCCTCGTGCTTGCGAAGCTGACCCACGACGTCATCTCGCTCCGCTTCGTGCTGTTCGGCCTGGTCGGCTCGCTCGGCCTGCTCGTGCATCTGGCCGCGTTATACGTCGCGCTGGAAGTATTCGGCGCGCCGTTTCCGGAGGCGCAGGCGACCGGCGCGATCGTCGCGATGACCAGCAACTTCGTCCTGAACAATTTCCTGACCTATCGCGACCAGCGGCTGAAGGGCTTTGCGATCCTGCGCGGCCTGTTGCTGTTCTATCTCGTCTGCAGCGTCGGCCTGCTCGCCAATGTCGGCGTCGCCTTCTCGGTCTACGACCAGGAGCCGATCTGGTGGCTTGCGGGCGCGGCCGGCGCGCTGATGGGCGTGGTCTGGAATTACGCGATGTCCGGACTGTTCGTCTGGCGCAAGCGATGATCGGGACATGAATCCGAACGAGGCGAGTCTCGTCCGTACGACCGTCGTGACCGTCGTCGGGCTCGTCCTGCTGCGGCTTCTCGCCGCCGCCGTTACGCCAATCACCTTCGACGAAGCCTATTACTGGATGTGGTCGAAGCATCTGGCCGGCGGCTATTACGATCATCCGCTGATGGTTGCGCTGGTGATCCGCGCCGGCACGCTGATTGCCGGAGATACCGAGCTCGGCGTGCGGCTGGTCTCGATCCTGCTGGCGCTGCCGATGAGCTGGGCCGTCTATCGCTCATCCGAGATCCTGTTCGGCGGCACGCGTGTGGCGGCGAGCGCGGCGATCCTGCTCAACGCCACCTTGCTGGCCGCGGTTGGCACCATGATCGTGACCCCGGATGCGCCGCTTCTGGTCTCGGCAAGCCTGCTGCTATTCGCGCTCGCCAAGGTGCTTCAGACCGGGCAGGGCGCATGGTGGCTTGCGGTCGGCGCCGCCGCCGGCGCTGCGCTCCTGTCAAAATACACCGCGCTGTTTTTCGGTCCTGCGATCCTGATCTGGCTCGCCGTGGTGCCAAAGCTGCGGCGCTGGTTCCTGTCGCCCTGGCTCTATCTCGGCGGCGTGGTTGCGCTGTTGATGTTCGCGCCCGTCATCCTCTGGAACGCCGACCACCACTGGGTCTCCTTCATCAAGCAGATGGGGCGGGCGCGCATCGAGGATTTCAGGCTGGCCTTCATCGGTGAACTGATCCCGACCCAGATCGCGTTTGCGACGCCGCTGGTCTTCATCCTCGGCGCGATGGGGTTGCATGCGCTGGCGTTCCGCCGCACTGGCGCCTTCGCCTCGCGCCTGCTCGTCAATCTGATGTTCTGGATCATCGTGGTCTATTTCATCTGGCACTCGCTGCATGCGCGTGTCGAGGCCAACTGGTTCGCACCGGTCTATCCGGCCTTCACGGTCGCGGCTGCCGTGGCCGCGACGATGGTGCCGTGGGAGGGACGCTGGCAGCGGCTTGCCGATGTCTGCCGCCGCTGGGCGGTGCCGACCGGGATCGTGATGTTCGTGCTGCTGATCGTGCAGGCCAATACTGGCGTGCTCTCGCTCTATCGCCGCGATGCCACCGTGCGCAGCGTCGGCGTCGGCTGGCACGAAACCGCGGCGGAGATCGAAGCGGCGCGCGCGCGTATTGGTGCGACCTGCGTGCTGGCGCCGGATTACGGCACCACGGGCTGGCTTACCTTCTATCTGCCGAAGGGCACCTGCGTCGCGCAGCAGACCCAGCGCTATCGCTGGGGCAACGTGTCAGAGCCGAGCGCGGCCGAGCTTGCCGGAAAGCTGCTCTATGTCCATGAAGCTGGGCCAGGGGATCCGTCGTTCCTGAAGGAGATGTTCTCCCAAGTGGAGAGGATCGCCGAGGTGCAGCGCAAACGCGGCCCGCTCGTGATCGAGACCTACGCGCTCTATCTCCTGGAAGGACCGAAGGGCGACGTCTTCGACCGCTCGCCGCCGCCGGAACTGCAGTAGCGCGCTCTTGCCGCAAACGATGGCCTCATACCCCGCGCATGCGGGGTATCCAGTACGCAGCGGCGCTTCGGCTCCAGTTGCCGCTGTGGAATACTGGGTCACCCGCCGGAGCCTGTCATCGGGCGGCGCGTACGCGCCGACCCGGTGGCGGGTGACGACGAGCAGAATTTTTTAGCAAGCATGTCGTCTTCGCGCCTCCAGGAACGTCTTCTACGAGATATCGCCAACCAGCGAGGTTCCGTCATGACCAGTTCCATCCTGAAACCCGCCGCCGAGCTTGCCGCCACCAACACCACGCGCCACCCGAATGAGAGCGCGGAATATCGCCTGGCGCGGCAGGCGCTGCTCATCGAAGAAATCGAGCTGCGCCGCCAGATCGCGCGTGTCACCGAGCTGCGCCGGGCGTTGCCGCCGGGCGGCGAGGTGACGAAGGCTTACGAGTTCATCGGCGAGGGCGGCCAGGTCGGTTTTCCCGAGCTGTTCGGCGATAAGCAGACGCTCGTGATCTACAGCTACATGTTCGGGCCGCAGCGTGAGAAGCCGTGTCCGATGTGCACCTCGTTCATGGGCACCTGGGAAGCCAAGCTGCCCGATGTCGAGCAGCGCATCGCCTTCGTGTTCGTGGCGCGCTCGCCGATCGAGCGGCTGGTCGCGGCGAAGCAGGCGCGCGGCTGGACGCAGCACAGGATCTTCTCGGATATGTCCGGCGACTACACGCGCGATTACGTCAGCGCGGCCGATGCCGATGCGCCCGACTACAACGTCTTCACGCGGCGCAACGGCACCATCCGCCATTTCTGGTCGGGCGAGATGGGACCGAAGATGTCCGACCCCGGCCAAGACCCGCGCGGCGCGCCTGATATCGATCCGCTCTGGACCATCCTCGACACCACGCCGGAGGGCCGCGGCACGGACTGGTATCCGAAGTTGAGTTACTGAGCGCGAGGAGCGGTGCTCACACCCAGTGCGTGCAAGCGCTATTTACAAATCCGCGGATTGATGTATTTGATCGTGCACTTCTGCCGTTCTTACGAGACGACGATGCAACGCTTCGACTCCGCACTATCACAGCATGCAGGCCTGCCGGTCAGTCGGCCGGGTCAGCATCTGCTGCGCGTGGTGTCAACAGACGCGCGCTGCATCGCAGTTAAATCAGCAGTATAGACGGCAGCGGGTTTTTCCTCTGCCGTCCAGGCAGAGAGAATACCCGCAAAGCGCCCGCTGCAGCGCGTTGCACCTCGCAAAAACCTCCCTGCCTGCAAGACCAAACCGGCCGATGTCGCAGCCGACATGGGTCATTTGGAAGCTTGAAAGAGCTTTCGGAATGAAAGTGAAATGCAGGGAAGGGGATCACATGCGATCCGATCCATACCAGGAGCGAGCCAGGCAACTGGCGATTGAGGCGGGGCTCGACCCCGATGCGAAGATCGACCGGCCGGGCCAGCGTCCGATGCCGACGTGGTGCACGTTTCGTGATGCCGCGCGCAAGGAGCGTCTTGCGCGCGAAGCGCAGGCGACTGCCGCCGACATCGCGACCAACAGGCCGCAGGATGCGCAGTACCAGAGCAGCCCGCTGAAGATCTTCGGCAAGCATGACGACGTGACGGTCGCGCAAATGCGTAACTGCATGGCGGTCGGCAACGTCGTGGCTGGCGTGATCTGTGCCGATGGCCATCTGGGTTACGCGCAGCCGGTCGGCGGCGTGATCGCTTATGAGAAGCAGATCAGCATCTCCGGCGTCGGCTTCGACATCGGATGCGGCAACATGGCCGTACGGCTCGACACCCGGTTCAGCCAGATCGAAGGCAATGTCGGTACGATCATTCGCGACGTTTACAAGACGATCTCGTTCGGCATCGGCCGCACCAATGACGAGCGCGTCGAGCATGCGCTGTTCGACGATGGCGATACCTGGCGCGAGTCCGACATGGGCGCGTACCGGCAGAAGGCGGTCTCGCAACTCGGCACCGTCGGCTCCGGCAACCACTATGTCGATCTGATGCGCGACGAGGAGGGCTTTGTCTGGATCGGCGTGCACTTCGGCAGCCGCGGCCTCGGGCATACGAGCGCGACCCGCTATCTCAAGGCGGCTGGTGGCAAGGATGGCATGAATGTGCCGCCGGCCGTGATCGACGAGGATAGCGAGATCGGACGGCGCTACATCGCGGCGATGCAACTCGCCGGGCGCTATTCCTATGCCGGTCGCGAGTGGGTGATCGAGCGCGTGCGCAAGATCATTGGTGGCGAGGTCACCGACATGGTCCATAACCATCACAACTACGCCTGGCGCGAGAACCATGGCGGCAAGGAATTGTGGGTCGTCCGCAAGGGCGCGACTCCGGCGTTTCCGGGCCAGCGTGGCTTCATCGGTGGGTCGATGGGTGATGATGCCGTGATCGTCGAGGGCGTCGACAGCGAGGAGGCCAAGGCTTCGCTCTATTCGACGGTGCATGGCGCGGGCCGGTTGTTTGGCCGCAAGGAAGCCAAGCGAAGGTTCACGCGCACCGAGATGGACGCGTGGCTGAAGTCGCGCGGCGTCACCTTGATAGGTGCCGACCTCGACGAGAGCCCGATGGCCTATCGGAGGTTGCCAGAGGTGCTGGCCGAGCATGCCGGTTCGGTCAAGGTGCGGCACACCTTGCGTCCTTTCGCGGTCGCCATGGCCGGCGAGAACGAGTTCGATCCGTTCAAGGATTAACTTGATTCAGGTGACACGAAATGAGACATCAGGCCCGGTATGTCTGATGTCTCATTGCCCCAAAATCCCCAAAATCCCCGCAAAAATACGTGAAATGTTCGCGGAACATTCCTGGCTTTCACGTGCGCCTCAGATCTGCCTGCGTTTAATCCGCATTTAACTAAAAGTCGCCTTAATGACGCTTCGCGCCTCTGCGAGACGCTCCGGCGGAAGTTGTCCCGCGCTCTCAAAGAGGAAGAAGTGGAACTGTTCTGGACGCAAGGCGAATGAGTACGAGTACCGGTGCGTTTGGCTTTGCGGCGCCCTCCCGCAAAAAATCTTCCCGGAAAGTCCTCCCTCACCATTTCATTGGCAGCGCCGCGGTCGCGGCGCTCGTGGTCGGCTGCGCCTGGACCGTCTACACCAATATCTTCGCGGCGAACGTCTATCCCTCGATGGGCAGTGCCGCCTATGAGGCGCCGGTCGTGAAGCGGGAGGCTGCGGTCGCCGCGCGTTCGACGCCGTCCTTCAACGACGTGTTCGCGTCGCTGCCGCCACCGCCGCCGACCTTGTCGAAGCCTGAGCCAAGCTCGGCTTCGATTATGTTTAACGAAAGGTTTGCGGCCGCCGCTCCGGAGGGCGTGGAGTCACGGGCGGCCGAGACCGCACCGCCGGCGGAAGCGCCGAAGATCGCGGAAGCGTCGAAGCCAGCCGCCGCAGCCAAGCTCGCCGAAGCGAAGGCAGGTGCTGCGCCGAAGGGGGTTGAAGCGGCGAAGAAGGAAGCGGCGACCTCGCTGCAAGTCGCGCTCAACACGCCGGCCGCGCCGGTTGACACCAAGCCCGCGGCAAAATCGTCGGGCGTCCGCGACATGGCGGCGCGCGCCAAGGCGGCGGTGATGTCGATCGCCTCAGGCGAGAGGCAGTCGATCGTCGAGAAGCTCTGGGGCAAGCGCGAGTCTTCGGGCTCGCTGCTGTCGTTCGCCTCCGCTGACGCCAACGTCACCGCCAGCATTCCCTCGACGCTGAGCCAGAACCCGATGAACGGCGGCTCGCCACCCTATGACCGCCAGACCGCCGTCTACGACATCGCCACCAAGACCGTGTATCTGCCCGACGGCACCCGGCTCGAGGCGCATTCCGGCCTCGGCTCCAAGATCGACGACGTCCGCTACGCGCATGTCCGCATGCAGGGCGTGACGCCGCCGCACATCTACGAGCTCAAGCCGCGCGAAGCGCTCTTCCACGGCGTGCCCGCGCTGCGCCTGACGCCGATCGGCGGCGAGGACAAGATCTACGGCCGCGCCGGCCTGCTCGCGCACACCTACATGCTCGGGCCCAACGGCGATTCCAACGGGTGCGTCTCCTTCAAGAACTACTACGCGTTCCTGGATGCGTACCGGAATAAGGGCATCCGCCGGCTCGCGGTGCTGGCGAGGGTGCAGTGACGCTGACGCGCGTCAAGCGCGATTCAATGGTATTTCAGGCGCGAACCGTGAATCCATAGCACGTCCCGTGCAAAGCAATTGCGCGGAACTTCGCCCCGTGTATGTTCGAAAACGTACATGTCGGAATGGGGCGGGGCATGACGTTGGTGCAGGAAACGGGCCGAAGAAGTCGGCGGTGGGGTAAGATATTGCTGATCGTCGCGGCAGTCGTGCTCGCGATTCCGATCCTCTCCCCGGTGGTGTTTAGAAGTTTGCTGTTTCAACCCTTCAGCATTCCCGCGCGCTCGATGGCCCCGACGCTGCTGGAAGGCGACTACCTGTTCGTCTCGAAGTTCGCCTACGGCTACACGCATTATTCCTTCCCGTTTTCTCCCCGGCTGTTTTCAGGACGCATCTTCGGATCGGACCCTGCGCGCGGCGACGTGGTTGTCTTCCGTCTGCCGAAGGACGACCGCGTCGACTACATCAAACGTGTCGTGGGTTTGCCGGGGGACCGCATCCAGGTCAGGGACGGGCAGCTCACCATCAACGGCGCCACCGTGGCGCGGGAACGCCTGCCGGATTTCGTCGGCGAAGATCCTTGCGGAAATGACAAGCCGACGACGCGGCGTTGGCGTGAAACGCTGCCGAACGGCGTTAGCTACGAAACGCTCGACTGTATCGACAACGGCTTCTACGACAATACCAGCATCTACACGGTGCCTGCCGGCCATTTCTTCATGCTCGGCGACAATGGCGATAATTCGACCGACAGTCGCGTGATGTCGGCCGTCGGCTATATCCCGCTCGAAAACATCATCGGTCGCGCAGGGCTGATCTTCTACTCCCGCTCACCCACGGGCACTGTCCGCACCGAGCGCATAGGCTCGCGCGTGCATTGAGCGTCGCCGTATTGCCGTACCTCATTGTGTGATCGCGGAGCTACAGCGGCTGCAGCATGACGAAAAATCTCGCGCGCGCTCTTGCAACTTGGAGATGTTTCATTTATTAGCGCGCTCCTTCGCTAGGCCATGGGTTCGGGCTCGTTGAGACCCGACTGGCGCGGGCCGGTTTCCGGTTTCGTGTTCCGCCGAATGAAGACGCAGGATGTGGCTCATGGAGAGCGTCGGGGTAACACCCGAAGGCATCGGTTCGATTCCGATCTCTTGCACCAACAAAGGATAGCTCAGTTTGGTAGAGCAGGTGACTATTACTCATCGGGTCGTGGGTTCGAATCCCGCTCCAGCGCTCCGTTTCAGCCTGAAACGCTGATACCTCTGAAAGGGGACCGGACGCGCGCTTCAGTCGCAGTCCGGCCGCATCGCCCAAAAGGGCTTTTCGTCCGAACTTAGACACTGTGAGAACCGGCTTTGCGCCGCGGTGGATACCGCTTGCGCTGATGCCGGGTGGCTCCGTTCGATCGCTCGACACGCGTCGCGCGCTCGCGTGCGTGCGCCCGTCATCGTGCAAGCTCAAACCCGGCCCGCCGATCTCTCAGGAAGCCGCGTCCGCGTCCTCGACATCCTTTGCAAACGAAACCCGCTCTGTGGCCGCAAGGCCGGAGCGCCAATGATGGAGGCGTGCCATGACCTGGCATTTGCTGACGACGCAGTTGACGGTGAAGGATGGTGAGCGCGCATTGCTGACGCGCAACGGCAGGCTCGAGCGCGTGCTTGAGCCCGGTCGTCATCGCCTGCTCGATCCCTTCGGCCGCCTGACGGCGGAGATGTTCAACGTCGTCCGCACCGAATTCCCCGCGGATCGCTACGCGGTGCTGAAGGCTGCGCGGCCTGATCTTGCGGCGGCGCTGTTCGAGGCGGTCGAGACCAAGGCGAACGAGATCGCGATCGTCAGCCTCGACGGGCGTCCCGTGCACCTGATGACGCCCTGGCAGGTGCGCGTCTACTGGAAGGTCGCAACCGCTGTTGACGTCGAGCGCATCGACGTGGCGGTCGATCCTCGCGTCGATGCGCGGCATCTGGCGATGATCGAGCGTCAGCGGATCGGCGTTATCACCGAGGCGGTGGTCGAGAACCACGAGGCTGGCCTGCTCTATGTCGACGGCCGTCTGGTGGAGCGGCTGGCGCCCGGTCGGCACGCCTTCTGGATCGCCGGTCGCAAGATTGAGGTGAAGCGCCTCGATCTGCGTCCCCAGGCGATCGAGATCACCGCGCAGGAGATGCTGACCAAGGATCGCATCGCGCTGCGGGTGACGCTGACGGCGTTTCGCCGGATCGTCGACCCCGAGCGGGTGGAGGCGACGGTGCCTGACGTGGATGCGTGGCTGTACCGCCTGGTGCAGTTCGCGATCCGCGAGGCGGTCGCCGGCCGCACGCTCGACGAGGTGCTGTCGGCGAAGGCGGTGCTCGATGCGGAGCTTCGGGACTATGTCCGCGAGCGTGTCGCGGACTCTGGTGTCGAGGTGACGGAGCTCGGCGTGAAGGACGTGATCCTGCCCGGCGAGATCCGCGAGCTTGTCAACAAGGTGGTGGAGGCGGAGCGGGTCGCGAAGGCGAACCTGATCCGCCGGCAGGAGGAGACCGCGGCGACGCGTTCGCTCCTGAACACCGCCCGCCTGATGGAGGAGAACCCTCTGCTGCTCCGGCTCAAGGAACTGGAGTCGCTGGAGCGACTGGTCGAGAAGGTCGGCCGCATCGACCTGCATGCGGGCGACGGGCAGGGCTTTGATGCCCTGCTCACCAGGCTGGTTCGCCTGAAGCCCGCGGAGAGTGCGTGAGAGGAAGGGCCGCCCACGGGCGGCCCTTCCTTACGTCGTTGCGCGGAACGGAACGGATAGGTCCGCGCAAGCGGTGAAATGGATTCCGGGTTCGGCGCGGTGCGCCGCCCCGGAATGACGAGAGAGA
This sequence comes from Bradyrhizobium sp. Leo170, assembly GCF_004296405.1. Classification (GTDB taxonomy): domain Bacteria; phylum Pseudomonadota; class Alphaproteobacteria; order Rhizobiales; family Xanthobacteraceae; genus Bradyrhizobium. The sequence continues at coordinate 9,928 of NZ_PSRR01000195.1, forward strand.
GTCTATCCCTCGTCATTCCGGGGCGATGCGAAGCATCGAGCCCGGAATCCATTCATCCGAGAACACAGGTCGCAATTTCCGGGCAAAATCGATCCACTCCGAGACGATCGCCTTTCGGCGGGGGAACACAAAAGGCCGCGCCCAGGGGCCGTGTTGAAGCTTGACAGTTCGAGAGGGCATTCTAGGCTATTTTCTATCCACGGGTGCGCTTCGACATTCTCCGCCAAGAGGGAGAGCTATGCACGCGCCGCGACGACAAATCGGCAATCACGAGAGGGAGGACAAGACCGCTGCGAGCAGCAGGCGGGATGCAATTCCGTTGACATGAAAATGAAAAATCAAAGGGGAGGAATCCAATGGCAATCGGTATCAAGTACCTTACTTGCGGTGCGGCACTCGCGCTGGCCGCTGTGGCTGTTGCGCCACCCGCATTGGCGATCGATCCGGCGCGCCTACAGGCAGCCGAGCAAACGCCAAACGATTGGCTGACCTACCACGGCGGCTACAAGTCGTATCACTACAGCGCGCTTGATCAGATCAACGCTGATAACGTCAAGAATCTTCAGGTCGCTTGGATCCATATGCCCGGGCGCTCGACGCGCGGGTTGCAATCGATGCCGCTCGCGGCTGACGGCGTGCTGTACTACTCGGGCTCCTACAGTCGCGTCTACGCGCTCGATGGCGCGACCGGCAAGCTCATCTGGTCGTATTTCCCCGAGCTCGACGAACAACTGGTGGCGATGCAAACGCACTCGCCGTATAACCGCGGCGTCGCGCTCGGCGATGGCAAGGTCTTCGTCGGCACCGTCGACGGACGTCTCATTGCGCTCGACATGAAAACCGGCAAGCCGGCGTGGGACACGAAGCTGGTCGATTCCAAGAAGCTCACCGTCGGCTTCACGGGCGCGCCGCTGGTGGTGAAGGACACCGTCATCATCGGCAGCCAGGGCGGCGAATGGACCTCGCGCGGGCCACTGTTCGGCGTCGATATCAAGACCGGCCAGAAGAAATGGGAATTCTTCACCGTGGCCGGCACCGAGGACGCCAAGGCGACCTGGGGCAATGAATCCTGGCGCACCGGCGGAGGTGGCGCCTGGATGCCGGGCGGCTACGATCCGGAGACCAACACCATCTGGTGGGGCACGGCGAATCCCGCGCCGCTCTACGACTGGTCCGGCGCGGATTGGCAAAAGAGCGGGCCGCGGCCGGGCACCAACCTCTACACCACCTCGGTCATCGCACTCGACCCCGATACCGGAAAGCTGAAGTTCTATCACCAGGAGCTGCCGCATGACGCGTGGGACTTCGACTCGGCGGTCGGTGAATTCCTGATGATCGACCGTGACGGCCGCAAGCTCGTCGTGCATCCGAACAAGGGCGGCTTCGTCTTCGTCTACGATCGCACTAACGGGAAGCTGCAGAACGTCTGGCGGCTCGCCAAGAACATCAACTTCGTGAAGGATATCGACCCGAAGACCGGCGAACTGATCGGTCGGCGCGATCTGTCGCTCGGCCAGACGAGCTCGCCGCTCTGCCCGGCGATCGCCGGCGGCATCAGTTGGAACGCGGGCTCCTACAACCCGAAGACTGGCCTCTGGTACAAGCTCGGACAGGAATGGTGCATGGACGTGGACGTGGTGAAGACCACGCCAATCACCGAGCCGATGGCGCAGCTCAACATCGGCGCCAACTTCAAGCTGGTCCCGCCGCCGGACGGGCCGGCGCGCGGACACCTCAGTGCCCGCGACCCCGTCACCGGCGACAAGAAATGGGAGGTCACCTTCAGCGAGCCGCCGCTCGCCAGCGTGCTCGCCACCGGTGGCAATCTGGTGTTCGTGCCCGACTCGCGCGGCGTGCTGCACGCCTACAATGCCGAGACCGGGTCGGAATTGTGGTCGCACTATAATGGCGTCGGCCACAATGGCGGCATCATCAGCTACACCGCCGGCGGCAAGCAGTACATCGCAGTGCCGGCCGGATGGGGCGGCATGGTGGCCGATGAATTTCCGGCGCTGTTCGGCGAACCCTACAAGAGCATGCCGAAGGATGCCGGCGCGCTCGTCGTCTTTTCGCTGAAGTAACAATCATAACGGGGAGGCGGTGGGATGCTGTTGCGTCCCACCGCTGCAATCCTGATGCGAATGTCGAAATCAATTTTTCTCGCCACTGGCATTGCGCTGTTGTTGCAGTCCTCGTGGCCGTTGGGCGTCCGCGCGCAGCAAAGCCAGGCTCCCAACCAAGATCAGTCGGCCAAGGAGAGCGACATCGAGGGTGGCACAATGTTCGCAACCTCATGCGGCTTCTGCCACCAGAACGGTGGCCGCGCCGCCGGCAAGGGACCGAAGCTCGCCGGCACGAAACGCGACGACGATTTTCTCGCGGAGCGGATCAGGAAGGGCAAGCCCGGCGCCATGCCGGCCTTCGGTGGCGCCTTTTCGGAGAGCCAGATCATGGCGATCGTGGCGTATATCCGCGCGCTCGAGGAGTGATGCCGGCGATGCGATTTGTTGTTCTCGCAAGCCTGCTGGTCTTGTGCGGCGCCACCGATGCCACGGCGCGTTCGCTCGACGCGATCCGGCAGCGAGGCGCGCTTACGCTCTGTGCGCACCCCAACGCGCTGCCGTTCGCCAGCAGGCATGGTGACGTTCCGGGGTTCCAGGTCGAAATCGCGAAGGAGCTGGCGAAGCGGCTCGAAGTCTCGCTGGAACAGCACTGGGTGATCAACAGCTTCCAGTACCGCCGCGCCGATTGCGACGTCATCCTCGATGCGATCGCCGACCGCGCGGTGCTGGCAGAGGTGGGACTGCGCATGTCGCGGCCCTATCACCGCAGCGGCGTCGCGCTGGCGGTTGGAGCAAACTCCACCGTGGCGTCGCTGGCCGAGTTGGGATCGGAGCAGCGGGTCGGCGTGCAGGTCGGCTCGATCGCGTCCATGACGCTCGGCAAGCGAGGGATCAAGGCTTCGCCATTCGCGTTCGAGGACGACATCATGGACGCGCTCGCCAACGGCGAGATCGATGCCGCGGCGGTCACGCCCGCCGCAATCGGCTGGTTCAATCACAACCATCCCAATGCACGCGTCCGCCGCATCCCAGCCTTCGAGGACGAGCCGGACCTGAACTGGAATGTCGCTGTCGGGATGCTCAGCCCAGACGAAAAGCTGCGACAGGGCATCGACGCTGTGCTGGAGGCATTGCTGGCCGACGGCACGCTCGCCCGTATCTACGCGCGCTACGATGTCGAGCTGCAGCCGCCAAAATGAGTTGCGCCGGCAGAACGCTCGGTATTCGCGATCCGGCGCGAGCGGAGAGCTCTGCGCAAGCGGCGAAATGGATTCCGGGCTCGGCGCTGCGCGCCGCCCCGGAATGACACCGGATGGTACGGTTGGCCTATGAGGAAGATCAAGACCGGCAAAAACAAAAACCCCGGCATTGCTGCCGGGGTTTTGCATGTCGTGGATCGCTGGAAGCGAGGACTGCTTAGAAGTCCATGCCGCCCATGCCGCCACCCGGAGGCATTGCGGGGCCGGCGCCGCCCTTCTTCGGCACTTCGGCGACCATCGCCTCGGTGGTGATCAGCAGCGCCGCCACGGAGGCTGCGTTCTGGATCGCGGCGCGCACGACCTTGGTCGGGTCGATGATGCCCTTCTTGACCAGATCGGCGTATTCGCCGGTCTGCGAGTCGAAGCCGTAAGCGTAGGTCTTGTTCTCGAGGATCTTGCCGACGATGACGGAGCCGTCTTCACCCGCGTTGATCGCGATCTGGCGGGCCGGCGCCGACAGCGCCTTGCGCACGATCTCGACGCCGGTCTTCTGGTCGTCGTTCTTGGTGCGGATGCCCTTGAGCTGCTCGGAAGCACGGAGCAGGGCGACGCCGCCGCCCGGAACGATGCCTTCCTCGACGGCTGCACGGGTCGCATGCATCGCGTCATCAACGCGATCCTTGCGCTCCTTCACCTCGATCTCGGTCGCGCCGCCGACGCGGATCACCGCGACGCCGCCTGCGAGCTTGGCCAGACGCTCCTGCAGCTTCTCACGGTCGTAGTCCGAGGTGGTCTCCTCGATCTGCGCCTTGATCTGCGCCACGCGCGCCTCGATGTCGGCCTTCTTGCCGGCGCCGTTGACGATCGTGGTGTTCTCCTTGTCGATCATCACCTTCTTGGCGCGACCGAGCATCTGCAGCGTGACGTTCTCGAGCTTGATGCCGAGGTCTTCCGAGATCGCCTGGCCGCCGGTCAGGATCGCGATGTCCTGCAGCATGGCCTTGCGGCGATCGCCGAAGCCCGGAGCCTTGACGGCTGCGACCTTCAGGCCGCCACGGAGGCGGTTGACGACCAGGGTGGCGAGGGCTTCGCCTTCGACGTCTTCAGCGACGATGACGAGCGGCTTGCCGGTCTGCACCACGGCCTCGAGCAGCGGCAGCAGCTCGTTCAGCGAGGAGAGCTTCTTCTCGTTGATGAGGATGTAGGCGTCGTCCATCTCAACGCGCATCTTGTCGGCGTTGGTGACGAAGTAGGGCGAGATGTAGCCGCGGTCGAACTGCATGCCCTCGACGACGTCGAGCTCGGTCTCCAGCGACTTGGCTTCCTCGACCGTGATCACGCCCTCGTTGCCGACCTTCTTCATGGCGTCGGAGAGGAACTTGCCGATCTCGGCGTCGCCGTTGGCGGAGATGGTGCCGACCTGGGCGATCTCGTCGTTGGAGGTGACCTTCTTGGAGTTCTTCTGCAGGTCCGCAACCACAGCCTCGACCGCGAGGTCGATGCCGCGCTTGAGGTCCATCGGGTTCATGCCGGCGGCGACGGACTTGGCGCCTTCCTTGACGATTGCAGCCGCCAGCACGGTGGCGGTGGTGGTGCCGTCGCCGGCCGCATCAGCGGACTTGGAGGCGACTTCGCGCACCATCTGCGCGCCCATGTTCTCGAACTTGTCCTCGAGCTCGATCTCCTTGGCGACGGTGACGCCGTCCTTGGTGATGCGGGGAGCGCCGAACGACTTGTCGAGCACGACGTTGCGGCCCTTCGGGCCGAGGGTGACCTTCACCGCATTCGCGAGGATGTCGACGCCGCGCAGCATCTTGTCGCGCGCCTCGACGGAGAATTTGACTTCTTTAGCTGCCATGTGTGTTTTTCCTTGAGGGATTTATCCTGGGAGGGAGGGCCTTAGGCCGCCTTCTTCTTGGAAGCGGGGACGTCGAGGACGCCCATGATGTCGCTTTCCTTCATGATCAACAGATCTACGCCGTCGATCTTGACCTCGGTGCCGGACCACTTGCCGAACAGCACGCGATCGCCAACCTTGAGGTCGATCGGGATCAGCTTGCCGGCCTCGTCGCGGCCGCCTGGGCCGACGGCGACGACTTCGCCCTGCGAGGGCTTTTCCTTGGCAGTGTCTGGGATGATGATGCCGCCTGCAGTCTTCTCTTCGGCGTCGATGCGCTTGACCACGACGCGGTCGTGAAGCGGACGGAAACTCATGCAGTCCTCCTAAGCTATTCTGGATGCTGTAGAATTCTGGAGCGTTAGCAGTCTACCTTGGCGAGTGCCAAGCTAGCTGCGATGGAAATAGGCCAGACTTTGCGTGGGGGCAAGGGCTTCTAGCAGAAAAATTGGCACTCGAAATTGCCGCCTGCCAGTATCGTTTATCATCATTAACTGGTCTCCGGGCGAGCGGCGAGACCCGTATTAGCACGTGCGCTAAGTTGCTGCTAACGCACGATTTTTCAACAGCCCGTTAAACATTTAGGCTTGTGATGAGTTGGTCGCATGCGTCACATTTCTCTCATGTGAGCGCATCTCCGCCGGGGTGGCTCCGGCAGGAAAGCCATCCCGTGAATGCGCTCCTTCGAAAGCGGAGGTTGGCATATGGTGTCGCGGGTTGGTGGGGTTGTTTCCGACGAATTCAGGAAGCAGATGCTGGGGTACGGGCTGACGACGGCACAGATCCTCTACCGGATGCCGGACCACCCTTCGCTGCTGCAGACCTACGTCTGGCAGAATTACGATCTCTTCCCGAAATTCCCGGCGCTGCAGGATTTCCTTGCCTTCTGGCAGGAGAAGCTCGAGGGGCCGCTGCACTCGGTGACCGTCGCGCATTCCAAGCTGATCAAGCCGGCTGAGCTGCGCGCCGTCGACGGCGTCTTTCGGTTGCACTGAGACGCCAAGTAAGGCGCCAAGACCGATTGCC
>NZ_PSRR01000196.1 GCF_004296405.1 Bradyrhizobium sp. Leo170
TGCAGCGCCTGCGCCGCTCGCTGCCGCCTTCACGTCCTCGCCGTCGCCGGCCAGCACCGCGATCACGTCGTTGACCGGGACGTCCTGCGTACCCTCAGGCACCAGGATTTTGGCGATGGTGCCCTCGTCGACCGCCTCGACTTCCATCGTCGCCTTGTCGGTCTCGATCTCCGCGATCACATCGCCGGACTTGACCTTGTCGCCCTCCTTCTTGAGCCATTTGGCCAGATTGCCCTTCTCCATGGTAGGCGACAGCGCGGGCATCAGGATGTTGATGGGCATGGTGACCTCACAAAGCTAACTTTTGCATGGCGGCTTCCGTCGCGTGAGGAAACCTGCCGGAATCGTGTGGGCGGATCGGTGTGGCCGGAAGAGCCTCAATTGCCGATATCGCCCTGCCAGGTGCGCTCGTTGGCGGGATCCGAGCGCCAGTTCTTCATCATGTCGATCGACCTCGTGTCGGCAAGATCGATGAAGGGAATGCCGAACTGCGTCAGGATGTCCTTGCTGCCCGGGAACGTCACGGACTCCCCGATCACCAGGAGCTTCAGCTTGAACAATCCGATCGCGCCGGCGCACATCGAGCACGGCGACAGCGTCGTGTACATGACCGTATCATGGAACGAGGTCAGGCCGGCGTCGCGCAGGCACGACATCTCGCCGTGCAGGATGACGTTCTTCTCCTGCATCCGCCGGTTATGGCCGCGCGCGATGATCTTGTCGTCGCGCGTCAGCACCGCGCCGATCGGCAAACCGCCCTCGGAGATCCCGATCTCCGCCTCGCGGATCGCCTCCGCCATGAAGTCGTAGTGGTATTGCTCGACGGTCACGATCGATGCCCCTGTTTCGATCGCGGCGTGGTGCTGCCCGGATCGGTCGGCCGCGCGACCTCAGCCTGGAACATGTCGATAATGCGGGCGAGCGCCTCTTCCTCGGTGTACTCGCTCTCGCGTGCATAGGCGCGTGCGGCATGGCGCGCGATGTCGACCAGCATCAGGCCCCACGTATCCGGCTCCTCGAAGGCGCGCTGGAACGCGATGGAAAGCCCGCCGTCGACGACAAAGGCGCGCAGCACCTCGATCGCGTCGTCGCGACCCATCACGTCAGGCGGTAATGGCTGTTCCTGCGGCCCTACCATGCGTCACCGGTAACAAACGGCCTTGGCGGCTTCCACCACCTCGGCGACCGAAGGCAAAGCCATCTTCTCCAGATTGGCCGCGTAGGGCATCGGCACGTCCTTGCCGGATACGCGCGTAACGGGCGCATCCAGATAATCGAAGGCATGCTCCATGATACGGGCGGCAACCTCGGCGCCGACGCCGCTCTGCTGCCAGCCCTCCTCGACCGTCACCGCGCGGCCAGTCTTCTTCACGGACTCGACGATGGTCTCGGTGTCCATCGGGCGCAGCGTGCGCAGGTCGACCACTTCGGCCTCGATACCTTCCTTGGCCAGCTCATCGGCCGCCTTCAGCGAATAGGTCATGCCGTTGGACCAGGAGATGATGGTGACGTGCTGGCCTTTGCGCGCCACGCGCGCCTTGCCGATCGGCACGATATAGTCGTCGAGCTTCGGCACCTCGCCGGAATGGCCGTACAGCACCTCGTTCTCGAGGAAGATCACCGGATTGGGATCGCGGATCGCGGATTTCAAGAGGCCCTTGTAGTCGGCGGCCGAGAACGGCGCGATCACCTTCAGCCCTGGGATGTGCGAGTACCAGGACGAATAATCCTGGCTGTGCTGGGCCGCGACGCGGGCGGCGGCGCCGTTCGGCCCGCGGAACACGATCGAGCAGCCCATCTGGCCGCCGGACATATAGAGCGTCTTGGCCGCCGAGTTGATGAGCTGGTCCATCGCCTGCATGGCGAAATTGAAGGTCATGAACTCGACGATCGGCTTGAGGCCCGCCATCGCCGCGCCGATGCCGATGCCGGCAAAGCCATGCTCAGTGATCGGCGTATCGATCACGCGCCTCGCGCCGAACTCCTGCAACAGCCCCTGGCTCACCTTGTAGGCGCCCTGATATTCGGCGACCTCTTCGCCCATCAGGAAGACATCCGGATCGCGCCGCATCTCCTCCGCCATCGCGTCACGGAGCGCTTCGCGGATGGTCTGCGTGATCATCTCGGTGCCGGCGGGCACCTCGGGCTCAGGCTCGCTGACGGCCTTCGGTGCGGCCGGCACTTTCTCTTCTGCCTTGGGCGCAGGTGCTTCGGCCTTGGCCTGTGCGGGAGGCGCGGACTCGGCAGCCTTCTCCTGCTTCGCGGGGCTTACGGCCTTGGCGAGATCGGCAGCACTCTCGCCGTCGGCCAGGATGGTTGCGATCGGCGTGTTGACGGCGACGTCGGCGGTGCCTTCCGGGATCAGGATCTGGCCGAGCGTGCCCTCATCGGTGGCCTCGACCTCCATGGTGGCTTTGTCGGTCTCGATCTCGGCGATGACGTCACCCGACTTGATCGGCTCGCCTTCCTTCTTCAGCCACTTGGCGAGGTTGCCTTTCTCCATCGTGGGAGACAGCGCAGGCATGAGAACTTGAATGGGCATATCGGCTCCCGGATACTCTTTCGTATTCAGTCTGCGCTTAGCGGTAGACGTCGGTGTAGAGCTCGGACGGATCGGGCTCGGGATCGTGCTGCGCGAAGTCGGCGGCGGCATTGACGATATCGCGCACCTCGGCGTCGATTGACTTCAAGTCCTGCTCGCTGACATTGGCGGCGAGCAGGCGGTTGCGGACCTGCTCGATCGGGTCATGGTCATGGCGGACCTTCTCCACCTCCTCACGCGTCCGATACTTCGCCGGATCGGACATAGAGTGGCCGCGATAGCGGTAGGTCTGCATCTCCAGGATATAGGGGCCCTTGCCGGCGCGGCACCAAGCGACCGCCTCGTCGCCTGCCGCCTTCACCGCGCGCACGTCCATGCCGTCGACCTGCCGGCCCGGAATGTTGAAGGAGGCGCCGCGCTTGGAGAAATCGGTTTGCGCCGAGGAGCGCGCCACCGAGGTGCCCATGGCATAGCGATTGTTCTCGATGATGTAGACCACCGGCAGCTTCCACAGCTCGGCCATGTTGAAGCTTTCATAGACCTGGCCCTGGTTGGCGGCGCCGTCGCCGAAATAGGCAAGGCTCACGAAATCGTTTTCACGGTAGCGGTTGGCGAAGGCGAGCCCGGTGCCGAGCGAGACCTGCGCACCAACGATGCCGTGGCCGCCGTAGAAGTGCTCGGCCACGCTGAACATGTGCATGGAGCCGCCCTTGCCCTTGGAATAGCCGCCGCGGCGTCCGGTCAGCTCGGCCATCACGCCCTTGGCTTCCATGCCGCAGGCCAGCATGTGTCCATGGTCCCGGTAGCCGGTTATGACCTGGTCGCCCTTCTTCAGGGTCATCTGCATGCCGACGACGACGGCTTCCTGGCCGATATAGAGATGGCAGAAGCCGCCGATCGCGCCCATGCCGTAGAGCTGGCCGGCCTTCTCCTCGAAGCGCCGAATCAGGAGCATGTCGCGCAGTGCCTTGAGTTCCTGCTCCTTGGTGAATTCCGGCGGGGAGCTGTCCCCCTTCTCCTGCCCTGCTTCCTTTGTGACGCTTTTCTTGGGTGCGGCCATGGCATTTCCGGATGAGAGGGGTGATTTGGCCCTCTCTATCCCAACTCAAACGGCCGGGGAAGGATTGCGTGATGTCGCACGGCAATTGCTATGCCGCAGTGCAGCGGAGATCAAAATATTACTATCGATTGATGCGTTTGTTCGGAATTTCATTGCGTGACAACGGCGCGGGCAGACGCCGCGCCGTCATCACGCCCCCGTATCAGAAGAAGCCGAGCTTCTTGGGGCTGTAGCTGACCAGGAGATTCTTCGTCTGCTGGTAGTGGTCGAGCATCATCTTGTGGGTCTCGCGGCCGATGCCCGACTGCTTGTAGCCGCCGAACGCCGCATGCCCCGGATAGGCGTGGTAGCAGTTGGTCCAGACGCGGCCGGCCTGGATCGCCCGCCCAAATCGGTAGCAGCGATTGGCATCGCGGCTCCAGACGCCGGCGCCAAGGCCGTAGAGCGTGTCGTTGGCAATGGCGAGCGCCTCCTCATCGGTCTTGAACGTGGTCACCGACACAACCGGGCCAAATATCTCCTCCTGGAAGATCCGCATCCGGTTGTTGCCCTCGAACACGGTGGGCTGGACATAGAAGCCGCCTTCGAGATCGCCACCCAGCATAGCGCGGGCACCGCCGGTCAGGAGCTTGGCGCCTTCCTTCTGGCCGATGTCGATGTAGGAGAGAATTTTTTCCAACTGCTCGTTCGAGGCCTGGGCGCCGATCATGGTGGCGGGATTGCGCGGGTCGCCCTGCTCGATCGCTGCGACGCGCTTCAGCGCCTTCTCCATGAAGCGCTCATAGATCTGTTCCTGCACCAACGCCCGGCTCGGACAGGTGCAGACTTCGCCCTGGTTCAGCGCGAACATCACAAAGCCCTCGATCGCCTTGTCGAGGAAATCGTCGTCTTCCGCCGCCACGTCCTTGAAGAAGATGTTCGGCGACTTGCCGCCGAGCTCGAGCGTGACCGGGATCAGGTTCTGGCTGGCGTATTGCATGATCAGCCGTCCCGTCGTGGTTTCACCCGTGAAGGCGATCTTGGCGATCCGCGGGCTCGACGCCAGCGGCTTGCCAGCCTCGAGCCCGAAGCCGTTGACGATGTTGAGGACGCCTGATGGCAGCAGGTCGGCAATGAGCTCGATCCACACCATGATCGAGGCCGGGGTCTGCTCGGCGGGCTTCAGCACCACGCAATTGCCGGCGGCAAGCGCGGGCGCCAGTTTCCAGCACGCCATCAGAAGCGGAAAGTTCCACGGGATGATCTGGCCGACAACGCCAAGCGGCTCATGAAAGTGATAGGCCACCGTGTCGTGGTCGATCTCGGCGAGACTCCCCTCCTGCCCGCGCACGACGCCGGCGAAATAGCGGAAATGATCGATCGCGAGCGGCACGTCGGCGGCGCGGGTCTCGCGGATCGGCTTGCCATTGTCCCAGGTCTCGGCGATCGCGAGCCGCTCCAGGTTCTCCTCCATGCGGTCGGCGATCCGGTTGAGGATGTTGGCTCGTTCCGCGACGCTGGTCCGCCCCCACGCGTCCTTGGCGGCATGTGCGGCATCGAGCGCGAGCTCGATGTCCTGCGCATCCGAGCGCGCGATCTTGCAGACCACCTTGCCGGTCACCGGCGAGGCGTTGTCGAAATACTTGCCCGAGCGCGGCGCGACCCATTTGCCGCCGATGAAATTGTCGTAGCGCTCCGCGAACGGGTTCGTCGATGTCGTGAGGAATTCAGGCTTGTTCATGCTTCACTCCCGCTGTTGTTTGATTGCTGACCATCGCCGGCTCATGCCGCGCGATGGCAGGAAAAACATGTCGGGCGGAAGCAAGGATGTCAGCGGGGTGGCATCAGAACACGACGCCAACCTGTCGCAGATTTGCGACACTCAGAACGCGGGGACCGACGCGTTTCATTCTGGAGGACGATAGGGCTGCGTGAGCTTCCAGAAACTTCTCTCGAAGCGCAGATAAACCGCGAGGACAGCGAGTGCCGCCATCCAACCTCCAGATTGCCCTTACCATTCTGAATCCGTAAGAGTAGTGCTCATCAAAAGGATTACCGGTTTGAGCACTTTAGATCCCAGTGACAGTTCTCAGCTTTCGGTTCTCGCCGAAGAGATTCGTCATTTCCGGAAGAAGAACAACTTCTCGCTCGAACAGCTCGCCGAGGCGTCCGGTGTCAGCCGCTCCATGATCTCCAAGATCGAGCGCTGCGAGACGGTTCCCTCCACGGTGATCCTGTCCAAGCTGGCGGAAGCTCTGGGCGTCACGTTCTCCCAACTGATGGCGCCCGCGGTCGAACGCGAGATCGTTTATATCCCGGCCGCCCGCCAGCCGATCCTGAAGGACGAGGAATCCGGCTTCCTGCGGCGGTGTATTTCTCCGGTGCTTCCCGGGCGCGGGATCGACTGGGCGCTCAACACGCTGCCGCCGGAAGCGGAAACCGGAACCTTCGTGGCCCATCGCCGGGGCGTGGAGGAGTACATCTTCGTGCTGCGCGGACGGATGCGGGTCTCGATCGGCGATCAGCGCGTCAATCTCAATCAGGGGGATTCCCTTTATTTCCAGGCGGATGCCGACCATTCGTTCCTCAATCTCGGCAAGACGCCATGCGAGTATTTCCTCGTGATCGACACCGCGAAGGTACGATCGTGATCCACTGAAGTGGAAACTAATCTCTTATCCGCGTCGTGATCCGCCCTGACCGATGCCGCGGCCAAAGCTGCTTTTTCAGTCACTTCGGTCAATTGATGGGCGTCGGCGCGCCGTCGCAGGCGCCTTGCCGTACTCGCATGCAGCGCCGAATTTGCGGGCTTTTTTGGCGCCAGCAGTCCAAATTCATCAAAGCATTCGAGCTTGCGAAAAAGCTCAGCGTTTTCGGCGGAGGAATTCCGGCACACCGCTTGCATCCACTACTTTAGAAAAATCTCTCATAAACGGGAAATGTGTTCCCCGGGGTTTTTTGAGGAGTTGGAAATGAGCATTGCTGCGACCATATCTGACGCCCGAACGGCTGGCTCCAAGATGCGATCGATCGTGATTGCGAGCAGCGTCGGCACCATCATTGAGTGGTATGACTTCCTGATCTATGCGACCGCTGCGGCGCTCGTGTTTAATAAGACGTTCTTTCCGACCATTGATCCGCTGACGGGAACGCTTGCCGCGCTCGGCACTTACGCCGTCGGCTTTGTGGCCCGCCCGCTAGGCGGCGCGCTGTTCGGGCACTTCGGCGACCGGATGGGGCGCAAGTCGATGCTCGTGCTCACGATGTTCATCATGGGCCTCAGCACGTTCTGCATCGGGTTACTGCCGAACTACGCCTCCATCGGTGTGCTCGCCCCCATCCTCCTGATCCTGCTGCGCATCATTCAAGGCATCGGCCTTGGCGGTGAGTGGGGCGGCGCCTCGCTGATGGTCATCGAGCATTCGCCCGCCGACAAGCGCGGCTTCTACGGCAGCTTCGTGCAGATCGGTTTTCCCATCGGCCTGGTGCTGGCGACGCTGGTGTTTGCGCTGGCGACGAAGCTTCCCGAGGCCGACTTCCAGGCGTGGGGCTGGCGCACTCCGTTCCTGGCCAGCGTCCTTCTGCTCGCGCTCGGTACGTTCATCCGCTCGCGGGTTCCGGAGACACCGGTCTTCGAGAAGATGAAGGCCACCGACTCGTTCTCGAAGAATCCGTTCGGCGAGGCTCTCGGCAAAAACTTCAGGACGTTCCTCATCGCCGTCGGCCTGAAGCTGTCCGAAGTGTCCTGGGTCTATATGCTCACGGTGTTCGTGGTCGTGTACGCCACAACGACACTGGCGCTGCCCAAGCAGATGATGCTCGATGCGGTGATGTATGCCGCATTGTTCGAGCTGATCACGCTGCCTCTGTTCGGCTGGCTGTCGGACAAGATCGGTCGCCGCGTGTTCTTCATCCTGGGCGCACTGTTCACCATCGCTTTCGCGTTTCCCCTGTTCTGGATGCTGGAAACCAAGAGCGTCGCCACGGTGACGCTGGCCATCATCATCGCCATGAATTTCGGGCACGGCATGATGTTCGGACTGGAATCCACCTACTTTCCCGAACTGTTCGGGCCGCGGGTTCGCTACAGCGGCGCTTCGTTCGGATTTCAGGCGGCGGCCGCCATCGGCGGCGGATTCTCGCCGATCATCGCTACGGCGCTGGTCGGTTACTTCGGCGGCACCGCGGGCGTCTCGGTGATGATGATCGGCATCGCCATCCTGACGCTGTGGGCGGCCTTTGCCGCGCGGGAAACCAAGGATGACACTATCGGCTGAAGCGGAAAAGCTCCATGCTGTTTGGAATCTTCATCTACGACGGCGTCGAGCCGATTGATCTCGCAACCTTCGGCGTGCTGTCCATGGCACGCCGGATCGTTCCTCGCATCCGCATCTGCACCATCGCGCCGAAGGCGGGTATCGTCCGCCTGTCCAATGGTCTCGACGTCATCGCGCAGTTCGGCATCGACGATGCGCCGGTGTGCGATGTCGTCATCGTGACCGGCGGTCCGGGATGGGAGCAGCAGGCCGTGTCGGAGACAACCCTGGACTACATCCGGCGCGTCCATGCCTCGACGCAGGTGGCCTCCGTCTGTACGGGCGGCATGATCCTCGCGGCCAGCGGCGTGCTCGACGGCATCGCCGCCACCACGAAACGCGCGATCGCGCCACCGGAGGTGTCACCGCTCGGGCGGATGCGCAGCACGTATCCGCAGATCGATGCGCAGGAGGCTCCCATCGTCGACAGCGGTGCGGTGGTGACGGGCGGAGGCGTGTCGCTCTGCATCGACACCACGCTGCACATCATCCAGCGCATGCTGGGTGAAGCCGTCGCCAGCGAAACCGCGCGCATCATCGAGTATCAGCGCGCACGCAAAGCCAACATGAACCGCGAGGAATTTCTCGCGGGATAGACCTCGACTCAAACGTCAGAAAAAGAAAGCGAAGACCACATGACTACCAAATTCCTCGTCAGCACCGACAAGGCCGCGCCCGCGGCCGGTCCGTATTCGCAGGCCGTGCGGACCGACCAACTCGTGTTTGCGTCCGGGCAGCTTCCGATCGATCCTGCAAGCGGGACGATTCCGGAGGGCATCGAACAGCAGACACGCCAGTCGCTGGCCAATTTGTCCGCGGTGCTGGAAGCAGGCGGCGCTTCCTTCGAGAGCGTCGTCAAGACCACGGTGTTCCTGAAGAACATGGACGACTTCGCCGTGATGAACGGGATCTACGCCGAGTTCTTCAGCTATGCGCCGCCGGCGCGTTCGACCATCGAGGTCGCGCGGCTACCGAAGGATGCGTTAGTGGAAGTCGAAGCCATTGCGCTACGCGCCAAAGGATAAGCCATGAACATGCGTTCGCCAGGGCGGCCGCCGCCGAAGATGATCGAGGCGTTCGCGCATCCCGCAGGTTCGGTCGCCGTCACCAAAGACGGCGGCGCCACGCAGTGGCGCGGCGTCCTGCTGCACATCCACATCGCGCCAAGCGCCAGCTACGAGATGGAGGAGCTTGCCGAGGCGGAATGCGTGGCCGGACGGGGGATCGTTGGCGACCGTTACTATAACGGTCTCGGCACCTATTCGCCGAAGCCTGATGTGCGCGAGCTCACGCTGATCGAGCAGGAAGCGCTGGATGCTATCTCCCGCAACGATCCTCCCTTGCAGCAGGCGCCGATCACGCTGGAGCCGCGCGACCACCGCCGCAATCTGACAGTGAAGGGCGTGCCGCTGAACCATCTCGTCGGGCGGCGTTTTCGCGTCGGCGACGTGATCCTGCGCGGCGGGCGGCTGAACTTTCCGTGCAAGTACCTGGAAGAGCTTTTGGGTCTGCCGGTCTTCCTCCCGCTCTACAATCGCTCCGGACTGAACTGTGGCATCGAGCGTGGCGGCATCATCCACCCAGGCGACAAGATCGAGTTGTTAAGCCCATGACAGCACGTTTGATCATGAAGCTGCGTGTTGAGAATCTGAGCTTCTCGACACCGGACGTTGTTCACCTGAAGCTCGTTCATCCCCTGCGGCCGGCTCTGCCTGAATGGAGCGCGGGTGCCCATGTCGACATGCGCCTGCCCGACGGGCGCGTGCGGCAATACTCCTTGTGTGGCGATCCAGCCGACACCGCGCGCTACGAGATCGCCATCAAACGGGAGGCGAACGGCCGTGGCGGCTCGGTGTGGGCGCACCAGACACTGAGAGAGGGCTGCGAAGTCCACATCTCCGCGCCGCGCAACAATCTTCCTCTAACGTCGGACGGCGAACGCTATGTCCTGATTGCGGGCGGGATCGGCATCACGCCGTTGCTGGCGATGGCGCGCAGCCTGAAGCAGTGGGGCAAGGCATTTACGCTCCACTATTGTGCGAGGTCGCCGTCCGAGGCGCCGCTGCTCGCTGAACTGGTGCAGGTCTGCGGCGATGATCTGCAATGCTGGTTCTCCAAACACGGCGAACGGTTCGATCCGGCAGTGATCGGTCCACACAGTCCCAGCACCCACGTCTACATCTGTGGGCCGCAACGGCTGCTTGATGCTGTGCAGTCGTCGCTGTCGGAATGGTCCGAGGAGCAGATTCACTGCGAACATTTTCAGATGACGGTGGATGAGAACTTCAAGCCCGAGCCGTTCGAGGCCACCGTGGCGTCCACCGGGCAGCGGATTCTGGTGCCTGCGGATAAGTCGTTGCTCGATGTGCTGCGCGAGCATGATTTCCCGCTGCCGTCGTCCTGCGAGATGGGCGTCTGCGGCTCCTGCGAATGTGGCTATCGCGACGGCATTGTCCTGCATCGCGACAAGGTGTTGCCGACGTCGAAGCGCCAGGACCGGCTGATGCTATGCGTCTCGCGCGCTCGGGTGAGTGTAACATTGGAGCTGTAGTGAAGGTTCCTTCACGCGCACCAAAGGAGGCGGCTTCATCGCAGCATCGGAACCTTCCCTTTGCAAGGTCGCCTCCTGTTTCAGAATCGATATGACATGCGGCTAGGCTTCGCCGCTTCTGACCCGTAGCCGATATGTGCGGCCGCGTCGTTGCCGTTGCCGCCCTCACCTTCCTTCGACCATTTCGACGAGTTGAATGAGATTGCCGCATGTATCGTCAAATACAGCCATTCTGACGGGGCCAGCATCCATCGGCTGTACTGTGAATTCGACACCGAGGTCGCGCAATCTCTCGAACTCTTTTTCGAGATCATCCACTTTGAAGGACGCTGCAGGAATCCCATCGTTCACAAGCGCAGATTTGTATGGCCCAACGGCGGGGTGCTCACTCGGCTCAAGCAGGAGTTCGGCTCCTTCCGGTGCCTCCTTCGACACAACAGTCAACCAGCGATGATCGCCGCCAAGCGGGATATCGTGCTTGACGATGAAACCCAGCTTCTCCGTGTAGAAATCCAGGGCTTTGGCCTGATCGTCAACGAAGACGCTCATGACATAGATTCTCATGTTCCACTCCCTTTTTTCAGATGCTTGTTGAGCCAGGCGTCGGCGGCTTTCCGCAGAGGCGCAGTGTCGAGAGTATGCATCTTGGTGCGCCCGCTCCAATGCGTCTGGACAAGCCCAGCCCTCTCCAGCATGTCGAGGTGCTGCGAGATCGTTTGTCGCGACAGGCTTCTGCCATCCTCTGCGACCGACGAAGCGCAGATCTCAAACAAGGACTGCCCGGGACGCTTCGCCAAGCGATCAAGGATGCGGCGACGCACGGGATCGCCGAGCGCCTTGAAGACATTGTCGAGCTGGTCGTCGTCCACCCGGATCAAAATGCAGTAATTTTACTGCATGTCAAGTTGCGCGTCGCAAGGGAGCAGCGACCATATGTCTCCGAGTGATGCGATGACGCGCGCAGCCTGACCGTATCGTTCGACCAGGAGTTCTGTCAGGCAAGCGACTACTGCTGCGCGACAAGTTGTCCTCGCGAAAATGGCTACCCTATGGTTGAAATTTGAGCTAAGCTATACGGATTGTCGCAGGGCAAAATTGCAGGACGCGAAGACAAAATTCGATTGTACCCAGAACATCAGCAAGGGCGATCCGCGGAACGATTTACCAGTCCGGGCTCGACCTCGCCGATCTCGGCCAATACCGGGGCTGCGATCGCGCAATTCGATAAGGCACCTGTAGTCGATCAGTCTGTCGTCGAAGAGGACGATCCCATTGCTGCGCCTGGACGCGCTGGAATGGGCCGATTTGTAGAGAAGCGTGCTGAAATACGCCGATTAAGTCACACCCATGCTTGCAGCGTGAACCAGCACACACACCGGCGACGGATCACGTTGTAAAATACACGGGCCGTTTTTTCTGCGTACGGCTGCGTACGGCATGGATAACAGTTCGGTTCATGCCGGTGTGCGCCTCAAAGGCCGAAGACGCAATCGCTTGCAAAATAGCTATTGGGTGACACGGGAGTGAAATAGACGGTCAAGGAAAGGACTACTGATCGTCTATCAGATGAAACAGTTTATTTGGCCCGACACTCACGCATGATCGGGCCTTACCAGTTGATTTGTGCCGGGGAGTCGTTTTGTGGACAACACGACGAAGCCGACCCTGCATGACACCCTGAAGCCTGATGTGGCGTCTCGCCCTGAAAGCCACAAGGTACAGGGCGATCTGGCTGCATCGGCCAACTACTTTGTTGTCGATCCGGTTTTCTTGGCCACTGCCTCAGTGCAGCCGTACCAACGGGCGCACCACGATCCGATCTTTCGGCCGCTTAGAATCTACACACTCGATCCAACGGCAAGTCGCCTGGATGGCGCAGTGGCTACGATAAACGTCCCATTCGAACAATTGAGCTCGGGTCCAGTGGGCAGCATCCTGGAAGTGGTCGATTGGGACCAAACGACCGGGCAGTCCAACGAGCCGGTGGACTTGGACAATCCTCGCATCCTGATGGAGAGCGGACGAGTCCCCTCGCCGTCCGACCCCATGTTCCGGCAACAAATGGTCTACGCCGTCTGTGCGTCCACCTACTATGCCTTCCGGCGGGCGCTTGGCCGCGATCCGTGCTGGGGCTTCCGTGCCAAGCCCGGCCAAGCTTATCCAAAGCTCAGGATTCGACCGCAGGCGTTCTGCGACCGCAACGCCTACTACGATCCGTCAGCAGGTGAACTCAAGTTCGGATACTTCAGTGCCGATGGTGACGTTCAGGGGCGCAGCCGCCCCCATGGCCGGGTCTTCACCAGCCTTTCACACGACATCATCGTGCACGAAATGACTCACGCGTTGCTGGATGGTCTCCGGACGCGCTTTCGGCTGCCGACCCACCCGGATGTCTCGGCCTTCCACGAAGGATTTGCCGACCTTGTGGCAATCCTCATGCACTTCTCATATTCGGATGTCGTTCATGCCGCGATTGAGCGGTCGGGCGCCAAGCTTGAGACCGATGAGCTGCTTCTGTCACTCGCTTCCCAATTCGGACATGCCACAGGTTCTGGCGGACCGTTACGCTCAGCGATCACTCTCGCTGGCCCTGGGCAGCACGAGGAACGCAGCATCGAACGGTATGACAAGGCTGGAGACGAGCCACACGAGCGCGGTTCGCTTCTGGTAACTGCGATCTTCGAAGCATTCGCGACGGTACTGCGGCGGAAGACGAAACGGTACCTTCGCCTGGCGCGTCTGGCTCCCGGTGAAGCTCCCGGCCCGGAGCTCGCCGGGATTTTCGCGGACCAGGCAAGCACATTGGCATCGCAGTTTCTTTCAATTTGCATACGTGCCATCGACTACTGCCCGCCGTTCGACCTGCGTTTTGGCGAATATCTGCGAGCCCTGATCACTGCGGATTTCGATCTCGTTCAAGACGATCCCTTCGGCTATCGCGAGGCCATCATCGATTCGTTCGCGCGCCGCCGCATCTACGCCGATGACGTGCCGGACCTCGCGGAGGATTCTCTGCTGTGGCGACCACCTGACAGAAAGATGGAACCGATCGAAGCCCTGCACTTCAAGGAGATGCGCTTCGCCGGCGATCCGGGACGAGCAGCCGATGAGACCGAGCTGCGACGCCAGGCCGAGGCACTTGGGGCCTATGTCATGCGGCCAGGATATGCACATGCGTTCGGCTGTGCCTTGCCAGGCGACAGCCGATTGGAGGGCGATCGCGTCGATCCGGCCGTTGTTGGTTCTATTCGATCCCTGCGTCGTGTCGGACCGGACCGGCAGGTCACCTTCGATACTGTAGCCGAGATCACCCAGCGGCGCTGGTGCAAGCAGAGCTCGAAAGCAACAAGTGAAGTTTTCGGCGGCTCTACCGTCATCCTGGGTCCGGATGGGCAAGTTCGCTACGTGATCCGCAAGAGCGTTACGGATCGACGCCGAATACAGGCACAAGCAGACTATCTTGACAGCAAAGGCGGCTCGAAAGGGTGGACGAAACGCGGAATGCGCCGTCACCTGCCACGATCGAGCAAATGCCATCTCTTCCAGCAGAATGTCGACGACGCCAGCAAGCAGCAACGAGGAGGAGGATAACATGTGCGATAGCGACCAGAAACTCCGCCAGGCTTTGATGAGAATCGCGGAGGTGGCTCAGACAGCCGTGGATAGCGGTCCGTATACGGACGAAGACGATAGCAAACCGCATGGCGAGACGATGCGAGGTTCCCATACCCACGCGGGTGGGAGAAACGCGCACTGTTCGATTAAGCAACTGCCCGATCGTCTGGTCGAGAAGGCCGCAAAGACCGCAATATCAATCAACCCCGTGAATCGGGTTAGCTTCGGCCCGATCGGCGCTGTGGCGCGCGGTCTGGTGCTCTCGCCGGCAGCGATTTCAGTTCTGGTTGGGAAGTATTGGGGCCCGCAGCAGCGGCAACTCACGGTCAGCTTTCTGGATGGCGGGCCAAGCGATCTGCGCCGCCGGATCATTCAGCACATGAATGCCTGGAACCAAACCGCCGGCATCTCGTTCGTGGAGACCCGCGGTGTCGGGAAGGTGCGTATCTCGCGGAATCAAGCCGGATATTGGTCCTATCTCGGCACCGACATTCTGCATATCCCCAGCAATCGGCCGACGCTGAACCTCCAGGGTTTCACGATGAACATGCCGGAACGCGAATTCCATCGTGTGGTTCGTCATGAAGCCGGGCACACGCTCGGCTTCCCGCATGAGCACATGCGTGAGGAGCTGGTTGCGCTCATAGATCCAGAGAAGGCGTACGATTTCTTCCTGCGCACACAGGGTTGGTCTCGCGAGATGGTGGACCAGCAGGTGCTGACACCGCTCAGCCAGGATACGATCATGGGCACCCCGCCGGACCAGGATTCGATCATGTGCTACCAGCTTCCGGGATCGATTACGAAAACCGGCGAGCCGATCCGGGGAGGCATAGACATCAACGCCACCGACGCCGCGTTCGCCGGGCGGATCTACCCGAAGGTGTCGGCTGAGCGTGCCCCGTCGATCCAGGCTGGGATGGGCCTCGCCGACGAATGGTCGCCATCGGAAGACGTCGAAGTGGACGAGGAAATGGTGCAGTAACGCTTTGGCGCACCTTATCGAGATCCAGGCATGCGACGCCCCCCCACCCGTGCTGCATGTGCGGGTGGGAGACTTGCTGCTATTCGGGGCAACCGGCGGGCGCGTTCTGGAAGGCGGGACGGCCGTCGAACTCGTGGGGGTCTTCTCGCCCGGCGTGGTCTCGGATGACGGCTGTGTGCTGAGCCCGGCCGGACCGCCGACCAGCGCGTTGTTTCGGGCGCTCCAATCCGGGCAGGCCCGCATCGAGGTGATCAGAGGGGATCCATGGCAGGCTACCCCGGAAACGCGGCAGATCGCGATTGTCGTCGCCGCCGCCTGACGATCAGCTATTGGGCGGAAAAGCTGTCTATGCCCTGCCCGATCGTCGCATCATAGCGACGCAGCGCTGCAACCTTGCTCCGCCGGCAGTTCCTCGGCATTCGGGTCGCCTGGGGCTGTCGCCCAGGCCAGTTCGACCAGTGTCACGATCCTTCGACCTGCACCGTCAAGCTGGCAGACGATAAGGCCCTGATCCTCGATATATGTCAGCAGACGTTGCGCGCGGCGTAACGAGTGTGAGCCATAGGCGCGCGCAATCGCTGCATCGCTGGGGCACGGCCGGCCCTCCTTCGCCGCGCGGGCGATCATCATGAAGACGCCCTGCATATCCTCCGGCAAAATGGAGGCGAAGCGAGACATCCTGCCACGCGTCATCCTCGACCAGATCGGAGCCGAGCCCGGCGCGGGCGCGCGTCAGCATGCGGCGGAAGTCGTTGAGGTCCGGCACCGCCGAACCGAGGCCCTCTATCCGGCAGCGGACCACGAACTCCTGATAGAGGACACCGATGGCGCGGAATCCCGCATCGGGCTCTGCAAGGACGGCGCTCAGGATACGGTCCACCTGCTCGCGCCGCTCGGCCAGCTCCTCATCGCTGATTGGCACCTCAATCGCTTCGGGACGGATATCCGGGACCGCGGACTTCGCCGCCCTGAGCTGTTCGAGAAGATCCGGCGCCGGCCGGCGCTGCGGCCGGCCAGCCTCGGGCGGCGGC